>NZ_BAAAEN010000003.1:0-382923 GCF_039523035.1 Pigmentiphaga daeguensis | reverse complement strand
TGAGGCCGAAGCGCGATACTATCGGCAACTTGCAGCGCCGACTGTGGAACCTGTTTTACTTTAACCAAAAAGCCTCCGCGATCCCCGGTGCGATTCAGCCACGCCGTCTTTGCCTTCCGTGAGCAGTTCCGGAAACAGCGCCTTGAGTTGTTCGATATTGCCAGCCACCAGGTCGGCGGATTGGGCTTCCGGGCTGGCTGCCTTGAGTTTTTCCATGGTCTTCTCCGTCATTCGTTCAATCTTCAAAGCTGTTGTTGTGCAGCGGCCAGTTCGGACTGGATGCGCTTGAGCGTCAGGTTCAGTTCCACCTGGCGCGCCAGTTGTTTTTCTTTGGCCGCCTCGGCCCGCAGGCGACTGATTTCGCCTTCCAGCCGCTGGCAATCGATCAATGCCTGTCGTCGCGCCGCGGTCTGTTCGGGTGTTGCAGCGGTTTGATAGATTCCCGTCCTTCGCGCTGCGTGCAGGGCCTGCACGCATACGATCCAGCCTTCATAGAGGGCATGTAGCGAAGCCTGGGGCTGACGCGCAAGCGCAAGCGACTGCATGAAATCCTGCTCAATGTGGGACGCCGCCTTCGCATCAGCTCCAGGTGAGCCATCGGCTGCTTGAAACAGCGAGGCCGACACCAGATCGCCGTCGAGCACGATCTTGCCCGCCTCGTTATGCGCCCAGCGCTTATGCGCCAGCGAGAGGGTCAGTGTTGGCCCTTCAGCCCGCTTTTCATCCAGCAGCAACAGCACCGGGTAAGGCACGGCCCGGTGCACCAGCTCTGCAAAGCGTGAAAGGCTGGCGTGCGTGATGGCCCCTCGCAAGGTGACGGCCAGCACCGCGACCTCCAGGTATTCGCGCTGCGTATCGCGGTACTCGGGCACGCCGATGGTGTTGGGCTTCAGGGCGGCCAGCCACTGAATGTCTTCAATCGCATCGGTGATCAAGCGCTTGTCAGACGCGGTGGGCGCACCGTTCTCCAGCAACAGCTTCTTGGGCACGCGCTGATCCACCCGCGCGCTATCCGGGAGACACAGGGCACTGACGACATCCGACCTGCTCATGACGACAGTGCCGCTCCAAATGCTTTGACCGTTTCTTCGCTGTCGCGCCCGGCAATGGCTTTGCCCATGGCCTGCTCGATCAGCTTCAACAGTGCGGTGGCGCGTTGGCGGACAAACGCATCAAAGTCATCCGAGCGCAGCGCAGGCACCGGAATCACGTGAGAGAGCAGAAACTCGTCCAGGCTATCGGGGGCCACCTGCTTGGCTTTCTGGATGCGGGCGAGGTACACGCTGGGCGCATCCCCGCTGATGAAACGATTGGTGCCAGCGGCCAGAGGTGCCTTGTTGACCACGCTGTTCCATTTCTCCTTGGGCAATTTCTGCTTTTCGCACCATGCACGGGGGAACACATGGTGAATGTCGATGGCGTTGTTGAAGTAGGTGTTGAGGTCGATCGGCGTACCGCTGACGAAATCCCGACCACCGTGTTTCATGAGCAAGGCGGCCAGCCCCTTGTAGGCGGCTGCGAGGCGGCTTTGCAGAGACAGCAGGCGCGTCGGCGCAAAGTTGGCGTCGCGCACCGTGCGCGGTTCGCTGCCGCCTTCGACCCAGGCGACCACATCCTGGATGTCCATGCCGAAACGGGTTTCGTTGGCGCCGCCGTACAGCTCGCCCAGAACGCCGCTCCAGTACCAGCGCAGCAGCTTTTGCTTGACGCCATGTTGCGTCGTGCGGTCTGCCAGGTGCGCGCAGATGGCAGACAACGGGACAAGCTGCGTGGCATACGGCAGGCTTCGATCATCGAAGATTTTTTCCTCTGCCAGCAACTCGGCAGCCCGCTTGAAGCCTTTCTCCAAATCGGATTCCAGCGCCTTGAAGTCCGCCAGCGGCAACTTCAGCACGTCGGCACGCTTGCAACTGACGGATGTGCCAAGCGCTTTGTGCCGCCGATAGCTGGCCAGCAGCGTGACTGCGGTGAGAAAGCTGGTGCCATCCACCGCCGTGAGCACATCGTGCTTGGCGGTCAGTCGCTCCTGCCGCGCATCCCAGTCATCGCGCAGGTTGAATTCATCCGCTGCGAAGGTGGCGGTCATCAACTCGAACACGGTCAGCGTGACACCACCGGTATTGACCTTCTCGAAGACTTGGCACACGGCTTCGCGTGGCGTGTCCTGGGTCAGTTCGATGGCGGGCACCTTGAACTGTTGGAAGCGCAGCCAGATTTCGTTGCGAAACCGCTGCATGAACTGCATGGCTTCCGCTGCGAACTGATGGTGCGCGCTGAAGCCACTTTCCCAGGCCATAAAACCTTGAATATCGAAGAGTAATGCCACCGGGAAGAGCCGCTGGTCGTACTGCAAATCAGGTGTGCGGACATCCAGATCGACTTTACGGCCGAAGTCGGACGTGACTTGCAGTGTCTCCGGCAGCGAGAGAACTGCGTCTTCCCGGTCTGCCGACTGATCCAGGCATTGGGTCATGTCAAGGAAGTACAGGCGGCGAATATTCGCGCCTTTCTCCGTGCGTGTCGGCACGGGCTGGCCGCTGCGCAGCGCCAGGTACATGGAGGTCAAGCGTTGCTGACCATCAAGTACGAGGGTTTTTGGAGCAGGCGCAGGCTGCAGGTTGACGCCGGCAAACAGGCGAGGTTTGAACGGCACACCGCCTGCTTCCAGAAACATCACTGCGCCAATCGGGTAGGACAGCGAGAGGCTCGCAATCAATGACCGAATATGGTTGTCATCCCACACCCAACCGCGTTGGAAGTCAGGAAGCTGGATTTGCCCCGATGCAATTCCATCGAGGACATCTTTCAATGCGGGTTCGGCGGTGCGAAAGCTCATGCGGGTCCTTGTAATCAAATACTTTGTTCATCGGGCAGCACGACGAGAAATGCCACCACCTCAAAGTCGCCACTGCCGGCGAACTCGCCTTTCATGGCGTGTGTGCCGCCGGGCGTGAACAGGCTGGCCACGGCCCGTTCCTCTTGCTTGCCGGCGACGGATGCCACAGCCGCTGCGAGCAGCTTCTGGGCGTGGCGCATGTCTTCGCCGCCTTTGCTTGCCTTGTCGAAGCGCGCACAGGCACTGTCATCCGGCCGTTCGCGCCCCAGCGCCAAGCGCTTGAGGCGATCCAGGATGCGCTTGGCCTGCGGGAACGGCAGCAACACGGTACCGTCATCGCCGACATGCACCAGGTAGTGCGGCGCGAGCGGGTAGTCGGACGATGTGGCGGTCTTTGTCGCCCCACCGCAGGCTTGCAGGCAGAAGATCACGCCGGGCGGAATGTCGGCATCCAGCGTGGTGGTGACCGCATAAGCACCCAGCGGCTGGGTGTCCAGCTTGCCGGGGTGGCTTTTAAGGAACTGCGCCAGGTCGATGCGGAAGTCGGTCAGGGTGAGGTCGGTAATCGCCACGCCAGTGGACAGGTCTTCCATGTCGATGACCGTGTCCTGCAATTTGAGCAGCTGCTTGCGCCGGTACTCCAGGTCGTTCATGGCGTTGCCGGACTGCTGCTCGATCAGGTTTTCTTCGCCCGTGGCCGAGACATCGAGCAGTACCATGCGACCGCTGACGCGCTGCTCCAGGTTGATGTATTCCTCCAGCTCCATGTTGGGCCAGAAGTTCACGAGCTGGATGCGCTGGTTGGGCGAGCCGATGCGGTCGATGCGCCCGAAGCGCTGGATGATGCGCACCGGGTTCCAGTGGATGTCGTAGTTGATCAGCCAGTCGCAGTCTTGCAGGTTCTGCCCTTCGGAGATGCAATCGGTGGCGATCAGCAAGTCGATCTCGCCTTCACCCGCCATGTCTTGCGGGCGCTCCTTGGCGCGCGGCGCGAAGGCCGAAAGCACATCGCCCATGCTTTTGCGCAGGCCCGGCAACGTGACCTGGATGCCGGCGCTGCCGGTGACGACCGCCGCATGCATGCCCAGCGTATCCCTGGCCCATGGGGCAAGCTGGGCGTAGAGGTAGTGCGCCGTGTCCGAGAAGGCGGTGAACACGATGATCTTGCGGTTGGCTTTGCCATCGTGCGTGTTGATGGGCTCAAGGCATTTGCGGGCAATCATGTCGCGCAAGGCTGCCAGCTTGGCATCACGCGCGGCATCCACTTGGCGGGCTGCCGCCAGCAAGGTCGCCAGGCGGTTGCGGTCTTCCAGCAGATCCTGCTTCCAGCGAATCAGATCCACATCGCCCAGCAGCACCTTGACCTTGCGCCCGACCAACAAGGTCTCGAACGCCGGGTCGTCGATATCGACGTCGGCAATGTCGATTTCCTCCAGCGCCTCGGCATGGGATTCGATGCGCGCCAGCGTGTTCTCTACATCCTTGAGTTGGCGCTGCACGGTCAGGGTGAAGGACGAAACGCAGCTTTCCATGCGTTTGAGCACGTTCACACGCAGCAGGTGGATCAGGCTTTCTTCGCGATCCGCCTGACGGAAGAAACTTTCGCCGCCACGCACCTGGGTGCTGTACTTGGCGTCGTAGGCCGCCTGCTTGTGGGGCAGCACATAGCGCAGCGGCGCGTAGCTGGCGAGCGTGAGTCGGCGGATTTCCTGGTTGATGTCGCGGATGGCACGGAATTCGCCCGCAAGGTCCACGTCGGCCTTGATGTTGATGGGCGGCAGTCGGTCGGGGAAGCGGCCGGTCTCGCTGGTGCCGTAGTACTTCTCCACATGCCGCCTGGAGCGGGCAATGGTGAGATGATCCAACAGGGTGAAGTAGTCAAACCCCAGCATTTCAACCAACCGGGTGGGGGTCTTTTCAGCTTCGTCCAACGCCAGCCAGCGATTGAATTGCGCCTGCGCCTTGCGGGTCGTGGCCTCGATACTGGCGATGCCATGCTCCAGCAGAGCGGCGTCATCGCCTTCGGTGGCAAAGGCAATCTGGTTGCGCAGGTCGGCCAGACGGTTGTTGACCGGCGTGGCCGAGAGCATGAGCACGCGGGTCTTGACGCCTTCGCGGATGATGCGTCGCATCAGGCGGTCGTAGCGCGATTCCTTGCCCTTGTGTGTGGCCTTGTTGCGGAAGTTGTGCGACTCGTCGATCACTACCAGGTCGTAGTTGCCCCAGTTCACATGTGACAGGTCGATGTCACCAGACACCCCGCCATCGCGCGACAGGTCGGTGTGGTTGAGCACGTCGTAGTTGAACCGATCAGCCGCAAGGATGTTGCGCTTGTCGTTGGCCTTGTAGAGCGTCCAGTTGTCGCGCAGGCGCTTGGGCGCCAGCACCAGCACGCGGTCGTTGCGCAGTTCGTGATACTTGATGATGGCCAGGGCTTCGAAGGTTTTGCCCAGACCCACGCTATCGGCGATGATGCAGCCGCCAAAGCGGTTCAGCTTGTCGATGGCACCCACCACACCGTCGCGCTGGAACTTGAAGAGCTTTTTCCACACCACGGTATTGCGGATGCCGGTGGCGGACTTGACGATGCGCTCCTCGTCCATCTCGTCACCGCTGTCCTGAAACAGGCGGTGCAGCATCAAGGTGTAGATGGTGAAGGGGTCACGGTGCTCGCCCAGCGCCTGCAGTGCTTCAAGGATGGACTCGCTCTCGTTGCGCTGGCCTTTGGAGTCGGTGGCATCAGCACCATGCAAGCCTGCCCACTGGTGATCAAACCATTGGGCGAGCTGCGCGGCTTCGTCGACCGTTTCTGATGCCTGAATCAGGTTCAGAGGGTTGCCCGGCGTCAGGCCAAGGCCAGACGTGTTGAAGGCAAAAGAACCCAGAATCACTTGCGCAGGAGCCCCGTCCGGCCCGCGCATAACGGCAGCTCCCTGTGGCACCCCTTTTGATGCCCGCCGAAGCGCCACTTTCTCTGTGATCCATTTCGCGCATTGATTGGCCAACCAGCGTGCCTGCAGACGATTGCGTGCAGCGCGGTCGCTCTCCGTACCCAAGAGTTCAAGTGCCTCGTTGTCAGGAGGCACGATCAATTGAACTCGATCCAGAGCAGACAACGCCTCCCGGATTTCTGCAAAGGCGTAGAGAGAGAACGAAGGCGTTACACAGTCGAGTCGGTTGCCGTGCTTGAGGTGGGGCTGCATCAAGTCGATGACGCGCTGTGTTCCGGTGTTTTGGATCAGCTTCATGGTCGTTTCCGTTCAGTCAGCAATCGACGTTTCTGCACTCGGCGATGCATACCCCGGCGCCAGCACTGCATTGCGCACGCCGTAGATGGCGAGGTGGTCCTTCAACCAAAGCCGGTACTCAGGGCCGCGCAGGCTATGGTCGGGGGAGCAGTCCACACTCCATTTGCGCAGGATGTAGCCAGCGGTGGCGGCGCGCAGCTTCATGTGCAGCACGCCGCCTCGCATGCCGTAGTCCATTTCAGTGATTTCTGGCCGGGGCTGATCCGGGTGAGGAACCAGCTCCAGCTCGACGATCCGTGTCCATTGAATGTCCTGATCGCTCATCTCGTGGGGCGCCACGGGCTGCCCCTTGCGCACCACAGGACGCTTGATCCGGGTGATGACGAAATCCCGGAATTCCTGCGATTTGCGGTCGAAGGCACGGACGTGCCAGCGCAGGCCGTTGTCAATCAACGCGAACGGGACGATCTCCCGCACGGTGCGGCCACTGGAGATGGAGTGGTACTCGATCCCCATCGGGCATTCATAGTGGATGGCACGGGTCACGCTCGCCAGGATGTCCAGGTCAGGGTGGGTGAGCCGGGACGGGCTCTCGCTGGCCACCCAGGCCTTGATGTGCATCGGCTCACCGTCGCCAAACCCCTGTGTCAGCCACGACAACACCCGCCCGGGCGGGAAATCGAAGATCGGCTGGAAGCTCGGGCCGAGGACGTAGAACTTGCCTTTACCGTCGTAGTCGATATTGCCTGGAGCCAAGTCCTTGTACAGCGCCAGGTCCCTGGACGCAGCAGCGGACTGGATACCAAAGCGCGCGACCAAGTCCTGTCGACGCATCTCCCCAATGAAGCGCACGCGCAACTCCACGAACGCGAGCCGGTCGCGCTGTGGCTGGGTTAGATCGGCAAGCTGTTGATGGGGCATTCTGGTTGGCTCGTTCGGGTTAGCGAATGCTTATGCAGATTTCTGCCGAAAGTATATGGTCTGTGTAGAAAGACGTCTAGAAATCTAAGTTGATTTGCTAATGTGCTGCATTATGATAACCATTTTCGAGGCGTAAATGCAGTGATCTGGCATGGACGAGTAGGTGATGAGTCCATCGGATCGCACCAGAAACGCCGTGGAATAGCGTGCATCCAGCAGGCTCCTGCGGACGAAAACTGGTGCGAATAGATCCTTGATAGGGAACAGGAGCACGGCCCATGGAACTGCGACACCTTCGCTGCTTTGTGGCTCTCGCAGAGGAGCTGCACTTCACACGGGCCGCCGAGCGCCTTCATATCGAACAGCCACCATTGTCCCGCGCCATCAAGGAGCTTGAGGACGACTTGGGCGCGGTGCTCTTCGTGCGCAACCGCCGAGGTACGGTGCTTACCGAGGCGGGCGCGACTTTCCTGCAAGACGTGCGCAGGGTGTTCGCCGCGCTGAAGCAGGCTCAGGAGAACGTCCAGGCGGTCGCCTCGGGCCTGAGCGGAAGCCTTCGCATTGCAGTGTCCGACGGCGCCATCGATCCCCGGCTGTCAGCCCTCCTGGCCCGTTGCCGCGAGGAAGAGCCGGAGATCGAGATTCGTCTGTCCGAAGTGCCGTTGGCCGAGCAGTTGCGCGGGCTACGCTCGGGCGACTTCTCGATCGGGTTCGCGCACACGGCGGAGGTTGGCGATGACATCGTGACCGAGCCGCTCTGGCACGACTCGCTGGTGGTCGCCGTACCTGCCCGGCACCCTTTGCTTTCACACAAGGCCGTTCCGCTGCACCAGCTTGCGAGCTACCCACTGGTCTTATGCGACCCGCAGACATGCGAAGGCTGCTACCGCGAACTGACGCGGCTGCTGCGGCCGTTGGAGCGTGAGCCCGACGTTGTCGAGCATGTGTCCTCGCTGGATATGATGCTCACCCTGGTCGGTGCTGGCTACGGCGTTGGCTTCATCACGGCAACCAGGGTCGCGGCGAGCCCGCGCCCCGATGTGGTGATCCGCCCCCTGGCTATGGATTCCGCGATCATCACGACCTACTTGCTGCGACCTACCAGCGAGAGCATGCCGGTATCGGTGGAGCGGTTCATTGCGCGCCTGCGCGAGCACTCGGGCGATTGATGCGGCGGCACGAGCTGTAACTGAAGTTCGCGGCTGTTTATGGCGAGTCTTGCGGCTCACTGCCAGAGTTGAGGTTTTTTTCAGTCGCCGCCATCAACTCGCTGGCGCTGATCCCGAGCGCGGCGGCAATTTTCAGTATCAGGGGAAGCGTCGGCACATGCTCCCCGCGTTCGATCTTGCCCATGTGTGAACGCGATATTCCAGCCTGAAATGCAAAGTCGTCTTGAGCGACGCCGTGCGCGACGCGGGCCGCGCGCACGGCCCGCCCGAAAGCTAATGCTGGTTCGGATTCATAGGTGGGTGTTCCAGGTGGACGACCTGGCTGAATAGTAAGCTTCTGCATCGGCAGAAGCGTCAAACAATCCTCTTAAATTAACCACGTTAAACATATAGACGTTAAAGTTCTCTCTTTACTATGATGCTGGTTTGCCCTTGACCTGCTTTGTCGCTTCTGTGGGTTCTCCATGAACAACATCACCAGCCAGCCCGCCCACCTCAGGTTTGCGATAGCGCCAGGCGTATCGTCATGTCGGCTTTCGGCGCTGCTCGAGCTGCAACGTGCGCAAGAACCAGAGGTCAGCATCGGGTTCTTTGAGGTTGCAGGTGACGAGTTGCTTGATGGACTTCGTGAAGGCTGCTACGACGTAGGGGTGTCGCTTCAAGGATCGAGCGATCCGGTCATCCAAACCCAGCCCTTGTGGGTTGAGAGCATGGCCGTTGCGATGCCGCTGCGGTTTCCATTGCTGGATCAGGCATCGCTCACCGTCGCCGATCTACAGGACTACCCGATCTTTCGCTGGCGGGCTGAGACGTGTTCTCTGCTGGATCATCGGCTGCTCTCGCACCCGCCTGCTGACCAGCAGAATCTTCAGTACGTCACGTCTTTCGAGATGATGGCGCTATGGGTTTCTGCCGGCTACGGTGTCGGGGTATCCGCGCAATCGCGCATCAAGCGCGCCCATGGATGGGGAATCAGCATGCGCCCGCTGGACGACGGCCCCTACGAGATCGTGACGCACCTGCATAGGCCCCAGGGGCAAGCGAACTCTGTTTCCGTGCGATTCGAGAGCAGAGCTCTGCATGTAGCACAAGCTCAGGGCGCCTGATGTCGCTTCGCTTAGGAGCAGGCCGCTGGGCACACAACTCAGTGGCTGTCAGTGGCTGTCAGTGGCTGCCCTAAGACCGCAGTGGATGCATCTATCCATCAGGAGGGCAAAACTGGTATCATTTACGGCCCAAACCGGACATCCGAACTTGGGAAACCCGTTATTAATCAATGGGTTGAATGATTGGATCGATTCCCTTCACCCGCTCCACTTCGACTTTCCAGGGTTTTCCAAGGACGTCCATGGAGTGTTGCAAGTCATTGTCACGGTTCGGTTTTTTCGGAAAACCCGTTCCAGTGACGTCCAGCGAAATCCACTGACAGCCGGTCAAAACCGGTACATCAGGTGGTACATCGCAATGCGGAGCTTCCCAGTTCCGCATTGTTGCTGGGGGAGCCGGGGCCCGACGGGAAACATGGCACTCAACTCGCTTTCAAGGAGTTGGGATCATGCTTTCGGACCTCACGGCACGGCAGGCCAAGTGCACCGGCAAGCCATACGCGCTGGCCGACTTCGACGGCCTCTATCTCTACGTTTCCGCCATCGGCACCAAGGCCTGGCACTTCCGCTATTCGTGGTTTGGCAAGCGCGAGCGCATCACCCTCGGTAACTACCCGGCGCTTTCCCTGAAGGACGCCCGCGCGCTGCGCGATGAAGCCCGCTCGCTGCTCGCCAAGGGCGTCAATCCCCACAGCGAACGCAAGCGCAAGCGGCACGCGATCGTCCTGGCCGGCGAGCACACCTTCATGGCCGTCTACGAGCAATGGCTGGCCCATCGCCGGCTCTCGCTGGAGGAAGGACGGCAGACCAGCCTGGAACAGATCGGGCGCGTCTTCAAGAAAGACGTGTTCCCCTCGCTGCGGCACCTGACCATCTACGAGATCACCCGCGCACACCTGCTGGACATCATCGGCAAGGTGGAAAAGCGCGGCTCGCTGTCCGTGGCCGAGAAGCTGCGGACCTGGTTTACCCAGTTGTTCACCTACGCCACGGTGGCGATTCCCAACATGGGCGAGAGCCCGTCCAGGGACCTGGAAGTGGTCGCGCTGCCATTGCCGCCGGTCGAACACAACCCGTTCCTGCGCATGCACGAGCTGCCAGTCATGCTGCAGACGCTGCGCAAGTACCGCGGTCGCCTGAACACGCAGTTGGGCTTGCGGCTGTTGATGCTCACCGGTGTGCGCACTGGCGAGTTGCGCTTCGCCACGCCCGATCAGTTCGACCTCGACCGGGGCCTGTGGATCATCCCGGTGGCCAGGCTCAAGCAGCGCAAGCTGCTCACCAGGAAGAAGCGCAAGCGCCTGATCGACACACCTCGGGGCTATTCCAATTTCCTGGGTAATCTGCAGCGACTGGCCTCTGAACGGCGAGCCAGTTCAATGCCCATCCGCTTGAATTAGGGGCTGTATTTCTTTCGTTTCATGGACACTTCTTTTGCTCGATATGGGCTTGCTCGGAAGTGTCCGTGTTAACGGGGTGGAATCTCATGCACTGTTCTATGAGGAGAGCACGCCGGCAACGGCGTGTTCTTACCCGAAGTCAAAGTCAGATCCTGAGCGAAAGTCCGTATCGCTACCACACTGGATCAGTGCAACGCCTTTTCGCCCGGGCGCAGCGTCAAGACACGCACACCGTTCCCGGTGACAGCAACGGTATGCTCGAACTGAGCCGACAATTGCCCATCGCGCGTAACCACCGTCCAGCCGTCGTCCTCAGTTCGAATGGCACGTCGTCCTTGGTTCACCATCGGCTCTATGGTGAAAACCATGCCTTCGCGCAGTACTAGCCCCGTTCGCGGCTTGCCCCAGTGCAAAACCTGGGGGTCCTCGTGCATTTCACGACCGATACCGTGCCCACAGTATTCCCGGACGATCGAATAACCATTCCTGCGGGCATGCCGCTCGATGGCGTGGCCCACGTCACCGAGCGTGGCACCTGGGCGGACAGCCTGGATGCCTTTCCACATCGCTTCATAAGCCACTTGCACGAGCCGCCGTGCCGGCTGCGACACCTGGCCCACCAGATAGGTCTTGCTGGAATCGGCGATGTAGCCATTCTTCTCCAGCGTGATGTCGAAATTGACGATGTCCCCGTCCTGCAGGATGTCCTCGGCGGAAGGAACGCCGTGGCAGACCACATGGTTGCGGGAGGCGTTTAGCGCGTAGGCGTAACCGTATTGCCCTTTGCTGGCCGGGCGTGCGTTGAATTCATGGACGATGAGGTCATCGACCAGATCATTGACCTGCATCGTGGACATGCCAATCAGATTCAGCCGATCAAGATGGCTGAACACCTGTGCCAAAAGCTGGCCTGACTCCGCCATCAGCGCGATTTCTTCTGGCCGCTTGGTCATGCCGCCCCCATCTTGATGGGTTGTGCCACAACGCCCGCGGCCCGCAGTTCACGGGCAACGATATCGTTGAAGCTTTGCGTTGGATTCATTTCGCACAGCATGCCGATCCTGATCCAGAAGGCTGCCTGTGCGTTGATCGACCGGCACGATACTGCGCTGGCCTTGCGCAGTTGGTCATGCAGATCGTCGTCGATGTTCACGATACCCATGTGTCTAGTTGTATATGAAACGTATACGAATCATATAGGCGTCATGGCCGTAGCGCAAGTGAACTGCGCTGACGTGACCAAGTCGACGCCATGATGGTTTCCTAGGAGCCGGTAGCGCAGGCCTGACTCGGCGCGATAGCAATGGCGGGCCGAGTTCGCCGATCGGGCTATGACGGCATGGGCATCGGCAAGCTCGGCCAAGCTCCACTCTCGACCGAGGGCGTCGCCTTGACCTCGAACCTTCAGTCCCTGGCAAAAAAGGCATTCATGCCCGGCAGGTCGGACAGGTAGGTCTCGATAGCAGAGATCTTGCCATCGCGCAAGGTGCAGACCGTAGCCAGATGCTCGTCCAGTACGAGGTCATTCCGGCGTGCAGTGTTATGCAGCGAGAGCGCGACATTATCCCGGCTTACCAGAATGTGCTTGAGCTCGAAATTCAGGCCGAAGCTGGCAATTAGCTCAGCTCTGGCAACGACTGCTTCCGCACCGACCGCTGGACCAGAGATCTGATTGTCTCCGGGCAGAACCCAGGTGGCATCGTCGGTAAGAAGCTTACGGATCGCCTGCCAGTCGCGGCGGGTCAGTGCGGCATGAAACTGCTTGGCCAAAGCAAGCTTTGTTTCGTAGGTATGCATGACTATTCTCCTGTAGCAGGGTGTACAGCGAGATTAGACAGCGCCAGGAATGGATCTGTAAAATTGATATTTGATAGTAGCTAGCAATAGATTAAAGTTATGAAGAAGCACGACATGGGTCTACTGGTGTCGTTGGATGTTCTGCTTGAAGAGGCCAACGTCACTCGTGCAGCACGACGCTTAGCCATCAGCCAGCCTGCACTCTCAGCCCAATTGGCCCGCTTGCGGCAGGTGCTTGATGATCCTTTGCTGGTGCCGGCCGAGCGCGGCCGAGGTATGCGGTTGACGCCACGTGCAGCGCAGCTGAAATCACCCCTGCATGAGTTGCTGACACGGCTTGAGGATCTTGTCGAGGCGCCCTACGCTTTCGATCCCAGCACGGCCAAGCGCGATTTCACGATCGCCCTCAATGACAATGCCGCGATGACGATTGGACTGGATCTCATCGAGTGCATTCGGAAGCAGTCGTATGCAGGCATTAGATTGGCCATGCTCCAGATACCCCGGGATGAGGTCCTGGATCTTGCAGCTCGCGGCCGCATCGACCTGGTGATCGGCACCCGAGCCTTCATGCCCCCTGGTTTGCGCACCCATGATCTGGTCGACGACAGGTTTCAGGTGGCCCAACGCAAAGGGCATCCTCGCGGCACGGCTGCAATGACGCTGGAGCAATACTGCGCTTATGAGCATGTGCTGGTGTCTACCAATGGCAGTTATCACAGTGGGATCGATGATTTTCTTGCAGAGCTGGGGCATTATCGACACACCACGGTATCCGTGCAGTACTACACAGCGGTGCCACCGATACTTGAGCGCACGAACTGCCTGGCGACGTTGCCTGAGCGCTTCCTACACCGCTTTGATCACATGATCGACCGCTTCGACCTCCCATTCGCATTCGATCCGTTCCAGCTGCAGGTCGGTTGGCATCCGCGCTTTGACGAAGATTTAGGACATCAGTGGCTGCGTGAACAGCTGATTGCGGTGAGGCCCTTCTAACGCATGAAATGACGGGTACTCAAGGGGCTCGAAGCCCACGGGTAGTTGAGTTTCGCATCGGCCGAGTTTGCAGGCAGGAAACCGTGACCCGATGGAAAGCATTCCTGGGGCGTATGCAGGAAGTTGTGCCGTGGAAGCTGCTGGCGAGTGTGATCGAGCCGTTCCAACGGAGGGCTGTTGAGTTCCATGCAGGGCATCGTCCCATTGGCTGGAGCGGATGCTTCTCATGGGCGCAACTACGTCCACCGCAGTCAATTCTTGCCGGAATAATAGCCGGAGGCAGTCGCGTGCAAGTTAGTCGAATTCTTAGGCTGACGAGTCTGCGATCGGCATGCCGGAAGCCCCTGTGCCCATAAGAAATGGAAGCATCGCTGCCAATACCTCTTCTGGCGACTCCTCCGGTTGAAGGTGGCCGCCCCGGATGGGTACGCCTTGGACGTTGTTGGCCCATCGGCACCAGATGTCGATGGGGGACGGGCCTTCCCACCCTTGTGGCCAAAGCACAAGCACGGGGCAGGACAGCTTCCTGCCTACGGCACGGTCGGCCGCATCGCAGGCGCGGTCCTCCTGCGCTGCTGCCCGATAGTCCTCGCAGATGGCGTGCCGAACATCGGGATCTTGGAACGCACGCCGATAGGCCTCGAGAGCGAACGGCTCGACATTGCCCAGCCCGCCCGCCATACGGGCCAGCGCAGCATCGATGAATGCCTGCGGGTCGGCGGACAGCAGCCTTTCCGGGAGCCCGAATGGCTGGGCCAGGAAGAACCAATGGAAATTGGTGCGTCCAAATCGTTCGTCCACCAGATCCCATGCATCCAGGGTCGGAATCACGGCCAGCGAGGCGAAGTGCGTCACATGCCCCGGGTAATCGAGCGCAAGGCGGTATCCGGCGCGTGCCCCCGTGTCCCACAACGGCAAACCGGCGGTGTCCAAGTTTGGCCATCAAGGCAATCAAGGCGTTGGCCACGCGGCGCTTGGTCCAGCGCGGCCGATCCGAGTCAGCCCGACTGCTACCGTAGCCGGGCAGGTCCGGCGCCACGACCGTAAACGACTGTGCCAGCCGTGGCGCGACATGACGCCATGCAAGATGGGTTTGTGGGTAGCCGTGTAGCAGCAGCACGGGCGGTCCTCCGGAGCCGCCAGTGACGCCGCGGAACGCCACGCCGCCCGCCTCGATGTGCAACTCTGAGAATCCAGCAAATGAGTTCCACGATGCAATGCCGTCGATACCCGACATCATCAACTCCGTACGGTATGGATCGCTAGCGTGAAAGAGCCATGCGAACGAAATCCGACAGGTCCCGGTTGAAGCGCTCCGGTTCTTCGAGGAATGGCGCGTGTCCCGAATCGGCATACAGCTCGCTGCGGATTCGTGGGTTGAGGCTCTTGGCCCTGGCGATACTGGGCTTGGCCTTCACGAGCGCGTCCTGGGCGCCGTAGAGCAGCAGGAGCGGAACCTCGGCCTTGCTCAATCCTTTGGCTGCCTCGACCGTCATCGACTGCACGGCACGTTGCATGTCCCACGATGCCAGCGCGGCGTTGGCCAGCAGCAAGGAGAACGTGGTCGCGTCGGGCTGGCGGTGGAAGCACAGCCTCAGGAAAGCGCGCTCGCCGTCCAAGTGGGTTTGCAAGTCCGAAGCGATCATGTCGCGATAGACTTCTGGGTGCGCCACGATCTGGTCGGGCTTCAGTTCGATCACTCCGTTGACATAGACGGCGCCGGCGATACCTTTGTCGCCATAGGCCGCCAGGTAGTTCGATATCACGGCACCGCCCAGCGACCATCCCACGAGCACCGGCTTGTGCGCGTGTGTCGATTCGATGATCGCGGCCAGGTCATCGGCCCAGCGGCGTCCGTCGGTGTAGGAGCTGGCCTCGGCCGGCTTGCCCGACAGGCCGTGCCCGCGCAGGTCGTAAGTGATCAATCGGTAATGCTGGAGTCGAGGGTCCTGTAATTGCTTAGTCCAGTTCAGCCGGCTACCCAGCAGGCCATGAATGAAAATGATGGGAGAACCCTCGGGATCACCAGCTTCCTGGACGGCCAGCACCACTCCATCGGGGGCAGTGACGGTGTAATCCCGGGTTGCGGCGAACGTAGCCGGTGCGGCGGCTAGTAGCGCGAATGTCGCTATCAGTGCGCCGAGTGCACCACGAAGCTTCGACAAAGACATAGACACGTACTCCTCGGTTCCTAGAACACGCCTAGTCTCAAGCCTCACATTGATGTGAGTGTCAAGCGGGGAAATGGTACAGTGGGCCCATGTCCAAGCCTCAAAGCCCCATGACCATTGGCGAGCTCGCCCACAAGACAGGAGCAAGCCGGCGCTCGATCCGGCATTACGACGACAACGGACTGCTAGCTTCCGTACGCGCGGAAAACGGCTATCGGATGTTTCTCCCAGTCGCCGTCACTCAGGTCCGTCAGATCCAGAGGTTGATCGCCACAGGCTTCAGCTTGGCGGAAATCCGCGGATTTCCCGATTGCATGCGCATGATCGAAGGCGCTGCAGCGTGTCCTGAAACGAGTGAAGTGCAACGCCGGAGACTCGCTTCCATAGAGCGGCAGATCGCGGACCTTGAACAGCGACGCGCACGGCTGCGCCAGATGCTGGTAGAAGAGGCCTAGCAGGCTTCTGAAGTACCCCTATCCTCGATAGTCGACCGACGTCAGTGAACCGTCCCGAGATTTCCGGAGACTTGTTGGTGTGAGTCACGCCGCCATGGCGATCTCACGCGTCTGTTGATAGTAGTTTGCTTCGGCGGCGGCCGGCGGGATGTCGTCGATCGGCCCAAGCAGCCGCTTGTGGTTGAACCAGGCTACCCACTCCAGGGGGGGCAACTCGACGTTATACAGGTTCCGCCAGGACCGCCGGTGGATGACCTCGGCCTTGTACAGGCCGTTGATCGCAGTCGTGTCGAATCATGTGTAGGCACAGATCCATTCCGGCTCACGCGCCTGGGACACCGTGGCCCCGGGGAACGTGCAGTAACCGTTGCCGGCACGCGCGGAGGGCAACAGGACGTGCTCTCGTAGTGGTGGATTGAGCGCGACGCTGGCGTCGCTGCAGCACGCCAGTTCGCCGATGGAGAGGAGCGCGTGGGGGCCCGGTTCATGGGGCATGGATACGCCGTTTCACCCGCTTGACTCTCACATTGGTGTGAGGGTCGAGACTATCGGCATGTAGCCAGCGGAGTCGCTCCACGGTCCGGCCATCTGCGTCGGGGCTGTGGCGGCCCTCCGGTCCGATCAGGCTTGTTGCGAAGCAGCATGCCCCCCTCATTCCGGAACATTCCGTTGCCGAGACGCTGACCTCCCCTTGCAGAGAACGACGACATGATCGAGTCCAGCCATCCCGCGCAGCCAGGCCACGCCACGCCCGCGCCCCCGCAGAAGGCGGCCTGGGGTGCCGTATTCGCCCTGGCCCTGGGCGTGTTCGGCCTGGTCACAGCGGAGTTCCTACCGGCCAGCCTGCTGACCCCGATGGCCGCCAGCCTCGGCGTGACCGAGGGCATGGCCGGCCAGGCCGTGACCACCACCGCGGCGCTGGCCCTGGCCACCAGCCTGGTGATCGCGGCGGCGACCCGCGGCATCGACCGGCGCTGGGTGCTGCTGGCCTTCTCGGTGATGTTGATCGGCTCGAGCCTGCTAGTTGCCTTCGCCCCCGGCCTCGGTGCCGTGTTGCTGGGACGTGGGCTGCTGGGCATCGCCCTGGGCGGCTTCTGGACCATGGCCGCGGCCACGGCGATGCGCCTGGTGCCGGAGCAGGACGTGCCGCGAGCGCTGTCGATCGTGTTCAGCGGTGTCTCCGTCGCCACCATCGCGGCGGCGCCGCTGGGCAGCTACCTGGGCGATGCCGTGGGATGGCGCAACGTGTTCCTGATGGCGGCGGCGATCGGCGTGCTGGCCCTGGCCTGGCAGTGGCGTACCCTGCCCAGAATGGCGCCCAGCGGCTCGGCCAGCCTGGGCACGCTACTGGAAGTGATGCGGCGGCCGCAGATGGCGCGCGGCATGATGGCGGTGCTGCTGGTGTTCGTCGGCCACTTCACCTTCTTCACCTACCTGCGGCCGTTCCTCGAGCACGTGGCCGGAGTGGGCGTGAACGGGTTGTCGGCGATCCTGCTGGGCTTCGGCGTGGCCAACTTCGCGGGCACATCGCTGGCCGGCGCACTGCTGCAGCGGAACCTGCGGCTGACCCTGCTGCTGATGCCATTGGCAATGGGGCTGATGGGGCTGGCCTTCGTCGCCCTAGGCCAGGCGCCGCTGGCGGACGGGCTGCTGGTGGCCGCGCTGACCATTTTCACCGGACTGCGTACCCATCGAAGCGATAGAGGACACAGCAAGGCGGCTTGATGAGCTGGCGATAGCGCGACCGCCCAAGTTCCTGCGGTTGGCTGCCGCTTTCCGAGTGATCGGCCAACTGCTCGACGTGTCCGAAGACGCGTCCGATCGGGTTCACCCCCGATATCACGGACACTTACAAGGAGGCCGATGAAGGCCCTGAGGAGTGTTCATGTCGAAGCGAAGGAAGTTCAGTGCGGAGTTCAAGTGAGAACTCGTCCAGGCAGTTCAGCGCACAGGATTAAAGGATTTTCGATAGGCCGTTGGGCTGACTCCCACGATCCGGCCGAAATGTTCCCGCAGGGAGGTGGGGCTTCCAAAGCCCACTGCACTAGCGATGTGCTCAACGGGTAGGTTTGTCGTTTCTAGCAAAGTCTGCGCACGCCTGACACGCGCCCTTAGAAGCCACTGGAGAGGGCTAGTGTTCAGTTGTTCCTGAAACCGTCGATTCAAGGTGCGGCTACTCATCGCAGCCCGCCCAGCCATGTCCTTCAGGGTTAAATCTTGATCTAGCCGCTCTTCGATCCATTGCAGCAATGGGCTGAGATTGGAAGGTGCGCCAGGGGGATCGTAGGCGATGAACTGCGCCTGCCCGCCTTCTCGTGCAAGAGGCATGACGGCACATCGTGCTGTGTCTGCTGCAACGGCATTGCCGCAGTCTTGTCGAATCATGTGTAGGCACAGATCCATTCCGGCGCACGCGCCTGCCGAGGTGAGTATCCGACCGTTGTCCACGAAAAGAACATTGGGGTCGACTGTGACCTGTGGGAAGAGATCTGCCAGAAGTTGTACACCACGCCAGTGGGTGGTGGCACGCATGCCATCTAGCAGCCCCGTGCGTGCCAGGATGAAGGCGCCACTGCACAACGATGCGATCCTCGCACCATTCTTTTCCGCTGCTCGGATGGCTTCCAGCAGGGTGTTGGGGATAGGGGAAAGGGCATTGTCGAGCCCCGGAATGATGACAGTCTGGGCATTCACGGCATGGCTCAAGCCCCAGCGGATACGCATGTCGAACAACTTTGTTCGAATACGATTCGACTGGGCGCATACGAGAACCTCGTATGGGATCTTCCCCGGCGGGAGGGGCGCGCGCCCGAACATCTCGCAGGCCATCGTCAGGTCAAACGGCACAACGCCATCAAACGCCAGGATGGCTACCCTGTGTACTGCACTTTGCTTCACAGAACTCGCTCCCTTGATTGGCGAGAATCCTTCGATAGAAGGCATTCTAGCCAATTGGCGAACTTCCGACATGTCGACATACTTGCGCTTCCGGCGAGAGGAAAGTCGCTGAAAACATAACCATTGAACAAGGTCGAGGCATGCCTGCATCAATCAGGCGCCTGGATTGTTCTGACATATTGAGCCACCCAGCGGATGAGTCATGACCACAAGCGCACAGGCAGAAAAGAACTCACTCGATCAAATCAGAAGTATTGAATCCAAACAACTGAGGCGCCTGGAGAAGGCGTCGATCGTCGAGGCGACAACTCTGATCCTGCTAGTGTTCGTTGCGGCACCTCTCAGGCATTTCGGGGATTGGCCGTATGGCTCGAAGCTACTTGGGCCAATACATGGGATCGCATTCTTGGCGTACCTATGGACTGCCTTGCAAACTGTAGCCGGCGGCGGCTGGCATAAACGTGAAATGCTTCGATTGTTCGCAGTTGCGTTCCTGCCATTCGGCGGCTATCTCAATATCCGGTGGCTACGTGAACGGGCGAGAATATTCAACGAGATCGGACAGGCCTGATGATGATTGCGGCGCTCTATCCCTATTTGGTGGCGACGCACGTGACAGCGGTGGTGTTTCTGGTAGGCGGCTTGCTTGCGCAAGAAAGGATAGTAAATGTCATTTCGCAGTCCCCACCGGAAGAACAAGCAGGGATGCTCGCTGCATTGCAGCGCTTTGATCTCCTTGTCACGACACCTGCATTGTTGTTGACCTGGATCTTCGGGTTATCACTGGCGCTCAGCGCAGGATGGCTGTCATCACGATGGTTGCTGGTCAAGCTGGCTTTCGTCGTCGCGCTCTCCGCCTTGCATGGATTCCGTTCCGGGCGAATACGTCATTGCATTCGAACTGGAGCAGCTATAAGAAGAATTCCCGGTGCTGATCTAGGCATCGTGATTGCGATGCTAACCATAGCTGTGTTGGCATTTGTGAAGCCGGTCTAGCACGATAGCGGAGAGTCCTTCATGTCCCCGGACGTGGCGAACCTGTCTGCCGGCATGGGCCAGCAGGACGCGGGGCGAGTTTCCGGAGCGTAACGATGCTGATGCGCCATATCCGGTATTTCATCGCCGTGGCGGAGGAACTCAGCTTTACCCGTGCTGCGGAGCGACTTCACATCGAACAGTCGCCTCTGTCGCGATCCATCCGCCAATTGGAGGATGATCTTGGCGTCCGGCTCTTCGAGCGTAACAGCCAGTGAGGAAAACCGCCTTCACTCCCGTGCCGGCGGCCACTGCTGCGCGGCGTGCAACACGCGCAGGATGGACACCGCGCGGGTGTCCTCCATGTAGACCACGACGTAGTTCGCACGCACGACCATCTCCCGCGTGCCGGCCACGCGGCCAGGCCGGTAGAGCTTCGGGCGCTCCGGCAGCTTCGCGGCCTTGGCCTCGATGTCGTCCTTCAACCGCTGCGCGGCATCGGGGTTGTCGTCCGAGATGTAGTCAACAATCGCCAGCAGGTCGGCGCGGGCAGCTTGCCGCCACTCAAGTACGCGCACGCCGCTTCCTGTCGATCAGGGCCTGCGCCTCGTCCATGACCTGCTGGTGCGGCACCGGCGGCCGTGTGTCGGCCAGCGCCTCCTGAACCTTCGCCCGGAACCAGGCATCGTAGGCCTCCGGGTCGGCCGTGAGGCCAGCCGGCAGCGCGCCTTCCTTGACCACACGGGTCAGCAGGATGCGCACGGCGTCCGAAACGGTGAGGCCGACCCCGGCGAGCTTCTCGGCGGCATCGGCCTTGAGCTTATCGTCCACACGGATGTGCAGCATCGAAGTCTGTGCGGCCATCTCGGCTCTCCTGTTTGTGCATCAGGCTGTATTTTGTATCTCAATTGAGACTCGCGCAAGAGCCAGGGCCGGGCCGACTGCCCGCCAGAAGGCTCCCTGTCCCAGCTATCCCCTGGGGATAGCTCGGCCGGTCACGGGTCGCGCAGGGCCGCCCGCAGCCGCGCCAGGTGGGCGCGCGCCACTTCGGGGGATACCGGCGGTGCCGATGGCGCCGGTGCCGGCGCGGGTGGACGGGAAGCAGGCGGCACCGTGGCGCTGTCGCCCGCCCAGGCCTTGAACTCCCCACGGATCGCCTTCTGGATGATGCCGAACAGGTAGCCAGCCGGGTTGCGCACCGAGCTGTTGCAGCAGCGCGCCTCCCATTCGTCCAGCACCGCCTGCCGCTGGGCTTCGTCCACCTGCCGCAAGGCCACCAGCGCGCCGGACTGCTGCTCGTGCTTCAAACGCTGGAAGCGGTCTGGCAGCGGCGGTGGCTCGATGCCGAGGTGCCGATACGGAGCGATGTCCTCGATCAGTTGCAGCGTGCCGCGCCTCAGCTCACGCGCCGCCAGGATTTCCGGTGTCACCGGCGACAGCGCCAGGCTGGAGGCCAGTACCGCCATCTCCAGCAGCACACTGCGCGCTCCCTGGGTATCGATCAGCAGCAGGTCGTAGTGCGACGCCAGCGAGGGAAGCAGGTGACGCAGGCGCAGGCGCCCGTCGGGTGCATGCAGCAGCAGTGTGTTCAGTTCGCCGCGGTGGTCGTTCGACACCACCAGGTCGAGACCTGCCACAGCGGTCTGCGAAGCCAATTGCTCGATACGCTGCTCGTTGAAGGCCAGCATCTCGTAGATACCGGCAGGCGCATGCGTGCCGAGCGTGAAGTAGCTCGACAAGGTGGGCTGTACGTCCAGGTCCAGCAGCAGCACGCGCAGCCCTGCATCGGCGATGAAGCCGCCCAGGTTCGCCGCGGTGGTCGTCTTGCCGACGCCACCCTTGGTCGAAATGATGGATACCACCTGCATGGCGCGACTCCTCGTGGAAGGGATTCCGACGGAGCGCGGGCTCACGCCCGTTCCCTGAGTCGATCGGTGATCCACTGATCGATCTCCACCGAATCCCAGCCGATGGCGCGTACCCCGAGGCGCAGGGGCTTGGGAAACTTGCCCTCCTTGATCAGGTTGTAAATGTGGGCGCGCTTGAAGCCGGTCTTGGCCTCGACTTCCGCGCGGCGCAGGATGCGGTGTTCGTTCGGCGTCGCGGTGGCGATGGTCTGGGCAGTCACGAGGGGCACTCCTTGGCGCTGTGTAGCGGCGGTGATGGACGTGCCCCGTATTCAATAGCGCGGTTCCCGCGCAGTCACCGCAAGTGCAGGCTCGGCGTCTGCACTTGCAGTCAGCGGTCCTGGGTGGCGAGATGACGCCTGGCTGCCGAAAACTTCGCCCACAGCGTTCGCTCGCTGATCCCGGACTTGTCGCCGTAATGGGCAACCAGCGCACTGATGACCGATTCCAGCGTCTCGAAGGACGAATAGGGAACGCCATTGGGCGACTTGCCCAGCAGCAGGGTCAGAAGACCGCCAACGATGTTCAGGTAGGTGGACTCACTGCGGGCGCCCGGCACCCCGGAACGCTTCTCGCGCTCCGTGCGCGCCTGGTGCTCCTGGCTGAGCGCCTGGAACTGGGCATAGAGCGCATCCCAGGCTTGCACCCTGTCGGCAAACTGGAGCTTCAACGCCTCGCGATCCATGACCAGTGCCTGCACCGCATCGACACTGACGGCCGGGTGCAGGTGACGCTCGAAGGCATCGAACAGGAAGGCCGGTCGCTGGTCGGGATAGAAACGGATCATCCATGCCTTCAGATCGACGTGGCGGATCGTGAGGCCAGGGTCATCGAGCAAGGCGGGATCGTTGCTCGTGAGGCCATCCTTGCCGTAGGGAAGGTCGAGATGCACCAGTGCGTCGTAGATCCGTTCCGCGTTCAGGCGAAGCTGTGGCCAGCGCGCCAGTTCGGGGTGCTCGGGCAAGCGGTTCATCCCCTTGGCGACATCGAGGATGCGGCGTTCGAAACGCGACAGCCCCGCCCACTGGATGGCTGCCTCGATCGGACGGTAGAAGACCTTGGCTTGGGGGCCGGATGAAGGCTTTCGCATGGCTGCTCCCTGGTAACAGGATTCAGGACATCTGTTTCCTCTCGTTGATTGGAATCGCTGCCGGGACGCGCCTTCACGGCGCGAGACGGTGGCGGCTTGGCTTGTGGGAAAGGCCGGAATGACGGATGTTCACCAGAGCAGCCGCCTGTCGATATGGCGCTTGTCCACCAGCACCGAGCCTCTGCGTGGCGGTATGCTTCAAGCGGTTGACTGCACATGGCAGGATGGCTCGATAACGAGGTTTTGCTACAGACGCCATCGCGGCGAAAGACGGATTCGGTCTTCTCGCGTTCGAGCCAGGGCGATACCGGCGTGCAAGACAGCGACGGTCTATCAGCAGACGCAGTGCGAGCGGTGACGAGGTGAGATCACCTGCCGGATTTCATCGGGAGTTGGCAGCCCGGTGATACCTCTCACGAACAGGACGGCTGGCAATGGCGCAGCGCGGTCACCAGAACTGCAAGGGCAGACATGGACTGGGTTGACTGACCCCCATTTTTGCATTCAAATATGAATGCTTATTTCGAAAATAACTTCATATTTGAGGCCCTAAAAGATGTCTTCTTCCGAGCAAAAGCGCTCCGGTGCGCAGGTGGCGATGCCGCAGCCTGTCGCGCGCGCGCTGCGCCGCCTGGGGCAGGACATCTCGGCGGCGCGGCGCATGCGCCGCCTCAGCCAGGAAGACCTTGCTCAGCGCATCGGCACGTCCCTGAGCACCGTCCGGCGCATGGAAGATGGCTATCCCGGCACCGCGCTGCACACCTTCCTGCGCGCGCTGCACGTGCTGGGCCGGCTCGATGACCTGGCCCAGGCGATGACCCTGGAGAACGATGCGCTCGGCATGGAACTGGTGCGGGCGCAGTTGCCGCAGCGGGTACGCACCTCTGCCGGCAGGAAGCGGCAGGCAGCGCCCGTCGTCGACAAGGGCGATGCGCCCGCGCCTGCCGATGACCTGGAGGGCTTCTGATGGCAACGCCTCGGCCCGCACGACGTCCGGACCTCGAAGTCCACCTGGGGGCGAGCGGCTTGGTCGTGGGGCGCCTGCATCTTGGCAGCGGCCGGCGCAGCGCGTTCAGCTATGACGAAGGCTGGCTGCGGGATGCCCGGTTCTTCACGCTGTCGCCCGACCTCCAGCCGGTGGCCGGCGTGCAACATCCCCGGCAGGTGTTCTTCCTCGCGCTGGAGGACACCGCGCCCGACGCCTGGGGCGAGCGCGTGATCCGGCGCGCCCATGCGAAGCTGCGGCAGGAGGACCGCGACACGCCTGCATTGGACCCGGTGGACTTCGTGATGTGGGTGGACGACGAGGCGCGCATCGGCGCGCTGCGCCTGTTCGATCCGCACTCTGGCGCCTACCTGCGCGCCGGAGGAGCGAACCGGCACGTACCGCCACTGGTGGAACTGGAGAAGGTGCTCCACGCGGCCCGCGCCCTGGAAGACGGAACGGAAAGTGCGCAGGACCTGCGCTACCTGCTGGGGCAAGGCACGTCGCTGGGTGGTGCCCGGCCGAAGTCCACGGTGCGGGACGCTGACGGACGCCTGGCGGTCGGCAAGTTTCCCAGCCAGGCGGACCGGCGCGACGTGATCCGGGGCGAAGTGCTGGCCATGCAACTGGCGGCCAGGGCCGGCATCCGCGCGGCGCCGGCCCGCGTGGAAATGATCGGCGGCACGGCGGTCGCCGTCATCCGGCGTTTCGACCGCACCGACGACGGCGCTCGCATCCCCTACGTGTCGGCCGCGACGATGCTCCAGTCCGATGGCCGCGATGCGACGCATGCCTACACCGAACTGGTGGATGTGCTGCTTCAGTCGGGCGCCGATCCGATCGCCGACATCCATGAGCTGTGGCGGCGGCTGGTCCTCAATTTCCTGATCTGCAATACCGACGACCACCTGCGCAACACCGGCTTCCTCTACGACGCGCGCCGGCGCGGCTGGCGCCTGTCGCCGGCCTTCGACCTGAACCCGATGCCGGGCGACCGTCGCGAGAGCAAGACCTGGCTGACCGAGGACACCGGCGTCATCGACAGCCGTGACATGCTGATGGCCGCCGCGTCGTATTTCAGGCTGGATGCTGCGCAAGCGCAGGCGATCTGGAACGAAGTGGCCCAGGCCGTGGCGGGCTGGCGTGCAGTGGCCCGGGGATTGGGCATGCGCGGTACCGACCTGCTGGATTTCGAGCCGGCGTTCGTCGAATCGACCACGCCCTGACGACATCGGCAGGACATACCGCTACGGCCGAGAATCGTCCTGGACTGTTGTCGCCAACGCCGCGCATAGCCAGCGATAGCTGATGCGTTCCTGTTCCAGCCGCAGCTGTGGCCGGATTCGGTCATGACGCAAGTCGTCGTAGAGAGCGGCCTCCTCATCGACCAGTCGGGACAAGGGCAACGTATGGCGTTTGTCGAGGGGCTCGTCACCCCATTGAAGTGCGTGGGCCATCAGGGTGGAGCGGTCCATGAGGAACGAAGCGGCTAGCGGGAAATACTTGCGCAGGCTGTCCAGAATGGCAAAGCCATGGGTATCGATGTCTCCCCAGTAGTGCAGAGAGGCGCGATGCAGCCAGTTGGCTCGGGCGAGCGCTCCCCAGCCATAGCCGGCACCGAACACGACGATGGCACTGGAGACCGGTGGGAACGCTAGGAAGTTCACCTCGTTTTCGGTGATGAACACACGCTGCGCAGGCAAGGTGAGCGTGGCGAAGCTATCCTCATCCAGGGTGATGTCGGTCAGTCCGGTGCAGCCGGGAAGCTGGGGCAGTTGCGGATCGAGCAAGCGCAGGCGGATGCGAACGGGCTTCTCCAGAAAACCGTAGCGACGGGCAAACCCGGCCATCCCGGTAGCAGCGTGGTCGATGGCTTCCGTCGGCAAAGCCAGATCCAGCCACTGAGCCAGCGTACCGCGATGGGCTTCGATGAATTTGCTGTCCACGCCCGGCGCGTCAACCTGCCGAAGATAGACGCCTGGGCGCGGATGGGCTTGCACCCAGGCCACCACGGCCAGCAGGCGTGGCCAGTGTTCGGCCAGCGCCAAAGTCTGCAACGGCGATCTTTGCAGCCATGCCAGCAGTGTGGGTTGCGCTTCGGCAGTTTGCTGCCAGAGCGCCTGGAACCGGCGGGCATCGCCGGTCTTGCCGATCATCGCCAGTGCATCGTCCAACGTATCGATCCACAGCGTGTCCGGCAGGCGCTGCCGGCCCTGCACCCGGTGCATCCACTCGCGCCATTCGATGCGCACGCGCGGCATGGCGCTGATCTCCCGCACCCAGCCGCGCACGGCATCGAAACGGTTGCTGAGATCGGCGGCGGACGGCGACTTCAGCGACAGCCGCAATGGCCAATTCAGTGTGTCACCGCCGACCACGGTACGCAGCAGTTCGCCGCGCTGCCACAGCCGTTCGACCTGCGTGCGCAGATCGGTGGGCTGGCTCCAGGTCATGGGGCGGCTCCCGTGGCAGCAGCCTTCTGCGCACGATACTCTTCAATGCTCAGGTTGCGCAGCCGCGACTCGCGGCCGCCTTCGTTGTGCACGAAGCCGACGCTGGACACGTAGGGCTCGATGATGTGGATCTTTTGCAGCGGCGTAATGATCAGCAGTTGCAGGTTGAGCTGGCGGAACAGTTCCAGCCCATACTGGGCCGATTCATCCGAGCCGTGCCCGAAGGCTTCGTCGATCACGACAAAACGGAACGAGCGCGAGCGCACCGCCCCCCATTCCAGGCCGAACTGGTAGGCCAGGCTGGCGGCCAGCACGGTATAGGCCAGCTTCTCCTTCTGCCCGCCGGATTTGCCGCCGGAGTCGGAGTAGTGTTCGTGCTCGGCATCGTCCTCGCGCCAGCGCTCGCTGGCGGAAAACAGGAAGCCGTTGCGCACGTCGGTCACCTTCTGCATCCAGCGCCGGTCGATCTCGGCCAGTCCCTCGCGCCCCCGGAAGCGGTCGATGATGGCTTTGACCTGCAGAAATTTGGTCTCGGAATACTGTTCGTCTTCCGAGCCGCTCAGCGCTCCTTCGGTGCAGGCACGCAGATCCTGCAGGAAGTCGCGGATCTCCGCATCGGGGCTGGGTTGCGCCAGCAACCGGATGTAGCGTCCGGGGTTGTAGTCGATCACCTGCAAGGATTGGTTGATGACATCGACCCGCTCCTTGATCGTTTCACGCTCGCGCGCGAGCTGGGCGTTGAAATTGGCGATCTCGTTGATGGTATTGACGTTGAGCAGTTCCTTGAAACGCGCTTCGAAGCGCGGCAGGTCGTCGTGCTGCAAATCCTTCATCAAGCGCTCGAACTCGGGCAGCGCGGCCAGGCTGATGTCGATCTCGGCGGTCTCTGCCTTGAAGGCCTCCTTAAAACCGCGCATGGCGTTGATGATGCGTTCGGTCAGGCGTGAGAGACGCTTGTCTTCGGCATCGATGCGCGCCTGCAAGCCATTGCGCACGTCCTGTTCGCGGTTGTCGCAGGATTCCACCGTGAGCTGGTGGTCGCCCAGGACTTCGGCGCGCCAGCCCTCAAGAGATTGCAGCAACATGTCGTCGAGTGCGGCTTGCGTCTGGATTTCGAGAGCCTGCGCATGCTGTGCCTGGGCATTCCCCTTTCACATGGCTGCAGATTGATGACTTGGGGAGCACCATCGCGGTGGCAGCCAACATTTGTTTCCTGGCTGCTTACGATTGAGTCACATCAATCGGCCAGCAGGTCGCTGGATTGTGACTCTTGACTTTCGGCATGTTAGGCGCAATATCTTGCAAAGTCTTGCAAGAATTTCCTCAGGCGAGGCCGCGTGACGACGGAACTTGTGGGGGTGGTATGACAGCGCGCCAGCAGGCGATCTTCACACTCGACGAGTTGACTGCCTACTTGAAAGTCGGCAAGCGGACGCTTTACCGGCTCGCCTCGCACGGGGAGATTCCGGCCTTCAAGGTCGGCGGGACGTGGCGGTTTCGTCAAAGTGAAATCGATCGATGGATCAATGATCAGATCCAAGCAGGCAGAAAGAAGGAGGTGATACGCACAGATGAGCAGCCAAAGTCAGCGGAACACTCCGTGTCGTCTGGGCGCGCTGTCCGTCGCCGCAGGCAAACGGAGTGAGCGAGAGTCTTCAATTTTTCTTCTGGAGGTGTGACATGGACATTGATTTCAAGAAATTGGCTCCCTGGAACTGGTTCAAGAAGGAGCAGGAAGAACAACAGAGCACTGCCTCGCTGCCGGTGCAGCGCAATGACCTGCCGGTGGCGGGTGGGCCCGTCAGTCCCATCCTGCAATTGCATCGCGAGATCGACCGCCTCTTTGACGATGCATTTCGAGGCTTCGGCTTTCCTGCGCTGGCCATGCCGCGATGGCCGTCGGACTGGCCGGGCCTGCTGAAGCCGGCACTTGACATCCAGGAAACCGACAAGCAGTACAAGATTTCTTTGGAGGTTCCCGGCGTCGAGGAAAAAGACATCCAGATCACGCTCGACAACGACGTGCTGATGGTACGGGGCGAGAAGCGCCAGGAGCAGGAAAAGAAGGAGGGTGGCTTCCATCGCGTCGAACGCTCCTACGGCAGTTTCCAGCGTGTCCTGAACCTGCCTGACAACGCCAACCAGGAATCGATCAAGGCCGCATTCAAGAACGGCGTGCTCACGATCACGATGGACAAGCGCGAGGCCAGTACGCCCAAGCAGGGGCGCTCGATCCCGATCAACGGCTGACGCGGGGCAGCGCGTTTTTCTCAAAAACCACAAAGAGATGAGGCACCGTGATCGGCGGTGCCTCGTCAGATCAATCTTTACAGGAGCATCAGCATGGCCAGAAAACAATGCCAAGTCTGCGGCCAGCCCGCCACGGTGCGGGTGGAAGCCAATCTCAATGGTCGCCACAGCACCATGCTGTTGTGTGACGATCACTATCGCCAACTGGTGCGCCAGCAAAAGCGCACCGTCTCACCGCTGGAAGCCTTGTTCGGCTCGCGCAGCGGGCTGTTCGAAGACTTCCTTGGCAGCGACTTCTTCCGCATCGGTGACGACGCACCGCCCATGGCGGCCGATACCGACGAGGTCGTCGATGCCTCGTTCGGCGAACCCGCCCCGGCCGGTACGGGCACCGCGCGCCGTCGCGGCAGTGGGCTCGCCAGCCGTATCAGCGAACAGTCCGAGGCCCTATTGCAGGAGGCCGCCCGACACGCTGCAGAGTTCGGGCGCGCCGAAGTCGATACCGAACACCTGCTGCTGGCGCTATCCGACAGCGACGTGGTCAAGACCATCCTGGGGCAGTTCAAGATCAAGGTCGATGACCTCAAGCGCCAGATCGAATCCGAAGCCAAGCGCGGCGATAAGCCGTTCGAGGGCGAGATCGGCGTGTCGCCCCGGGTCAAGGACGCGCTCAGCCGTGCTTTCGTGGCCTCCAACGAGCTCGGCCACTCTTATGTCGGGCCGGAGCATTTCCTGATCGGGCTCGCCGAGGAAGGCGAAGGTTTGGCGGCCAACCTGCTGCGCCGTTACGGCCTCACGCCGCAAGCGCTGCGCCAGCAGGTAGGCAAGGTGGTCGGCAAAGGGGCCGAGGATGGCCGCGCCGAGACGCCGACCAACACGCCGGAACTCGACAAGTATTCGCGCGACCTCACCAAGATGGCGCGCGAGGGCAAGCTCGATCCGGTCATCGGCCGCGCGCAGGAGATCGAGACGACCATCGAAGTGCTGGCCCGGCGCAAGAAGAACAACCCGGTGCTGATCGGCGAGCCCGGCGTCGGCAAGACCGCCATCGTCGAAGGGCTGGCGCAGCGCATGGTCGCCGGCGAAGTGCCCGAGACGCTGCGCGACAAGCGCCTGGTGGAACTCAACATCAATGCCATGGTGGCCGGCGCCAAGTACCGCGGCGAGTTCGAGGAGCGCGTGCAGAAGGTGCTCAAGGAAGTGACCGAGCACCAGGGGGAGCTGATTCTCTTCATCGACGAGGTGCACACCATCGTCGGTGCCGGCCAGGGTGGCGGCGAAGGCGGGCTGGACGTGGCCAACGTGTTCAAGCCGATGATGGCGCGCGGCGAACTGAACCTGATCGGCGCCACCACGCTCAACGAGTATCAGAAGTACATCGAGAAGGACGCCGCGCTGGAGCGTCGCTTCCAGCCGGTGATGGTGCCCGAGCCGACCGTGGCGCAGACCATGATGATCCTGCGCGGCCTGCGCGACACCTTCGAGGCGCACCACAAGGTCAGCATCACCGAGGATGCGATCATCGCCGCCGCCGAGTTGTCGGACCGCTACATCACCGCGCGCTTTTTGCCGGACAAGGCCATCGACCTGCTCGACCAGGCTGCCGCACGCGTGAAGCTGTCGGCCACGGCCCGCCCGGTGGCGGTGCAGGAGCTGGAGTCCGAACTGCACCAGCTGCGGCGTGAGCAGGACTATGTGGCCTCGCGCAAGCAATACGACAAGGCCGCCGAGCTGGGCAAGCACATCGAGGCCAAAGAGGCCGAACTCAAGAAGCTTGTCGAGGAATGGGAACGCGAGCGCGCCTCGGGCAGTGCCGAAGTCAAAGCCGAGCATGTCGCGCAGATCGTCTCGCGCCTGACCGGCATTCCGGTCAACGAGCTGACGGTGGAAGAACGCGAGAAGCTGCTGCATCTGGAGCAGCGGCTGCACGAGCGCCTCGTGGGCCAGGACGAAGCGGTGCGCGCGGTGGCCGATGCCGTGCGGTTGTCGCGCGCGGGCCTGCGCGAAGGCAGCAAGCCGGTGGCGACTTTTCTGTTCCTCGGGCCGACCGGCGTGGGCAAGACCGAGCTCGCCAAGGCGCTGGCCGAGTCCATCTATGGCGATGAAGGTGCGCTGCTGCGCATCGACATGTCCGAGTACGGGGAACGCCATACCGTGGCACGCCTGGTGGGGGCGCCTCCGGGTTACGTCGGCTACGACGAGGGTGGCCAGCTCACCGAGAAGGTGCGGCGCAAACCCTACAGCGTGTTGCTGCTGGACGAGATCGAGAAGGCTCACCCCGACGTCTACAACATCCTGCTGCAGGTGTTCGACGACGGGCGGCTCACCGACGGCAAGGGCCGGGTGGTGGATTTCACCAATACCATCATCATCGCCACCTCGAACTTGGGCTCGGACATCATCCAGCGTCGGCTGAAGGCCCGTGGCGCCGCCGGCGAGGAATACGAGAAGACCAAGTCCGAGGTGATGGACGTGCTGCGCGGACACTTCCGCCCCGAGTTCCTCAACCGCATCGACGAGATCATCGTCTTCCATGCGCTGGGCAGGGAGGAGATCCGCCATATCGTCGGCCTGCAACTCGATCGTGTGGCCCGCAACGCCGCCAGCCAGGGCGTGACGCTGACCTTCGATCAGACCTTGATCGATCACTTCGCGGAGGAAGGCTACAAACCCGAGTTCGGCGCGCGCGAGCTCAAGCGGCTGATCCGCAGCGAGCTGGAAACCGCGCTGGCACGCGAGATGCTCGGTGGTGGCATCGGCAAGGCCGATCACGCCAGCGCCCGTTGGGATGACAAGGCCGAACGGGTGGTCTTCGAGCGCAAGGAGCCGCCCGCGAAGCCGGCCGAGCATGAGAAGCCCGTTGCCGCGAACGTGGCCGAGGCGCCGCCGAGCGACGAGAGCAAGCCTGCGCGCAAGAAGAAGTCAGCGGGCGGCGAATCTTGAGCGATGGGGGCTGTCGTGTCCGACCCCAACGGGCTGACATGGGCAGCCACCCTCGTGTCGCTCGCGGTCGATATCCCCACAGCGGGGCACGCGGTCATCTACAAGCGTGACCCTCGATCGGCCACGCTGTGGGTGCTGCTGATCGCGCTGTTGCCGCTGGGCGGTTCGCTGCTGTATGGGCTGTTCGGCATCAACCGTTACCAGCGGCGGGCGCGGCGGCTCTTCCCGGGGGCAGATCCTGCTGTTCGGCAGGACCTCTCGCCCACGGTGCCCGAGCCCGTATCGCCGCCGCTTGCCGGCCTGGCGCACCTGGTGGGACGCGCCACCGGCCAGTCGCTGACCAGCGGCAACCGCATCGAGCCGCTCATCGATGGCGAGCAGGCCTACCCGGCCATGCTCGCTGCCATCGAATCGGCGCGGCACAGCGTCGCGCTGGCTTCGTACATCTTCGACGGCCAAGGCATCGGGGCGCAGTTCGTCGATGCGCTGAGCCGGGCTCATGCGCGCGGCGTGCAAGTGCGGGTGCTGATCGACGACGTGTATGCCCGCTGGACGCCCCGCAGCGCCTACCGCGCCTTGCAGCGCGCCGGCGTGCCGGCGGCGACGTTCAACCCGACGTTGATTCCCGCGCGCCTGCATGGCGCGCATCTGCGCAATCACCGCAAGCTGCTGGTGATCGATGGCAAGACGGGTTTTACCGGCGGCATGAACATCTTCAGCCCGTATTGGCGGCCCGATGCGCCGGGCCAGGCCTGTCACGATTTACACTTTCGTCTGCGCGGGCCGGTGGTAGAGCATCTGATGCGGAGCTTCACCGATGATTGGTGCGATACCACGGGCGAGCGGCTCAGCAAGGGTTTCTGGCGCGAATCTCCCGCAATGGCTGATGAGCAAGGAACCTCTTGGGCGCGCGGCATCGAGGCCGGTCCCGATGAGGCCCTGGACCGGATGCGCTGGACCTTCATGGGCGCTTTGAGCGCGGCGAAGCATTCGGTGCGCATCTGGACACCTTACTTCGTCCCCGATCAGCCGATGATCGCGGCGCTAAGCACGGCTGCGTTGCGCGGCGTGCGTGTCGACGTGCTGACGCCTGCGAACGGTGACCATCCCACGGTGCAATGGGCCGCGCGCGCCCACTACTGGCAGGCGCTGGAGCACGGTGTGCGCATCTTCGAACGGCCTGGCCCGTTCGACCACAGCAAGCTGATGCTGGTAGACGGAGCGTGGTGCTGCCTGGGTTCGGCCAATTGGGATGCGCGCAGTTTGCGCCTGAACTTCGAGTTCAATGTGGAGGTGTACGACACCGCGTTGTCTACGCGGCTGTCATCCCTTTTTGATGCCGCCCGTGATGCGGCGGACGAGATATCGGCGATGGCGTTGCGCGCCCGCCCGCTGGCCATCCGCTTGCGCGACGGGGTGGCCCGTCTGTTCACCCCCATTCTCTAGCGACACGACTTGCGAGGAACATTGCCCATGGAAAAGAAAGATCAATGGAACATTGGCTACTGGATCGTCGCCGGCCTGTTGCTGCTGACGCTGCAGAACTACTGGCAGGCGGCCAAGACCGTCGAGCCCGTGCCCTACAGCGAATTCGAGAAGGCGCTGGCCGAGGGGCGCGTCGCCGAAGTGCTGGTGTCGGACCGCACGGTCACCGGGCGCCTGAAATCGCCGGACAGCCGGGGCAAGACCACCATCGTGGCCACCCGCGTCGAACCCGACCTGGCCGAGCAGCTGTCGAAATACGATGTGTCCTACGCGCGAGTGGTGGAAAGCACCTGGCTGCGTGATGTGCTCTCCTGGATTCTGCCGGCCGTGGCCTTCTTCGGCGTCTGGTTCTTCCTGTTCCGCCGCTTCGCCGAGAAGCAGGGCATGGGTGGTTTCCTGAGCATCGGCAAGAGTCGCGCCAAGGTGTTCATGGAGAAGAACATGGGCGTCACCTTCGCCGATGTCGCGGGCGTCGACGAAGCCAAGGCCGAACTGGTCGAGATCGTCGACTTTCTGAAGAACCCGCATGACTACGGTCGTCTCGGGGCGCGCATCCCGAAAGGTGTGCTGCTGGTAGGGCCACCCGGCACCGGCAAGACCTTGCTCGCCAAAGCCGTCGCGGGCGAAGCCGGGGTGCCATTCTTTTCCATCTCCGGCTCGGAGTTCGTCGAGATGTTCGTCGGCGTGGGGGCGGCGCGCGTGCGCGACCTGTTCGAGCAGGCCCGCGCGCAGGCGCCGGCCATCATCTTCATCGACGAACTCGACGCGCTGGGCCGTGCGCGCGGCGTCGGAGGCCCCATCAGCGGCCACGACGAGCGCGAGCAAACGCTCAACCAGCTCCTGACCGAGATGGATGGTTTCGACAGTTCAGTGGGGCTCATCATTCTCGCCGCCACCAACCGGCCTGAAATTCTCGATCAGGCGCTTTTGCGCGCCGGTCGCTTCGACCGCCAGGTGCTGGTGGACCGCCCCGATAAGAAAGGCCGTCTCGATATCCTGAAGGTGCACGTCAAGAAGGTTACCCTGGCCAGTGATGTCGATCTCGAACAAGTCGCGGCGTTGACGACCGGCTTTTCTGGTGCCGACCTAGCCAACCTGGTTAACGAAGCGGCGCTGGCTGCCACCCGGCGCAAGGCCCGTGCGGTCGAGCTGCAGGACTTCACTGCAGCGATCGAGCGCATCGTCGCCGGCTTGGAGAAGCGCAACCGTGTCCTCAACCCGAAGGAGCGCGAGACGGTGGCCTATCACGAGATGGGCCATGCCTTGGTGGCGCTGGCGCTACCAGGCACAGACCCGGTACACAAGATATCGATCATTCCGCGCGGCATCGGCGCACTGGGCTACACGCTGCAACGCCCCACCGAGGACCGGTTCCTGATGACGCGCGCCGATCTGGAGCACAAGATCGCCGTACTGTTGGGCGGGCGCGCCGCAGAGAAGTTGGTGTTTGGCGAACTGTCGACCGGTGCCGCAGACGATCTGGCGCGGGCCACCGACATCGCGCGCGACATGATCACCCGCTTTGGCATGGACGAGGGGCTCGGCTACATCGCGTTTGAGGCGCAGCGGCCGCGTTTTCTCGACGTCCCCGAGCTGGCTCAAGGTGGTTGCCGGGTGGCGGAATCCACCCAGGCGCGCATCGATCAGGCGATCCGCGACATCGTGATGGGCGTGTTCGAGCGCGCCTACCGGATTCTCGATACCAACCGCGCGGTGCTGGAGCGCTGCGCGCGCGAACTGCTGGCGCGGGAAACCCTGGACGAAAACGGCATCCGTCAGCTGACCCAGGGGCTGAAGTCCGAATCCCGCGAGTCGGCGCCCCCCCAGTCCGAAACCTCACTCTCTACATCCCAAGGGGCCACACCATGAGCGAACACCTTCACATCGTCTGCCCGCATTGCCAGTCCATCAACCGTGTGCCGGCCGCCAAGCTCGCGGATCAACCTAACTGTGGCCGCTGCCAGCAGCCCTTGTTCATGGGCGAGCCCATCGAGTTGACCACGGCGACATTCGGGCGCCACGTGGAGCGCAGCGATCTTCCTTTGCTTGTCGATTTCTGGGCGCCGTGGTGCGGGCCTTGCAAGATGATGGCACCGCAGTTTCAGCAAGCGGCGCGCCAGCTCGAACCCAGGATCAGGCTGGCGAAGGTGAACACCGAGGCTGAGCCGCACCTGGCCGCGCAGTTCGGTATCCGCAGCATTCCGACGCTGGCCCTGTTCCAAGGTGGGCGGGAGATCGGGCGTCAGGCGGGCGCCATGGGCGCGCAGGACATCGTGCGCTGGGCAAAGGCGCAGGTTGGGCGCTGATCGATGCAGAGCCTGCTGAGCGTCACGCTGATATTGCTAGTGGGGTGCAGTGTGGCGGCCGTGGTGACGGCTGCGTTCAGAGTACCCACCTTGCTGGGTTATCAGCAGTCCTTTGCCGCAGCCCTTGGGCTGACGGAACAGGTAATGTCGGCGCTGGACATGCCGGCCGAGATAGTCGAACGAAACATCAGTGCAATGCGCCATCGTCCCGACAGCGGCAATTTCGCAGGGAGTCCATCTTCATGAAATCAACACGCCTCAACCCACTTCAGGTCTTGCGTGACCAATGGGCCATCATGAGTTTTTACGAGCGCTTTGAGCGGGTCATCGCGCTCGTGCTGTCGGCGGTGATTGCCGTCATCATCGTGGTGTCGCTTCTCCAGCTCATCTCTATCGTCTTCACGCTGCTGGTCCTCGATGCCTTCAATCCCCTGGACCACAAGGTGTTCCAGAGCGTGTTCGGCATGATCATGACGCTTTTGATTGCGATGGAGTTCAAGCATTCCATCGTGCGCGTGGCGCTGCGTCGGGACAGCATCATCCAGGTCAAGACCGTGATCCTCATCGGCCTGATCGCGCTGGCACGCAAGTTCGTGGTCCTTGACCCCGACACGAGTCCCGCCAAAATCGCCGCGCTGGCAGGCGCCACACTGGCGCTTGGTACCACTTACTGGCTGCTGCGCGATCGCGACGACCGCGTCGCCGAGACATCTGGGCATGAATCGTCATCATCCTAGTGACCTGCGCGCTGCGTGGTTGCAACATCGCTGGCTCAACCGCTTGCAGACCGGGCTGCTGGCCCTGACCCTGGTCGGGATCGCGTCCGCTACGGGGAGCCTGCTGTTCGGCGAAGGCGGCTCTTGGCTCGCGCTGTCTGCAGTTGCAGGCGCGCTGCTGCTGGAGCCGGCAGCCGCGTCGGCGCTGACCCTGCGCCTGTATCGCGCGCGGGCACTGCACCCGCACGAAGCCCCCGAGATTTGGGCCATGTTGCGCGAACTGTCCGCCCGTGCCGGTTTGTCCGCCACGCCGGTGCCGCACTACGTGCCCAGTGCCGTCGTCAACGCCTTCGCTATCGGCTCGAAGCAGCATGCATCGATCGCCCTCACCGATGGCCTGCTGCGCAACCTGAGTCCGCGCGAACTGGCGGGCGTGCTCGCGCACGAGGTCGCGCACATCGCCAATGAGGATCTGCGTGTCATGGGGCTGGCGGATTCCGTCAGTCGCCTCACGAGCCTGCTGGCGATGGTCGGACAGATCGCTATTGTGTTCAGCTTGCCCGCACTGCTGGCCGGCGCGGTGGCGGTCAATTGGCCTGGACTGCTTCTGCTGGCCGCCTCGCCCCAGCTGGCCCTGCTCGCACAGCTCGGTTTGTCTCGCGTGCGTGAGTTCGACGCCGACCGCCTCGCGGCGGAACTGACCGGCGACCCGCAAGGGCTGGCGTCCGCGCTGGCGAAGATCGAGCGGGTCAGCCGCTCCTGGCGTGCCTGGCTGTGGCCGGGATGGGGCAATCCCGAGCCTTCCTGGTTGCGCACCCATCCGGCAACGCAAGATCGTATCTCACGCCTGCTGACGTTGGCGCCTGGACCAGCAACAGCCTTGCCGTTTCACGCGCCCCATTTCTTGCCGGAATCCGCTGTGACGCCGCGCCCGCCGCGCTGGCGCCCGAGCGGGCTATGGCGCTGATTGCCTATCAACAGGAGACTTCTCATGGCCTACCCTAACCCGTATCCACGCCCCGCACCGGATCCCTTCATCCGGCGCTGGCTCTTCATCACCGCCTGCATTGCTGCGCTCATGCTGCTGTGGCAGTTCCTGCCCGCCATCGAGGCATGGTTCAGTCCGCGCGAGGCGGCAGAGCGCACCGTGACGGCGCGCGGCGACTTGGCGGCGGACGAAAAGGCCACCATCGAACTGTTCGAAAAATCACGCGCCTCGGTGGTCTACATAACCACCGCGCAGCTGGTGCGCGACGTCTGGACGCGCAATGTCTTCTCCGTGCCCCGTGGCACGGGATCGGGCTTCATTTGGGACGACGCCGGCCATGTCGTCACCAACTTCCACGTCATCCAGGGCGCGTCCGAAGCCACCGTCAAGCTTGCCGACGGCCGCGACTACCAGGCCGCGCTGGTGGGGGCGAGCCCAGCGCACGACATCGCCGTACTCAAGATCGGCGTCGGCTTCAAACGCCCGCCTGCCGTGCCTGTCGGCACCAGCACCGACCTCAAGGTGGGACAGAAGGTGTTTGCTATCGGCAACCCCTTTGGCCTGGACTGGACGCTCACCACCGGCATCGTCTCCGCGCTCGACCGCTCGTTACCGGGAGAAGCGGGCGGCCCGACAATTGATCACCTGGTCCAGACCGACGCCGCCATTAACCCCGGCAACTCGGGCGGCCCCCTGCTCGATTCGGCAGGGCGGCTTATCGGCATCAACACGGCGATCTACAGTCCCTCCGGCGCCTCGGCCGGGATCGGTTTTGCCGTGCCGGTGGACACCGTCATGCGGGTAGTGCCGCAACTCATCAAGTCCGGTAAGTACATCCGTCCGGCGCTGGGCATTGAGGTGGACGAACAGCTCAATCAGCGCCTGCTGGCGCTGACTGGAAGCAAGGGCGTGTTCGTGTTGCGTGTTACCCCTGGTTCGGCAGCGCACAAGGCCGGCCTCGTGGGTGTCGAAGTCACGCCGCAAGGCATCGTGCCGGGCGACCGCATCATCGATGTTGATGGCAAGGCGACGGACGATGTGGCCAAGCTGCTCGCGCGGCTAGACGACAGGAAGGTCGGCGATGTGGTGGTCTTGTCAGTGGAACGGGCCGGCAAATCGCGCGAGGTGCGTGTGGAGCTGCAACCCGGCAATTGATTGAACTGAACCTGTGGATCAGGCGGTAGTGCAGCGTCGCGGCGATTGAGGTTCTCAGGTCTTCGGCCAGGTAGCGTTCCGCCTCAACCTCCGTAATTTTCGGATGCGATCTGCCTATCCGAATAGGCAAGCATGCGACGCCGGAACCTCTTGCCAATCATCGAAGGAGAAAGCGAGGCGCAATCCGCATGAGGTGGACGCAGGCCAGGAACGAGGCAAACAGGAGGCCGCATTGGAACTCAGACTACTGCGCTATTTCGTTGCGGTCGCGGAAGAACTGCATTTCGCGCGAGCGGCCGAGCGCCTTGGCGTAGAACAATCGCCTGTGTCGCGCGCAATGCGCAATCTCGAAGCCACGCTCGGCGTGCAGTTGTTCGACCGCAGCGCGCACCAGACGCGACTGACCTGGGCCGGTCAAGTGTTCCTCGGTGAGTGCCGGCGTGTGCTGGCCACCGTGGAGCAGGCGGTGAGTGCCGCAAAGGCGGCGGCGCAGGGCTATCAGGGTTATCTGCGCATCGCCATCTGCGACAGCTTGGCGCAGCCCCACATTGCCACCTTGCTGGCGCGCAGCCGCGAGGAAGAGCCCGAACTGGAGATTCGCGTCTTCGAGCTGCCTTTCGCGCAGCAGCTCAAGGGCCCGCACAACGATCTGCTGGACATCGGCTTTGCGCTGTCGGACGCGGTGAGCGAAGGCCTTGTCGCCGAGCCCGTGTGGACCGATCCTCTGTCGGTGATCGTGCCCGTGCGCCACCCCTTGTTGGCGCACGCGGAAGTGCCATTGGATGAAGCCTTGAAGTTTCCGTTGGTACTGTGCCATCCGGACGCGGGATCGGGCTGCCACCACCAGATCCAGGCGGTGCTTCAAGGTGCGTCCAAGCCGCTCAAGCTGGTAGATCAGGTGACGAGCCTAGGCGTGATGCTGACTCTGGTCGGTGCCGGTTATGGCCTAGGTTTCGCCATTGCCTCGCAGGTGCAGACCCTGAACCGCCCCGACATAACCGTTCGCCCCTTGGCCGGCACGCCGCCCATGCTGTCCACCTACCTGCTGCGCCGCAGCGCCGAACGCTCTGAGCCCATGAAGCGGTTTCTGCAGCGCGCCCGCGAGGAGTTCCTGCCAAAGGGAGATGAACCGGCCTCGTGACGTTGAGCGCTCGGGTACATTGTCTACTGCTGGCTGTCCATGGCTCGCACTGGACTTGCTCGGAGCGCGCGTTGACCAAGCGTGGTTTTTCAGTCCATAATTATGTCCATCTCGGTTCGCCGAGTGCGGAAAACTCGTTATCAATCAACGAGTTGGGAACGCGATGATGTTCCCTTCACCCGCTCCAGTCTTTCAGGCCGTCACTGCCCTTCCGATCACGGGGCACGTCGATGCGGATCGGATCGTCCTGCAATTGCAATGCGGCACCGAGGACATAGGAATCTCCCTTTTCAATGCCCCAGCAGCGCAGCCGTAGCATCCATCTGTTTCAGACAGCCAGGTCTTGGATTCCCGTTCCTTGTCCGGAAAAGGGTTGACGTCGAAGGCGGGCGCAAGACGCCACAGTCCATGCGCTACATGAAGGAAACCATGGTTCTGCAAGTGGTCGTCTACGTTCGTAATCAACAAGTTGAATACAAGGCGACGCCATAGCTGGCGCAAATCCCGGGCAGGTTCATGACCGTGGGAACGGATGGCATCCGCGATTTCCGTGTAGCTGCGATCTTCCTCACGCGAAGCCTGCAACAACGATGCGGCTGACTGGTATGGAATACGGCCATCGGCGCCGTCACGATCGCAAGTCTTCGGCCGTCTCCTGCCCGCGCTCGACAGCGCGGCTGGCTTGATAGATGTGTTCGAGCTCGATCAACGGTGGGGTAGTGCGTCGGCCTTCGGGCACTGTTCGATGCCAGGCCCCGTCCGGGCCGTGCAGGCGCAGCGCGCCGATGCGACTGAAGTCATCGACCGCCAATAGATAGTCCAACTCCGTCAATGCAGCCAATTTGGGATCGGTTCGGCGCCCGGCAATACCTGGCGGACCACCAGCCGCCCACATTGATTGTCTGGGGGCCGCAGGACCACTACATGCCTGAAGCCTCCGCCCGTGCCTATCTGCGCGACTTGCCGGATGCCGAACTCCACCTGCTGGACGGCGGCCATTGGTTGCTGGAAACGCATCTGGACGAAGTGGTCGCGCTGATACGGGGGTTCCTGCAACGGGTGCAGGCGGCCTGATCGGCCGATACCGCTTCAGGTGAACGCTACACCCGCCGCCGCGATGCTGAAGCTGTCCCGGACATGGGCGGAAATGCCGGCGACGTCCAGGCCGACGCCTATGCCGGGCGCGTCCGGCAGCGTGATCGATCCCCGGGCGATCCAGCCCGCGTAGCTGGCGCTGGCTCGCAAGGGGTTGTCGTTCACATCGAGTTCCAGGTAGCCCCGTCCGCCCACGGCGGCCAATACGTGGGCGGATGTCATCGCGGCGATGTGGGTCCCGAACGAATGAGGGCAGAACAGGCCGCCGCGGCGTTCCACCTCCCGCCCGAGGCGTAATGCCTGCGAGACGCCGCCCCACTTCGCCACGTCGGGCTGGACCACGCCGAGCCAGGCGGACGCGCGCGAGAACTCCGCTGCGCTGAACAGGTTCTCGCCGCCCGCCAGCGCTGTCGCGGCAACCTCGCGCAGCCGCATCCAGTCGTCGTCGGCGCAGTCTGGCCGGATCGGCTCTTCTATCCATTCCAGTTCGACCTCCCGGAGTTCGCGCACGGCGGCGAGGGCGGACCGCGGGGTCCAGCCGCAGTTCGCGTCGATCATCATGCGCTCGGACGGCATGAGCCGGCGACGCTGGTCCGCCAGCAGGGGCAGGGTACGGGCATCGTCGAAACCCGCCTTGAACTTGAAGGCGCGGTGCCCCTGGGACCTCAGGCGGTCCAGGACCGCCTCGGAGGCGTCGGGCGCGATGCCGCTGGCGTAGCAGCGCAGGGTGGGGCTGCCGGTCCCCAGCAGCGCATGGAGCGGAAGGCCTGCCACCCTTGCGCGCAAGTCCCAGAGCGCGCTGTCCAGTCCGGCCAGGACTTGCGAGACGGGACCGCGTTCGCCCGCCAGGATTTCCACGGGTGCCAGCCGCGTCGCCAGTGTCCGCACGCAGGCCGGAATGTCGCGCACGAGCTGCCCCGCCAGAAAGGGGGCGACGAATTCGCGCAGCAGCGCGAGGCGGTGCAGGGCGCCGGCCGCCGGCATCCCGCACCAGATTTCTCCCCACCCGACGTGGCCGGTCTCGTCTTCGAGCGCGACCAGCAGGGCGCCTCGCTCCCGGCGAGCGCCGAAAGACGAGACGACGGCGGGCGTGGGGGCGAGGCAGGCGTAGGCGGAGATCTTCTTTACCCGGAACGCGAAGGGCGCTTGCCGGTCCGCCGGCAGGATGCGGCCCTCGTCCGCGCTAGACGTGTCCATACTTCTCCAGGGCGGCGGACAGCGACAGGCCGTTGGCGAGTTCCTGCCGGATGCGGGCCTCCTGTTCGGTCAGGCGCTCGGCCTCGACCAGCACCTTCTCGGCGTGGGCCGCGGGGATGACGATGGCGCCGTCGGCATCGGCCAGGATGAAGTCGCCGGGGGACACGGCGACCAGGTTGCCCGTGGCCCCGGCCAGGTAGACCTTCTCCTGCCAGCCTGTGACGCGCCAGCGGCCGATGGACTGGACCGGCGTGCGGTAGGTGGCGAAGATGGGGAATTGCATGGCGTTGAGCCAGTGCAGGTCCCGGATGCCGCCGTCGATCAGGGCGCCGACGCAGCCGCGTTCCTTCATGCCTATGGCGATGAGTTCGCCGAAATAGCAGATGCCGCGGCCGTCTCCGCTCCAGACGCTGACCTCGTCGTCCGAGATTTCCTGGCACGCCCGCATTTTCTGCGCGTCGCCCCCCTGGGGGCCGGGCACCATCTGGCCGCGGATGGTGAAGGCCCAGCCGGCCAGCTTGCCGGTGCCGCTCAGTTGGCGGAATTCCGGCGCCAGGCCCTGATCGAACAGGCCCAGTTCGTCGAGCACGTCCGCCACGTTGGCCGTGTCGACCTTGGCATAGCGCTCGCGCAGGGTGCGGCGTTGCTCTTTCATCATGGTCATGAATCTGCTCCTTGGTCTAGATGCTGGGAATCAGGCCGCCGTCCACGCGCAGGACGCTGCCGGTGATGTAGCTGGCCCGCGCGCTGGCCAGGAAGGCGACCGCGTCCGCGTATTCGCCAGGGTCGCCATAGCGGCCGGCGGGGATGCTGGCGAGGCTGGCCGCCGACACCTGGTCCGTCGAGAGGCCCGAGGCGGCGGCCCGGGCCTGGTCGAGGGCGGCCACGCGAGAAGTGGCGATGCGTCCGGGGACGGTTACGTTGACCGTCACGCCGTCGCGAGCGACTTCGTTGGCCAGCGACTTGGACCAGCCGACCAGGCTCAGGCGCAGCGCGTTCGAGACGGCCAGATTGGCGATGGGAGCGACCACGCCCGACGACGTGGAGGTAATGACCCGGCCCCATCCGCGTTCGCGCATGCCCGGCACGATGCGCCGGGACAGCGACATCAGCGCCAGCACCATGGCGTCGAAATGGCGGCGCCAGTCGTCGTCGGGAACCTCCAGGGTCGAGGAGGGCTTCGGCCCTCCGGAGTTGTTGACCAGGATGTCGACGGGACCGAGGGCCGATTCCAGCCTCGCGAGCTTCTCGTCGTGCTGGTCGAGCCGGCCGAGATCCCATTGCAGCGCGACGGCTTCTCCACCTCGTTCGGCGATGCCGGATGCCACCGCCTGCGCCGCCTCCAGATTGAGATCGGCCACCGCCACGCGGCAGCCTTCGCGGCTCAAGGCCTGCGCGATGGCGCCTCCCAGGCCGCCTCCGCCACCCAGGACCAAAGCGACTTTGTCCGCGATTCCAAGATCCATGCTCAACGCTCCAATTGCAATGCCGGTGCGTGATCCACCGTCTTTTTCCACATGGCCGATTCGGCCATCCACAATTTCTGGAACTCCACGGGCGATGCCTCGCCGGGCAAAAAGCCGGCGGCGGCGATCTTCCGCACCAGTTCGGGGTTCTTCAGCGCCTTGGCCACCGCCGCGGCGATCCGGTCCAGCCTGTCCGCGGGCAGGTCCCTGGCGGCGAAGAGGCCGGCCCAGGTCGTCACCACGAATCCAGGAAGGCCGGACTCGGCCACCGTGGGGACGTTCGGCGCGAGTTCGAACCTGGCGGGTCCCGTCATGGCGATTCGGCGCGCCCTGCCCGTGGCAACCACCGACTCGGTGGATGGAATGGTTTCGAACAGCATGTCCGCGTCGCCGGAGGCTACCGCCAGTGCGGCGGCGGGGCTGCCGTTGAAGGAGACCGTATAGATGTCGACGCCGGCGGCTTGCTTGAAGCGTTCGGCCGACACATGGGAGGCGCTGCCGGGAGCGGCGTAGGCCGCCGTCAGCTTGCCGGGCGCCTTTCTGGCCGCGGCGATGACGTCGCTGACCGAACGCAGGCCCGAGGCGTTGCTGACGATCAGGCTGAAGTCGGTTCTATAGATCTGGCCCACCGCGACGAACGACGTCGGAAACGCGCCGGCCTGCCTGGGATAGACGTGCGGGCTGACCGACATGGTGCTTTGCGGGGCGATCAGGAAGGTGTAGCCGTCGGCCTGCGCCTTGAGTACTTCCCGCGCGGCCAGGATGCCGTTCACGCCGGGTTTGTTCTCGACCACCACGGGCTGCTTGAGGTCTTCCGCCAGGAAATGTCCCAGCAGGCGCGCGCCGATGTCCGGCGTCGAGCCGGGAGGCGTGGCGACGACCAGGCGGATGGGCCGGTCGGGATAGGTCTGCGCGGAGGCGGCGCAGGGAAGGGCGCTCAGCAAGAGCAGGCCCCATGCCGGGGGCAGAGATCGGGAGCCCATGAATTCTCCAGGCGGGTTCGTTGCACGGCGGTGACGTGGGGTTGACTGTAAGATGCCGGGGGTAATGCGTCCAATATCTTTGAGCTGCATGGTGATACACGATGGATATACCCTCGGCCTTGCCCGATCTGCGGGTGCTACGCCAGTTCGTGGCGGTGGCGGAGTCCGGAAGCTTCCGGCGTGCCGCCGACATGCTCCACATGTCGCAGCCGCCTCTGAGCGTGGCGATGCACAAGCTGGAGGCCCAGCTGGACGTGCGGTTGTTCGAGCGTTCTCCCGTCGGGATCAGCTTGACGGAGGCGGGAGCGGTCCTGCTCAAGGAGGCAACGTTGCTGCTGGCCCAGGCGCGGCGGTCCGTCGAGTTGACCCAGGCGACGGCCCGCGGCGAACTGGGCGAGGTACGGGTCGCCTTCATCACCTCGGCGATGGTGAGTTTCCTGCCCGAGGTGCTGGGCCGCTTTTCCGAGGAGTATCCGGACGTCCGGTTGCGCCTGGTCGAGGGGGTGTCGGTGGACGTGGCCGGCCTGGTATCGAGCGGCCGCGCCGACGTCGGCCTGCTGAGTCCGCCGGTGGAGCTGGCCGCGGGGGTGGACGGCGAAACCGTCCTGGTCGACCGGCTGTGCGCCGTGCTGCCCGATGACCATCCCCTCGCGTCGCGGCGTTCGATTCCGTTATCGGCGCTGGCGCGCGAGCGGTTCGTCTCCTATTCCGCCGACCGGGTCCCCGCTTTCCATCAACGGATCGTCGGGGCCTGCATCGAAGCGGGCTTCCAGCCCAACATCGTCCAGGAGGCGGCGCACATCTACACGATCATGGCGCTGGTCGCCGGACGCCTGGGCGTCGCGCTGATTCCGGGGTCGGCGGCGGCGAGCGGGCATCGCGGCGTGGTCCGGGTGCCGATCGCGGGGAACAGCCGGCTGCTGGAAACGCGTATCGACGTCGTCCATCCGCGTAGCGGAGCATCGGCCGCCGTGGCCAACTTCCTGTCGCACTGCCGGCGGTCGAGCGGAGTGTCTTTGCTATGATCAGCCGCGCAAGGCCGGTACCCACGAAAATCTAGACCGCGAATGGATAAGACAGTCATCAAAGCCTTCCAGGTGTTCGAGCGCCTGTGCCAGCACGACGGGCCGGTGAGCCTGTCCGAGCTGACCCGCGAGACCGGGCTTCAGAAAAGCAACGTCCACCGCCTGCTCAACACGCTGATGCACCTGGGCTATGTCTGCCAGGCACCGGATGCGAGCTACATGCCCACGCTCAAGACCTGGACTCTGGGTAACAGCGTGCGGGAACGTTACAACGTGGCATCGCTGGCCCGGCCGGCCCTGGTGGCCCTGCGCGACGAGTTGGGCGAGACCTCGTATCTGGCCGCCCTGGACCGGGACAGCATCGTGTATCTGGACGTGGTCGAGGGTACGCATCGCATCCGGGTGAATGCGAAGACGGGTGGGCAGGCGCCCATGCATGCGACGGCTTCGGGCAAGGTGTTGCTGGCGTTTTCGTCCGGATCCGTGCTGGATTCGCTGGCCGAGCCGTATCCCCGCTTCGGTCCCAACACGCCGACCACGCGGGCCGAGCTGGAGAAGATCATGGCGAAGGTCCGGCGCGACGGCTACGCGGTCAACAACGAAGAGTGGGCCGAGGGGGTGATGGGTATTTCCGTGCCGATTCGCGATGCCGGGGGCGAGTGCGTGGCGGCGATAGGGGTGACGGGCCTGGCCGTGCGGTTGGCCAAGGCGCCGCCCAAGCGGATCATCGCGTTGCTGCAGGAGCACGCGCGGGCGATATCGGCGACGCTGGGCTTTTCCGGCTGAACGGGAAAGCCTTTTCTTTCCGGGTCAGTTGGACGCGGCGAGCTTGCCATCCACGATGACCTTGTTCCAGTAGGCGGTTTCGGACGCCATGAATTTCGCGAAGGTGGGCGGATCGCTGAAGTCCACCGGCATGCCCGCGGCATTGAAGCGTTCGATCACGGCGGGTTCCGACAGTACCTTCTTCAAGACGCTGCTGTAGCGCTGGACGATGGCCGGCGGCATGCCGGCGGGCCCCGCCAGTCCCATCCAGCCCGACCAGTCGATCTCGCCGAAGCCTTGCTCGCCCAGTGTGGGAATGTCGGGAAGGTCTTTCGAGCGTTCTTTCGAGGTGACGGCCAGTACGCGCATCTGTTTGCTCTGGATGTAGGGCATGACCTTGCTGGGAAAGCCGACCACCATGTCTATCTGTCCGCCCAGCGCATCCTGCAGCGCGGGCGCGGCGCCTTTGTAGGGCACGTTGAGCAGTTCGAAATTGCCCAGGCGCTGGAGCTGGAGCATGACCAGGCTGCCCTGCGTACCCTGCGAGACGCCATAGCTGGCGCTTCGGGGCTTGGCCCTGGCGGCTTCGGCGACGTCGCGGAAGGTCTGGTAGGGCCGCTGCGCGTTGACGCCGATGGCCATGGGCGCGCGCGTGACCAGGCCGATGGGGGTGAAGTCTTCCAGCGGGCGATAGCCGGCATCCTTCATCAGACTGGGCACGATGGTGTGGGCGTCCATGATCAGGCTGATGGTGTAGCCGTCGGGCTCCGCCCGGCGGACGAAGTTGGCGCCCAGCGCGCCGCTGGCGCCGCCGCGGTTGTCGACGATGACGGGCTGGCCGAGTTCGTTCGCCATTTCGTTCGAGAAGGCGCGCGCCATCTGGTCGACCGGACCGCCCGCGGGGTAGGCGACGATGAGTTTGATGGGCTTGGCCGGTTTCCACGTGGCGTCCGCGGCCAGGGTGGTGGGCAGGCCGCCGGCGCAGGACAGTGCGAGCGCCGTGAGGCCAAGGACGGGCTTGCCGAGTCTTTGCTGTGTCATGAGATGTCTCCGGTTTTCTTATCGTTTGCGAACGGCGCGCGGCCTCAGGTGGGCCGCTGCAGCGCATAGGCCTGGAAGTTCAGGCTGCCGTCCAGGCGGGCCTGTTCCAGCAGGTCGACTTCCCACGACAGGTATTCGTCCATGGCTTGGCGGGTCTGGGTCGACCTTTCGAAGGGGCGCAGCCAGACGTCTTCGGGTTCCACCGACCAGTGTTGTTCGTCGCTGGTCAACGGCAGGCCGGCCGCGGACCAGGCCGCGATCCCGCCCGCCAGGTAGTGGACAGGCTTTCTGGTAAGGGCCTGTGCCTCGGCCAGGGCGAAACCCGAGACGCGGCCGTCCTCGCAGGTCAGCAGGTAGCCCGCGCTGCCGGCATGGGCATTCAGGGCCGCATCCAGGTGGCTGCGCGAGGCGAACACGGCGCCCGGCACGTGGCGCCGCTTGTAGTGGCGGCTCCAGGACAGGTCCAGCACCGTCACGTCCATGGCCTGCATGTAGGCCTGGGCCTCGGCGGCGTCCAATCCCGGGCTGGCCGGCGTCGGCAGCGGAGCCGGCCGCGTCGCGAGCAGGGCGGCCATGTCGCGGACCCGGTGCGGCGGTGCCACGTAGACGTCGCGCCATCCCATGCACCGCAGCCAGGCTCCCGTCATCAGCGCCCGCGTGTGCTCCGGATCGAGCAGGACAATGCGCGATTGCAGGGTGCCGACATAGAGATCGGTTGCCTGTACCAGTTGACCGCCGGGGGCGGACAGCGTGCCGGGCAGCGGATCCCGCGCGGCTTCATCGGGCGTGCGTACGTCCAGCGCATAGAGCGTGCGCGCCTCGCGCTCGTCCAGCCATTGGTGGAGCATGGGCAGGTCGGCCTCGCGTACGCCGGCGGCGTCGGCAAAGCGCTGCGCGGCCATGCGCGAGGCCTGCGCGGCTTGAGGCGAGGGCGCGGCCAGGCGGCGTTCCGCGCCGGTTTCCACCGCCAGCCCCGCCAGGCGCCATCCCATGGTGCCGTTGCGCAAGGCAACGACGTGTTGCGGCAGGCCGGCGTTGATGATGGATTGCGCCCCCAGGATGCTGCGGGTGCGGCCGGCGCAGTTGACTACCACCAGCGTGTCGTCGTTCACGATGGCCTCGGGAACGCGGAACGCCAGTTCCGCGCCCGGCGCGCTGGTGGATGTGGGGATGGTCTCGGCGGTGTAGTCGTCATAGGGACGCGAGTCGAATACCTTCACGTTGGCACGGGCGTCGAGCAGGCGCTGCAGTTCCTTCGCGTCTATCGAGGGCGTGCGATAGGCATGCTCGACGAATTCGCCGAAGGCCTTGCTGGGTACGTTGACGCCGCTGAAGACCGGCAGGCTGGCCCGGGCCCAGCCCTCGATCCCGCCTTCCAGGGCGGAGACGTCCGTATAGCCGAGGCTGGCCAGCCGCCCGCGCGCCCGTTGGTTCAGCGCCGCGTCGGCGCACAGCACGATGGGCGTCGATCGGCGGGGTATGCGCTGCGGCATCAGCACCTCCAGCCGGGACAGCGCGATGCAGCGCGCCTGCAGCAGGTGTCTGCGGGAGAAGGGAAGTTCTTCGCGAACGTCGACCAGGGCGAGTTCCCCGTCGCGCCGCAGGCGCGCCCGCAATTCGGCGGGGGTCACGATCCGTTCCTGTCCTGGCATGTTCATGTCGGTTGTTCCATGGTGCGGGGCGCCACGTCAGCTCGCCCGCTGCGGAGTCATGCGGGTGACCGTTCCCGTCTCGAGATCGAACATGTCGCGATGGAAGGCGTCCAGGTCGCGTCCGGTGACGCGCGCGAACACGGCCTGGTCGGGGTAGTCGATCGCGTGGATGGCGCCTTGCGGGAACAGCCGGGCCTGCCCCGGTTCCAGCCGGAAGGACTCGGTCGGCGTCAGGTCGGCGCGGCCGGGCTGCCGGCCGTCGTCGACGCGCCGGTAGTTGGTGATATCCACCCACCGGGTGACCTGGCCATAGATCGCCCAGGATTCGCCATGGTCGTGGGGCGGGGACTTGCGCGCCGCCTTGTTCAGGTGGACCAGGACCTCGAAACCGAGTTCGGGGTCGGTATGGACGCGGTACAGCTTGCGTTCGAGCTCCGGCGCGCAGTACTTGTCGACGAAGGCCGGCGATTGCAGCAGCCGTTCGAAATCGGCGCAGACGCGCTCCTGGCCGGCGCGGCCGGGATCCTGGCGCAGGGTCGCGCGGGTGTTCTCGCAGAACTGTTCGAGCGTGTAGGGATGATTCGGCATGGGGTTCTCCTTACACGATCTGCGGCAGGCACCAGACGCGCTCGGCGTGCTCGCGCGTGACGATGTCGAACACGATGCCGTTCGGGTCGCGGTACTTGCGCTCGGTGGCCGGGCCCTTGCCCACGCCGTTGATCTGGCCGTGGTACTGAGCGCCGGCGCCCAGTACCCGGTCCGCGGCGTTTTCCATCTCGTCGATCAGGAAGCCCATGTGATGAAGGCCCTCGCGTTCTTCCGCGTTGGGATTCTTGGTCGAGCTGATGATGGCCAGGCTGACCACGCCGTCGGACATCATGACGGCGACGTTGGACTGGCGCACGCGGAACATGCCGAATGCCTGTTCGTAGAAGCGTGCGGTTTCTTCGATGTCCTTCACCGAAAGGGAGATGTGGCGGAGCTTGCCAAGCAGGGGTTGAGTCATGGTGGGGTGGTCCTTGTCATGTGTACCGAGTGCATCCGCCGGCCCGGCACCGCGTAAATTCCAAATGTTGGACCGATTGTTCTAAAATATTAATTGTCTGCTTAGACCAGGGTCAAGCCCGAAAAACTCATGCAGAAGTACCCGGGCGCGTCCGGGGCGGCGACACAAGGGGGCGTCCATCGGCGCGGGTTCACGGACAGGGACATCGTCATGCCCATGACCTAGGGAAAGTCCTAGCGTGTCGCTCGCGAAGCGGGATTCGACGCGGCGGAAGCGAGATGCTCCAGAGAATTTCCCAGAAATATCAATGGTTTGGTATCGATGACGCGCCTCATGTCTGGCCGGAATTGGCTTGCTCCGGACGCTTTTTCACCTGCCGATCAAATAATTAAAATGAAATTAGACTTTTAAAAACGAAATAAGAATCTAGAATTCGGCCATCCGCTCGAATGGAGGCCCGGATTCGATGATTACCCAGCCTTTCGACGAACTGTCCCTGGGCCAGCGCCGCCGCTCCGGCGGCCGCACCATGACCGAGACGGACGTCGTCAATTTCTGCGGCCTGACCGGCAACTGGCTGGCCATCCATGCGGACGCGGAGTTTTCCAAGCGATCTCTTTACGGCCAGCGCGTCGTACAGGGCGGCCTGGTGTTCGTGGTCGTGAATGCGTTGCTCGGTTTCGATTCGAGCGTCGTCGAAGCCTTCTACGGCGTGGACAAGCTGCGTTTCCTCAAGCCTACGTTCATCGGCGACACCCTGCATGCCGAGAGCGAAATCATCAACCTGCGCGACAAAGGCGAGAGGCACGGCATCGCGACGACGAAGCTCGTCGCGGTCAACCAGCGCGACGAAACCGTGCTGAGTTGCGAGTTCAGCCTGCTCGTGCGGCGCCAGCGCCTGCCGGCCCAATGATCATTGCCATCTTTCCATCGAGAGAACGACATGGATTTCCTGAACGAAGAGCAGGTCTTGTGGCGCGACACCGTCGCGCGCGTGATGGAGCAGGAGATCGGCCGCGAGTATGTGCGCAAGTGCGACATTGACCGCGCCTATCCCTACGAAGCCTATGAAAAAGTGGCCAAGCTGGGCTGGCTGCGCCTGCTGATACCCGAGGACCAGGGCGGCGATGGCGGCACGATCTTCGACTACGCATTGATGTGCGAGGGACTGGCGCGCTATGGCTTCGACTTCGCGACGGCTTTCATGGTCGCGACGTTCACCGGCATGAACATCGTCAAGTTCGGCACCCCGGAGCAGAAAGAGCGCTATCTTCCCGCGTTCATGCGGGGAGACCTGCGTTTCTCGATCTCGATCTCCGAGCCCCAGGCCGGCTCCGACGCGGCGTCGACGCGCACGCGGGCCGAGCCGCGCGACCAGGGCTGGGTGATCCGGGGCCAGAAGCTGTGGTGTTCCGGCGCGGCGGCAAGGAACGTGGTGATCGCGATGCTGGTGCGCACAGACAAGGAAGCGAAGAAGCACAAGGGCCTGTCGGTGCTGCTGGTGCCCAACGACACGAAGGGGCTGGATATCCGGCGCCTGCCGACGATGGCGCGCCGCGCCACCGGTACCACCGAGATATTCGTGGACGACGCATGGGTGCCCGATGCCAACATGTTGGGCGAGCCGGGGGACGGCTGGCGCATCATCACCGATCATCTGGAGCTCGAGCGGATAGCCGTGTCGGCCGCCTACGTCGGCAACGCGCAGCAGGCCGTCAGCGATGCCCTGCGTTATGCGCACGAGCGCATCCAGTTCGACCAGCCGATATACGACTTCCAGGTGATCCGCCACATGCTGGCCGACATGCAGACCGCGGTCGACGCGTCGCGCCTGATGGTGTATCGCGCCGCCGACATGGCCTCGCGGGGCTTGCCTTGCTCGCGGGAAGTCAGCATGGCCAAGCTGATGGCGTCCGAGACCCTGCAGACGGTGACGCGCCAGGGCATGCAGATCCTGGGCGGACACAGCATGCTGCCCGAGTCCGACATGGAGCGCTATTTCCGCGAGGGCATGCAATCGACCATAGGCGGGGGAACTTCCCAGATCCAGCGCAGCATCATCGCCAAGGCGATGCGCATGTGACTGCCGGGATGCGGTCCGGGCGGTCACCCGCCGGACGTGCACGGACGGACACCAAAGGAGACACGACATGAGAACGATCCAGAAATTGCAGGCGCTCGTGCTGGCGGGGCCGCTGGCCCTGGCCGCCTCGCCGCAGGCGCAGGCCCAGGCCGGGAACTTCCCCAGCAAGCCCATCACCATCGTCGTGCCGTTCGGCGCCGGCACGACGACGGACCTGGCTGCCCGCTTCCTCGGCAAGCACATCACCGAGATCACCAAGCAGCCGGTGATCGTCGACAACAAGCCCGGCGCCAGCGGATTCATCGCCTTGCAACACGTCCTGCGCCAGCCCGCGGACGGATACACCATCGTCGTCGGGACGAATACGACGCATGCCGCGAACCTCGCGCTCTTCAAGAAGCTTCCGTACGACCCCGTGGCGGATTTCGTGCCCATCACCGCGATGATCGTGGGTGGCGTGGTACTGACGGTCGCGCCCGGCGCGCCTTACCAGAACGTGCAGGAGCTGATCGCCGCGGCCCGGAAGAATCCCGGCAAGCTGACGTTCGGCTCCGGCAATTCCTCGTCCAGGGCCGGCGGCGAAGTGCTCAAGGAGCTTGCCGGCATCGACATCCTGCATGTGCCGTACAAGACGCTGCCGTTGGCCGTCACGGACGTGATGGGGGGGCAGATCGACATCGTGTTCGGCGACGCGCCGGCGGTGATGCCGCACGTGCGCGCGGGCAAGCTCAAGGCCCTGGGCGTGTCCACGCCCACGCGCATGCCCGGCTATGAGGACATTCCGACGATAGCCGAGCAGGGCGTTCCCGGCTACGAGGCCAGCGGCTGGCTGGCGGTGTTCGCGCCCAAGGGTACCCCGGACGACGTCGCCGACAAGCTCAACGCGCTCATCGTTCCCATCATGCGATCGCAGGAGGCCGCCCGGTACTTCGGCGACAACGCATGGAAGCCGATTGCGGGAACCCGCCAGGAGCTGGCGGAGTTCCAGAAAGTCGAAATCGCCCGATGGACGAAGCTCGTCAAGGCGGCGGGCATCGAGCAGCAGTGACGGGGAGGGGGACCGGCCGCCAGCTGCGGGGGTAGCAAGAGCGGCAGATCGACACGGCAACGGGCGCCTGGGGACGGCCCATGTCCGGGCGGGTCTTCCGACCTACGTATAATCCGCCCATTCTGTTCTGTTGATCTTCGACCTCGCCCTGGACGCGATGTCCGGCATGATCGAATCGACCCTGCGCGAGATGGCCGGCGAGAAGCTGCCGCCCGAAGCCGACCGGCCGGACGCCATCGTGCTGAGCTGATATCTTTCATTCCCACCCCCTGGACCCACCATGGAAAACTATCCCAAGGACATCTATACCGAGCCGGAACCGGATGTTCACACGCTGGCCAACCTCGGGCCGCTGACCGGCATGGCCGGCATCTGGACGGGCGCGCGCGGGCTGGACATCAACCCCAAGGCGGACGGCCCCGAGAAGCAGGCGTTCATCGAGCACATGGAGCTCCAGCCCATCGATGCGCAGACCAACGGTCCGCAATTGTTCTACGGGTTGCGCTACCACACCCGCATCGTCAAGCCGGATGACGTCGAAACTTTCCACGACCAGGTGGGCTATTGGCTGTGGGAGCCCGCGACGGGGGCGGTGATGCAGACGCTGTCGATCCCACGAGGGCAGGCGGCGATGGCGGTGGGCCAGGCCTCACCCGACGCGCGGCGCTTCACGCTCCATGCCGTGCGGGGTTCGCTGACGAACGGGATCGTGTCGAATCCGTTCCTGGAATACGCATTCAAGACCGAGAGCTACACCATCACGGTCACGATCAACGACGACGGCACCTGGTCCTACGAGCAGGACACGATACTGGTCATCCCCGGCCAGGCGGAGCCGTTCCACCATACCGACCGGAACACGCTGCGCAAGATCGGCGAGCCCACGCCGAATCCCACGGCGCAGGCGGCTGCCAAGCGAGGGCTGGCCGAGGCGTCGTGAGAGGAAAAGCCGGTGACAGGGGGTATTGCCAGAACACCGTGAAAGACCGCAACACACACCGGGGGTAGCCTTCCCAGCGGACTCGGCCGCCTATTCCAGGCGAATACCCGCCTTGGCTGCCACGTCGCGCCATCGTTCCGTGTCGTGCTCGACGAAGGCCGCAAAAGCAGCGGGCGAGTCGGTGACTGGCGTTGCCCCGAGTTCGTGCAGTTTCCTGATGACGTCAGGTTGTTGCATGACTTGGGAGACCGAGGCCGCGATCTTCTGGACGATGGCCGCCGGCGTGCGGGCCGGAGCGAAGATGCCGACCCACGAGGGCGCATCGAAATCGGGAACGGTCTCGGCGATGGCCGGCAGATCCGGAGCCAGCGGAGTCCGCTTCAGGCTCGTGACCCCCAGTGCCCGCAACCGTCCCTTCTGGGCAAGGGGCCACACCGTGGTCATGTTATCGAATTCCACTTGCACCCGCCCGGACAGCAGGTCGGCCAGGGCCTCGCTGCTTCCTTTGTAGGGGACATGAGTCATGCGCGTGCTGGTCTTCAGTTTGAAGAGCTCGCTTGCCATGTGTACCGAACCGCCCGTGCCCGTGCTGGCGAAGTTGTAGCGATCGGGGTGCGCCTTCAGCAGCGCGATCAGGTCTGCGACGCTGTGTACCGGTAGTGACGGGTGAACGACGAGCAGGTTGGGAAACGTCGCTACCAGGGTGATGGGCGTGAAGTCGGCCAGGTTCTTGTAGGGCAGGTTGGCATTGACGGCCGGCGCCACCGCGTGGGTGGAAGCGGTGCCCATCAGTAGGGTGTAGCCATCCGGCGCCGCCGCGGCGACGTACTGGGAACCGATGGCTCCTGTCGCGCCAGCCCGGTTTTCCACGACCACGGGTTGGCCCCATTGGTCGGTCAGCTTCTGCGCCACCATCCGGGCCACGACGTCGGTGGCCCCGCCGGCCGGGAACGGAATGACCCAGCGTACGCTTTTTTCGGGAAACGTCCTGGCTTCATCCTGGGCTTGCGCGGCACCGTGGAGAGTCAGTCCGGCCAGAGTCAATAACAGGCCCGAGGCGTGGGCGGCCATTGCACGAGTTGTCATCATGTCTCCGATTATCTTTAATGTTTTCTTGAAGCGATGCTCGCCGTCGCGCGTCGCGTCGCTGACTGCCCGGCCCGGCGGCGCCTGGGGAACAGGGGCGTGTCAGCTCGCCGCGCCGAAATAGCGCGCGGCATTGTCGTGCAAGACTTTCTGCAGGACGGCCTCGGGATAGCCTTCGGCCTGCCAGTCGGCGATTACTTTTTCGTAGCGGAGGACGGGAAAGTCGCAGCCGAACATGATCCGGTCCTGCATGCGGCCGCGGATTTCTTTTTTCAGCGTGGGAGTGAATTGCCGCGGCCCCCAGCCGTGCAGCTCGTAATGAACATTGGGCTTGTGCAGCATGATGGCCAGCAGGTCGTCCTGCCATGGCCACGCCGGCCGGGCCGCGAGGATCTTCAGATCCGGGTAGCGCGCGGCGACCCGATCGATGTAGCGTGGATGGCCGTCCTCCAGGACAATGCCCTTGCCGCCAGGCAAGCCTTGCCCGATTCCTGTCAGACCGCACAGGATCATGACCGGTGCGCCAACGTCGATGGAGGCCCGGTAGAACGGTTCCCAGGCGGGGTCGTCGGCGGGGGTGCCGGTAACCTGGCCGTTCACACACAGCCCCACGAAGCCTGCGCCGCGTGCCAGGCATCGGTGGAACTCCTCGATTGCCGCGGGGCCGTGGCGGCGGGGATCGAACTGCATCCATTGGCCGAACATGACATCGCGATGGCGCTGCTGCACATCGAGTACATAGTCGTGATAGGGCTTCATTTCGGCCAGTGGCAATTCCTTGATCCACGATATGTCGAGGATCACGCGCGCGTTGTTGTCGCGGAAATACCGTGCCTGTTCGTCCTCGGTGAACAGCTTGAACGGCGTGCGCCAGATTTTTTCCTGCTGGGCGCGTTCGTCCTCGGTGCGGAACAGGTAGCCCTTGTCGGTGGCCCAGTGAGAATGGCAATCGAAGATGTTCATCGTTTGTCCTTCGGACGGTTGTCGATCAGTCGGCGTACTTTCGATGCGCTTGACAGGCCTGTCCGGGCATCCAGTTCGCCAGGCGCCACGGTCGTGACGGCAAGCTTGACGCCCAGCGCTTCCTTGAAGCGATCGGCAAGCTGGGCCGCCATGGTCTCTCTTTCGCGCCCGCCCAGGTCCGTTTCCACCAGCACGGTCATGTGGTCGCGGCCAGTGGCATCCTGGTCGACGATGCACAGGTATTCGCCGTTGGAGGAGGGATGCTCGGCCACCAGCGCGCCTATGGCTTCGGGAAAGACGTTGGTGCCGCGCAGTTTCACCATGTTGTCCGCCCGGCCGAAGATACAGGACAGGCGTCGGTGTGTGCCGCCGCACGGGCAGTGGCCCGGGACGATGGATGAAATGTCGTTGGAGTTGAACCGGATCAGCGGTGCGAAATGCTTGAACAGCGTGGTCTGAAGAATCACGCCGCGCTCGCCGTCGGCTACGGGCCGCAGCGTGTCGGGATCGGCGATCTCGAGAACGAACGCATCCTCAAAGATGTGCATGCCGGTGCGCTCGCTGCAGTCGGCGGCCAACGAGCCGCATTCGTTGGTTCCGTAGGTGTCGTAGACCGGCGCGCCCCACAAGGCTTCGAGTTCCTCGCGATCGTCCACGCCCAGGTGGACGATCAATCCCTTGATGCCGAGCGAGCGCGGATCGATGTGCAGTTCGTCGCGCAGCAGCAGCCCGATATGGCGCAGGTACGCCGGGAATGCGACGAGCTGCGTGGTTTTCCAGGTTTGCATGATCTCGATCTGCCGCCGAGTGGGCGTGACGGCGCCGGTCCCGGTCATGACCGGGACGGCGCCGGTGTATTTCCAAATGCCTTCCCTGGCAAGAAAACCTCCGTTCGATAAACCCAGCGACAGCATCACCTGGACAAGATCGTAGGGCCGCACTCCCTGCATATGGAGCCGGCGGCCGGTCAAGATGTTCATGACCTCGCGATCGCGGGGCGAGTACAGCATGGGGCGAGGTAGGCCCGTGGTGCCTCCGCTGGTCTGCATGACCAACGGCATGGGCGGGTCGCGGTCCGGATCGATGCCCATGAAGTCGCCCCAGGGCGGGTTGCGCGCGAGGGCATCACGCAGGTCGTGCACCGAAAACGGCGGAATGGCTGCAAGATCGCTTAGGGACCGGATGTGCTGCGGCTTGAGCCCGGCTTGGCTCCAATGACGTTGATAGAACGGGATCTGCCATGCGCGCTGCACCTGGGCGAGGAAGCGGCGTTCCTGCAATGCCCGGAGTTCTGCGGCCGGCATGCGTGCGACGCCGTCCTGGTATTCGGACGCCGTGGGAAATTCCTTCCATAGTTCCGGGAAGTCGAGCGATTCGTAATAGCGGGGAACTGTCGGCGCGGGTGCATTCATGGGGTCGCAGGGCGAGGGTTGACGAAAGGCTCTTCTTGTCTTGATGTTCGTTTATCGAACGAGTGTATCGATAAACGAACTATCCGGAACTATACAATTCGCTCAGAATCAAGGTCAAGAGATCGCCGCTGTCATGTCCGTCAAACCTGAATTGCCGCGCCCGCTGCCCCTGGCAACCCGAACGGGGGTTTCCTTCGATTTCCCCAAGTCGGAGTACGTGCTGTCGCTTGAACGCGGCCTCGCGGTGATACGGGCATTCAACGAAAGGCATCCGTCGCGCACGCTCTCCGAGGTGGCGCAGGCCGTGGGCCTGACGCGGGCCGCGGCGCGCCGGTTCCTGCTCACCCTGGGAGCGTTGGGCTACGTCGAGTCCGATGGCAAGTACTACTGGCTGCGTCCCCAGACGTTGGAACTCGGCTATGCCTACCTGGCGTCGGTACCCTGGTGGCGTTATGGCCAGCGCGTGGCCGACAGCGTGGCGCAGGAAACGGGCTGTGCCTGCGCGATCGGTGTGCTGGATCGCGATTCGGTGGCGTATCTGGCCTATGCGTTCGGCAATTCGACCCAGAGTCTGGTGCGCTCCGTCGGTACGCGCCTACCTGCCTATTGCACGGCCATTGGCCGCGTTCTGCTGGGAGCGCTGCCGGAAGAAGAGTTGGACGCCTACCTGGCCAGCGTACCGCTCGAGCGGCTCACGCCGCACACGGTGGTCGATCCGCAGGAGTTGAAGTCCGCCGTCAGGCAGGCTGTCGCGGATGGCTACGGCATCGTGGCGCATCAACTGGAGCCGGGCCTGTATTCCATAGCGATGCCGGTCCGGGATCGCCAGGGAGCGATGTGCGCGGCGCTGAGCCTGAGTTTGCGCGACGCACCCGGCAAGGGTGCCGCGCTGGCGCGGGATTACCTGCCCGCATTGAAGCGGGCAGCGGCCGACATCGCGTCAGCCTTGCCGGCCTGAGGGTGCGTTGGTGCACGCCAGGACGTTGCGGACCTGGTGCATGGCCGCCCCTGCATGGGCTGGATTGGAAACGGTTGCAAATCCGCTTTCCGTCGAGACCGTGGCAGGATCGCGATTGTTGCCGCCATCGCTAGATCGCCCGGGCTTTTTCATGAATTGTCATAAATTTCCGCGCCTGTATTGAATGTGAGCGCCCGCTACTTTTTGTAGCTTTTGAATCATTCCTGTTTCCAAGAAGACGTCGTATTTCGTTGCGATTCCCTCCCGGTGTTGCCAAACTTCGCCGCAAAAAAACGCATCATCCATGGGGGAATTCCGATGCAGGGTTCATTAAGCGGGAGCGCACGCCATCTGCTGGCTGCGTTGACAGGGGCGCTTGTCCTGACGTTGGCCGCGTGCGGCGGGGACGGGGCCAAGCCACAGGAGCCGCCGGTGGCAAGCACGAAAGCCGTCATCGAAGCGCAGGCGGCGCGCAGCACGGCCTCCGTGGGCAAGTCCGTCGACTTCAGCGTGTCCGCCGTGACGGACGGCACGAAGATCGACCAATACCGCTGGACGTTCAGCGATGGACAGCGAGCCACGGGGCAGCGCGTCTCGGCGTCCTTCGGCAAGGCGGGCCCGGTAACGGCCACCGTGCAGGCCATCTCGGGCGGTCAGTCCGTGGCCGAGGCCAGCGCCGCAGTCGTGGTGATGGATGCCGGTAACTCGCCGTATGCCGAATTCGGCATTCCCTCGAAGATCGGCAACATCGCCGGCAATGCGAAGCCCGGCCTGGTCGACGCCATGCGCCTGGGCCAGTACGTCGGGGGCCTGAACACGCTGGACGAGATCCAGGTCGCGCGTGCCGACATCAATCTGGACGGCAAGGTCGACGACGCCGATGTCGCGCTGGCCATGCAGGCGGCCGCCGCCGGCCAGGAACTGCCGTCGGCCCTGCTGAATCCCCAGGCCTATCCGGGAGCCGTGGTGGCGATGGTGTCGCCGGCGCTGTTGGATCCGGAAGCCCAGGTGGCCATCAAGGTGGACGGCGTCGCCTCGCCCCAGGTATTCCGCATGCTGCCGGGCTACGCGTCGTTCCTCGTTCCGGCCGGCCTGGCACGCAACGCGCAGGCGCAGGTCGTCGTGTCGGTCAACGGCGCGGCCAGCGAGACCCTGGCGCTGGACTTACTGGCGCCGCTCCAGCCGGCGGTGCCTGCGGCCCAGGACGTTCGCGCTTTCTTCGATCGGATCGATCGCCTGATGCAGGCGCAGCACGATGCCATCGTGGCCGAGCCGAGCGGCCTGAGCGCGCAGGACGCCGAGCAGCTGCGCAAGGTCGCGGCCGCCGGCCGCAGCGCCTTCGGCAACGCCAGGCTGGAGCTCGAGCGCGTGCTGGCCGGGCCCAATGGCGACACGCTGGCCAAGGTGTTCCAGAAAGCGCTGCTGGCCAACGGCATGCGCGAGTTCCAGGCCCAGAGCCAGGAGGTGCTGGGCAAGGTGTCCGCGAACGCCGCGGCCGGCCCCATGGCGGCCGCCATCTCGCCGGACCAGATCTGCGACTTCGTGCTGCCCGAGCTTTGCCGGCTGAAGAAGACCGCCGACATGCTGGGCGAGGCCTCGTCGATCGCCAGCGCGGCTTGCAGCGCGGTCACCGCCACCATCTTCATCGCGGGCGCGGTGATCCCCGCCGACGGTCCCGCCATCGAGATCGGCGCCGTGGCGGCGTTCGTGAAGTTCTGCGTGCCGATCAGCGCGACGCTGTCGGTGGCGTCCACCTTGGGCGAGATCGTCAAGCCCATCGATCCCAAGCTGTACCTGACCGTGAGTCCGCTCAGCCTGAAGCCGGGCGAGTCGGCGCTGGTCAAGCCGGAAGTGGCTTTCATCGGACTGCAGCATCTGTGCGGCATGGGTGCCAGCCAGGGGGCGGGGTACCTGGTCAAGCAGATCATCGGCAAGCGCGTGGTCGCGGGCATCCTGCGCAGCAATACGGCGGCTCGCACGCTGGCGGATTTCTTCGCGAAATATGCGGAGGATCTCTACGTGAAGCTGCTGGATGGCCTGGCCGATGCCGCCGGCAATGCGCTGGACGCCGCCGGCGTAATGGGCGCAATCGAGAGTTTCGTGACCAACCGCTGCGCGGTGGTGCCGGCGGGCCGGGCCACGATGCCGGCGAATCGCGTCCTGATGCCGTTGAGCGCGGACAAGGGCAGCTACAGCTTCAACTCGGACGGGACGGCGAACTACAACTGCCCGAGCGCGTCGCCCACGTCGGTCAGCACGGCCACGCTGGAGGCGTCGTGGCCGATGTGCGACGGATTGGGCAAGGCGACCGAGATCGTCGGGTGCAGCACGTCGGACGTCCTGATCACCATGGGAGACAACGGTTCAGCGCTGGACGACATCTTCGAGGTCATCGTCGCCGGCCAGACGGTACTGACCAGCAGTGCGCCGGTGCGCAGCGTTTCCGCTTCGGTGCCGATCCCGGGGGGGCAGACCGAAGTGCTGATGCGCGGCCTGGCCGCGCCGGACGGAGTCGGCACCTATTTCATCACCTTCAGCAGTAATGCGAGGGTGGTGGGCGGGGATTCCCTGTCCGGCAGCGACCTGACCCCGGGCGTGACCAAGCGATTCATCATCGAGGTGCAATGACATGCGTATTCGTTCGTTCATCCTCCGGTCCCTGTTGGCCGGTCTGCCGCTGGCGGCAGCCATGAGTGGCACCGCGCATGCCCAGTTCGTCGGCGATGCCTTCTTCGTCGATCCTTCGGTGACGGCCGTGACCGGCGCCGAAGGCGCCATACAAGTGGCCGTGTTCTCCGGCACCCAGGCGGTAGGGGCGGCCCATGCCACGGTTACCTACGATCCGGCGGCGCTGGAGATCCTGGCCATCGATCCCGTCGCGGCCGGCCGCGTCACGCCGGCGGTTCAATGGCGCAAGGACGGCAACGTCCTGCACATCGTGATGGTCAACGGCACGTCGCTCACGCAGCCCATCGGAACCGTGCCGCTGGGCAACATCCGCTTCAAGGTGCTGGGCCCGGCGCGGGCCACGACCACGCTCACGGCCAAGGCGACCGAGATCCTGATGCCGGATGCGACGGCCATTCCACCGGGCCTCAAGAGCTACGACGGCGAAGTGACCTTCGTCGAAGCGGTGGCCTCGCCGATGCCCCGGTTGGCTGGGCTGGCCCAGAAGTCATCGAGTCCCGATCTGGTGGAGCGGGCGCGGCGGATGCGGCCGGCCGGCGGTACGGTGACGCTGCAGGTCCCGAATGGGTCGGGGCAGGCCCAGCCTGTGGAGGTCCGGATACCGGCCGCCACGGTGCCGCGAGAGTAGGACAGAAGGAAGGTCCGAGCCGGCATCCCGCCGGCTCATCCAGCCGCCAGGCTGTCCAGCAACTGGAGGGCCAGGTACGCCAGCAGTGTCAGCACGAGGACGGCCTGGAACACAGCCACGAACCAGAACAGCAGGGGCGTTTCCCGGCGCCGGATGGTGCGCGGCGGAATGACGAGTTCCCCCTCGCGCAGCCCTTGCAGGTACAGAGGAAGAAACGCCAGCGGCAGGCATAGCAGGAGGGCCTGCATGAGTCTGTCGGGCAGCGCGATCCAGACTTGCTGCCTGGCCCAGGCGGCAAGCACGATGAGGACGAGCACCCCGCCGAAGATGGCCTGGCGCATGGAACGGCTCCTGGGAAGACCGGAGGATGAGGGAGTCTACCAGTCCCTGGCGGTTGCGCGCTTCGGTTCCCGGCACGGTGATGGTACGCTTGCCCGCGGCCGGAGTCCGACCGTGCGGGGGAGCATGGAAGATCGATGCACGGACTTGCCGGCCATATGCCAACAAGAACTGCGGAGACTTCCCGTGAACGTTTTTCCTCGCATCATCCCGCTAGTCTGTGGCCTGGCCATGGCCGGAGCCAGCCTGGCGGCGGATCCCGACCCATTGGGCATGCTCGAAAGCGCCAATACGCAGACCGCGCAGGTCCAGGCGGCGTTGGACTTCTGCAAGCGGGATGCGGGCCCGGTCGTCCGGGCACTGGACGGATTGATAGGGGCGGCCGGCCTGTCCTCGTCGCAGCGTGACAAACTGCGGCGCGCTTACGAACAGGCGATGCGCGACGAATCGGCCCGCATCGCCGGCATCGCGAACCAGAAAGGTTTTTCCCAGGGGGCCTGCCCGGCGGCGACGCTCGATACGCTGGACAAGCAGGCGCCGGTCATCGTCAAGTCGCTGGACGACATGCGCCGTGGCTGGCGGCCCGCCCCGGTCCAGGCCCCGGCGCAGAGCGCGCCTCCTCCCGCGCAGGCCGCCGACATCGCCCCCGGCAAGTACACCTGCTACACCTTCGATGCCGGTCAGCTGAACTACGCGTATACCGACGTCGTGGTGCAGAAGAGCGGCCAGTACGCGGTGGGTGCCAAGGGCGGCAGTTATCAGTTGAAGGACGGACGCGTCAGCTTCACCGGGCCGCTGTCCAACGCGAGCGGACGCTATGCGGTGAAGCAGACCGGCGTGCCGCAACTGGACCTGGTGTTCAACGGCGACAACCGGGCGTCGATGACCTGTCCGCGCGGGCGCTGAGCGCCGATCCGTGGCCGGTCAGCGTCTCCCCTCGGGCTGGCCGGCCGAGCTTGCCGCAGCCGGAGCCGCCGCGGCCGGTACATCGTTGCGCGCGAGCTCGGACGCCCCGGTTCGTGCCGGGGCGCCGGCAATCAGAACGGCTGCACCGTGGCCGACGCTTCGATTTCCGCGCCCTGGCTGCTCGAGCAGAACGACGGGTTGTACTGATAGACCCAGTTCGTCTTCGGAATGGCGGTGGGCGCCGTCCAGGAACTCATCTGGGTCATGGTGTTGAAGATGAGCTCGGAGCGCTGGGTGACCTTGTTGGTGAAGTCGCCGCCGCTGGCCTCGACCGTGAACGAGGCTTCGGCCACGACGGGCGTGGTGTCGCTCTCGTTGAGGTACCAGAGCGAGACGGTGAAATCGGCCCCTTGCTGGCCGAGGTCGCTGTCCGGGCCGTCGTAGGTCTTTTCCCAGATCGACAGGCCACCCACGACGACGAGCGGGTCGTCCCGCACGATGTCTAGGCCGGTCGCGACGGGGTAGAGGTCGGTGACGTCCTTCATCTTGTTCAGGTTCTTGCCGCTCGAGAAGTTCTGCTTGGTCGAGCGGGAATAGGCCGTGGCCGAGGCGGTCTTGTCCATCTCGAACTTGGAGTCGGCGCCGGATTCGCTGCCGGTGATGGTGACGCCCGCGGCCGCGGACTGGGAGGTCGAGCGGAACTTCAGCGTGGATTCGCGCTTGTCGCTGACGCGTTCGCGGAAGGAATAGGACTGCGCACGCAGCTGGCAGCTGCCCGGCGAGTCGTAGAAGCGCACGGTGCGCTCCTTGTCCTTGGCGAAGCTGCCGTCGATGCTGCGGTCGAAGCCGGCGGAGGCCAGCGCGGCCTTCAGGTCGGCCAGGTACGCGTTGGATGCGTTCTTGGGGTGGTCCGCGAACAATGCGGGCTTGAGCAACACCTTGTATTCCCGCGATGTCGGGACGTCGGCCTGCGCCGCTCCGACCACCGCCCACGCCGCACCCAGCGCCGCGATCTTCAGCCATGCCATGGTTTTCTCCTTTGTATGGACCTCGCGCCCGCGGGAATGATCGTCGGCGCGTGTGTCAGGCATGTGTCGGCCGCCTGGGCCGATGACGCGGCGGGCCGGGTCAGTCGATGGCCCGTGCCCACGGTTCGCCGACGAAGTGCGCCGTCAGGTACTCCATCAGCGCCTGCACGCGTGCCGGCCTGCCGCGTCCGGGCGGCGTGACCAGGTGCAGCGCGATGGGGTCCACCTGCCAGTCGTCCATGGCCGTTTCCAGCGCGCCCGACTGCAGGTCCTGCCAGGCCAGGAATTCCGGCTGCAGGGCCAGGCCGGCGCCCGCGCGCAAGGCGGGCGCCAGCGCCTCGGCATTGTTCACCCGCAGCGGCGTGGGCATGGCCTGGGTGAATTCGCCGTGGCGGGCATGGCGGAAGCGCCAGCTCGATCCGCCGCGCGCGTAGGCGTACTGCAGGGCGCGGTGCCCGGCGAGTTCGCGCGGGTGCCGGGGCCGGCCGTGCTGCTCGAAGTAGGCGGGGGAGCCGACCAGCAGGATGCGCACGGTGCACAGCCGGCGCACCAGCAGGCTGGAGTCGGCCAGCGTGGAGATGCGCAGCGCCAGGTCGAAGCGCTTCTCGATCAGGTCGACCTGTTCGTCGCTGAAGTGCACGTCCAGGGTGACCTCGGGATAGCGCGCCATGAACGCCGGCAGCACCGGCGCCACGTGCGAGATGCCGAAGGACATGGGGGCCGTCATCCGTATCGGTCCGCGCGGGCTGCTGGACTGCTCGGTCACTTCGGATTCGACGGCCTCGCCTTCTTCCAGAATGCGCGAGGCGCGTTCCAGGGCGGCCAGTCCGCTTTCCGTCAGCGAGATGCGACGCGAGGTGCGATGGAACAGCACGGTCTTCATCCGCCCTTCCAGGCGCGAGACGGCCTTGGAGACGGTGGCCTGCGACAGCGACAGTTCGGCCGCGGCCCGGGCGAACGAACCGGTTTCGGCCACCTTGGCGAAGATGGCCCAGGCTTCCAGGTCGGGGAGTCGGCTCATGGATGCGTTTCCGGCGTGTGGATATGTTGACCTAAAAAATGGAAAGTATGGTTTTCAATTAATTCTATTTCAATCATGTCGGCAAGTTTCTATAGTTCTCTTCATCGAAGCAACGAAAGCGGAGAACATCATGATCGAACGTCGTCCCTACGAGAGCCTGGGTGGTGCCAACCACGGATGGCTCGATGCCAAGCACCACTTCTCGTTCGCCGGCTATGCCGACCCGGCCCGCATGAACTGGGGCGCGCTGCGCGTCTGGAACGATGACACCATCGCCCCGGGCACCGGCTTCCCGCCGCATCCGCATGCCGACATGGAAATCATCACCTATGTCCGGGAAGGCGCCATCACCCACCAGGACAGTCTGGGCAGCCGCGGCCGTACCGAGGCGGGCGACGTCCAGGTCATGAGCGCGGGCTCGGGCATCCGGCACTCGGAATACAACCTGGAGCCCGGCGTGACCCGCATCTTCCAGATCTGGATCTTTCCGGACAGCCGTGGCGGCCAGCCGTCTTGGGGTGCCAAGCCGTTTCCCAAGGGCGACCGTTCGGGTCAGTTCGTCGCCCTGGCCAGCGGTATGCAAGGGGACGAGGATGCCCTGCCCATTCGTGCCGATGCGCGGGTTTCCGGCGCCACGCTGAAGGCGGGCGAGACCGCGGAGTACCGCCTGGGAGCCGGCCGCTACGGCTACCTGGTGCCGGCCACGGGCCGCGTGGACGTCAACGGCGTGGAGTTGCGGGCGCGGGACGGCGCCGCGATCCGGGACGAGGACGTGATACGCCTGACCGCCATCGAAGATACCGAACTCGTCCTCGTGGACGTGGCCGGCTGACACATTTCCTGATCGTTTCCCCAACGGAGAACCGCCATGTCTCATTATCTAGACGTCCTGACCCCGCAGAACAGCCAGATCATCTTCATCGACCAGCAGCCGCAGATGGCCTTCGGCGTGCAGTCGATCGACCGCCAGGTCCTGAAGAACAACGTCGTGGCGCTGGCCAAGGCGGCCAGGGTTTTCGATATCCCCACCACCATCACCACGGTGGAAACCGACAGCTTCTCGGGCAACACCTATCCCGAGCTGCTGGCGGTGTTTCCGCAGAACAAGATTCTCGAACGCACCTCGATGAACTCCTGGGACGATCAGAACGTGCGCGACGCGCTGGCCGCCAGCGGGCGCAAGAAGATCGTCGTGTCGGGGCTCTGGACGGAGGTCTGCAACACCACCTTCGCGCTGTGCGCGATGAAGGAGGGCGGCTATGAGATCTACATGGTGGCCGATGCCTCGGGCGGTACGTCGCTGGATGCGCACAAGTACGCGATGGACCGCATGGTGCAGGCGGGTGCGGTGCCGGTGACCTGGCAGCAGGTCATGCTGGAATGGCAGCGCGACTGGGCCCGCAAGGAGACCTATGACGCCGTGACCGGCATCGTGAAGGAACATTCGGGCGCCTACGGCATGGGCATCGACTATGCCATCACCCACGTGCACAATGGCGCGGAGCGCGTCCAGCACGGCGAGCGGATCGGTCCCAACCCGGCCAGGTAAACCTCCGCGCGTGTGCCGGCTCCCGGCCGCGCGCGGCGGTCACCCAGGTCCACCACCGAGGAGCAATCATGAGCGCCACCACCGCCGATGTCATCCTGCGGCATGGCCGCATCACCACGCTGGACCGGGCCAATCCGTCGGCCACCGCCGTCGCGGTCAAGGACGGGCGCTTCCTGGCCGTGGGCGACGATCGGGAAGTCATGGCCCTGGCCGGGCCGGCGACCCGCATCATCGACCTGGGCGGCCGGAGCGTGCTGCCCGGGTTGATCGACAACCATACCCACGTGATACGCGGCGGACTGAACTTCAACATGGAACTGCGCTGGGACGGCGTGCGTTCGTTGGCCGACGCGATGGACATGCTGCGCCGGCAGGTCGCGATCACACCGCCCCCGCAGTGGGTGCGCGTGGTGGGCGGCTTCACCGAGCACCAGTTCGCCGAGAAGCGCCTGCCGACCATCGCCGAGATCAACGCGGCGGCGCCCGACACACCGGTGTTCCTGCTGCACCTGTATGACCGCGCGCTGCTGAACGCCGCGGCGCTGCGCGCGGTGGGCTATACCAAGGATACGCCCGAGCCCCCGGGGGGAGAAATCACCCGCGACGCCCAGGGCAATCCGACGGGGCTGCTGCTGGCCAAGCCGAACGCGCAGATCCTGTATGCCACGCTGGCCAAGGGCCCGACGCTGCCGTTCGACTACCAGGTGAATTCCACGCGGCATTTCATGCGCGAGCTGAACCGCCTGGGGGTGACGGGCGTGATCGACGCCGGCGGTGGTTTCCAGAACTACCCCGACGACTACGCGGTGGTCCGGAAGCTGGCCGACGACGGCGAGTTGACGGTGCGCCTGGCCTACAACCTGTTCACGCAGAAGCCGAAGCACGAAAAGGAGGATTTCCTGAACTGGACCTCCAGCGTGCAGTACAAGCAGGGCGACGACTATTTCCGCCACAACGGCGCGGGCGAGATGCTGGTGTTCTCGGCCGCCGACTTCGAGGATTTCCGCCAGCCTCGTCCCGAGATGCCGCCGCAGATGGAAGGCGACCTGGAGGAGGTGGTGCGCATCCTGGCGCAGAACCGCTGGCCCTGGCGCCTGCATGCGACCTACGACGAGACCATCTCGCGCGCGCTGGACGTGTTCGAGAAGGTCGACCGCGAGATCCCGCTGAAGGGATTGAACTGGTTCTTCGATCACGCCGAGACCATCTCGGACCGGTCCATCGACCGCATCGCCGCGCTGGGCGGCGGGATCGCCGTGCAGCATCGCATGGCCTACCAGGGCGAGTATTTCGTCGAACGCTACGGCGCCGCGGCGGCCGAGGCCACGCCGCCTATCGCCCGCATGCTGGAAAAGGGGGTGAAGGTGTCGGCGGGCACCGACGCCACGCGCGTGGCGTCCTACAACCCCTGGGTGTCGCTGGCCTGGATGATCACCGGCAAGACGGTGGGTGGGCTGTCGCTGTATCCCCGGCGCAATTGCCTGGATCGCGAAACGGCGCTGCGCATGTGGACCGAGAAGGTGGCCTGGTTCTCGAACGAGGAAGGGCGGCGGGGCCGCATCGCCCCAGGGCAGTTGGCAGACCTGATCGTGCCCGACAAGGATTTCTTCGCCTGCGCCGAAGACGAGATTTCCTTCCTGACCTCGGAGCTGACCATGGTGGGCGGCCGTGTCGTGTACGGCGCGGGCGGATTCGCCGGCCTGGACGACAATCCCCTGCCGCCGCCGATGCCGGACTGGTCTCCCACTCGCCTGTTCGGCGGCTATGCCGCCTGGGCCGAGCCCGAGGGCGCCGGCCGCCATTCGCTGGGCTACCGCCGGGTGGCCGCGTGCGGCTGCGCGCAAGCCTGCGGCCTGCATGGGCACGAGCATGCCAGGGCCTGGGCATCGAAGCTGCCCGTGTCCGATGCCCGGGGCTTCTTCGGAGCGCTGGGCTGTTCCTGCTGGGCGGTCTGAGGAGGACGCGACGTGAGCGAAGCGGTCAAGAGCACTTCCCGGGGCGGCTTCGGGCCCCTGAAGCAGAAGCTGTTTGCCGTGTTGTGGGGCGCGACGATCATCGGCAACACCGGCAGCTTCATTCGTGACGTGGCCAGTGCCTGGCTGATGACGGACCTGTCGACCTCGCCCACGGCGGTCGCCATGGTGCAGGCCGCCGCCACGCTGCCCATCTTCCTTCTGGCGATCCCGGCCGGCGTGCTGTCCGACATCCTGGACCGGCGTAAATTCCTGATTGCGATCCAGGTTCTGCTGGCCTGCGTCAGTGTCGGCCTGATGCTGCTGACGGCCTGGGGCATGCAGACGATCGGCTCGCTGGTCGCGCTGACCTTCCTCGGCGGCATCGGCGCGGCGCTGATGGGGCCCACGTGGCAGGCCATCGTGCCCGAGCTGGTGGACAAGAAGGACATCAAGAACGGCGTGGCGCTGAACTCGCTCGGCATCAACATCGCGCGCGCCATCGGCCCCGCGCTGGGCGGGCTGATCCTGGCGAGCCTGGGCGGCGCGGTGACCTATGGCGTGGACGTCATCAGCTATGCCTTCGTGATCGCCGCGCTGCTGTGGTGGCGCCGGCCACCCACGCCGCGCGACGAACTGTCGGAGCAGTTCCTGGGCGCGTTCCGGGCGGGATTGCGCTATGCGCGGGCCAGCCGCGAACTGCACGTCGTGCTGGTGCGCGCGTTCTGCTTCTTCGCATTGGCCAGTTCGGTATGGGCCTTGCTGCCGCTGGTGGCGCGCGGGCTGCTGGGCGGCGGGGCGGGGTTCTACGGCATCCTGCTGGGGGCCGTGGGCCTGGGCGCGATAGGCGGCGCCGTGGTCATGCCCATGCTGCGCGACAGGCTGGACGCCGATGGCCTGCTGCTGGCCGCGGCGCTGGTGACGGCGGCCGTCATGGCGGGCCTGTCCTTCGCGCCGCCGCAGTGGCTGGCGGTGGTCGGACTGCTGGTGCTGGGGGCGGCGTGGATCACCGCGCTGACCACGTTGAACGGCACGGCGCAGGCCATCCTGCCGAACTGGGTGCGCGGCCGTTCGCTGGCCGTCTACCTGACCGTGTTCAACGGCGCGATGACCGCGGGCAGCCTGGCCTGGGGCGCCGTGGCGGAATGGGTGGGCGTGCCCGCCGCCCTGCTGGCGGGCGCCGCGGGACTGGTGATCGTGGGCGTGGTGTCGCATCTGCTCAAGCTGCCCAAGGGCGAGGCCGACCTCGTGCCCTCGAACCATTGGCCCGAGCCCTTGACGGCCGCGCCGGTGGAGAACGACAGGGGGCCGGTGCTGATCCTGGTCGAATACCGGATCGATCCCGCGGACCGGGCGGCTTTCCTGCGCGCGCTGGAACGGCTGTCGGCCGAACGGCGGCGCGATGGCGCCTATGCCTGGGGCGTGACCGAGGATGCGGCCCGGCCGGGGCTCATGCTGGAATGGTTCCAGGTGGAGTCATGGGCCGAGCATCTGCGCCAGCACAAGCGGGTTTCGAAGGCCGATGCCGATGTCCAGGAGGAAGCCCTGCGCTTTCACCGGGGACCGGAGCGGCCCTCGGTGCGCCACCTGCTGGCGGTTCACAGCCGCACGGCCTCCTGATGGGATGTGCCGAGGAGTCCGGTTCCTGGCGATGAGGAAAGCCCCGCGGGCGCGGCCGTGGCGGCCGCGCCCCGTGCCGCTCAACGCGCCGGCTGCAGCGTGACGCTCTCCGCCTTCAGGCTCTCGACCTTTTGCCGGCTGAAGGCCATGGGGAAGAGCTCCCCCTTGACCCACAGCGGCAGCAGGTTCTTGTAGTAGGGGCTGGAGGGATCCGACGACTGGCCCGGCACGTTCATGGCCAGCGAGTTGTCCCAGTTGCCCACGTCTATGGCTTGCCGGTAGGACGCGCCGTGGATCTTGCGGAAGTCGGCGCCATAGGCGCCCAGGTAGACGGTCTCGATGTTGCCGCTCATCGGATACCGCTCGGTCGCCAGCGCGGCGCGCTGGTCGGCCGGCAGCAGCGCCGCCAGCTGGTGGTCGAACTTGATGTGGAACAGGTCGCCCCACTTCCACCCGGCGGGATCGTTGCCCAGGATCTCCTTCAGATTGGCCAGTCCTTCCTTGAGCGCATCGAGCAGCAGCGTGTCGCGGCCTTTTACCGGCTCGGCGCCGAAGGCCGCGTCCGGTGCCCGTAGCTTGTTCATCACCAGCCGCTTGTCCAGGTCGCCGAACGTGGCCCGGCTGGCGGCCGGCACGTACAGGTCCGAGACCTTGGCGACGATGACGTACTGCCAGAACTCATAGATGGTGGCGGCCACCGAATCGGCCGACATGCGATGGTTCCAGGCCTTGAGCCGCTGCAGCGCGTCGGCCACCTCGGCCTCGGGCGAGGACAACGATGCGGCCAGGCCCATCAGGTCGCGCGCGGGGATGGACAGGTCGTCGTATTGCAGCTTGACGGTGTCCTGCACGGTCAGGCCGCGCGCGCCGCCCAGGACTTCTCCGATACGCTGGACGCGGTTGGGATCGGACCATTCGCGTGCCGACATGTCCTTGCGCGCATAGTCGTCCGGCACGTTGTACTCGTTGGCCGTGGCGTAGAACCCCTTGGCCGGGTTCAGCACGCGCGGCAGCGAGGTGCCCGGCAGGATGCCGTCCCATTCGTAGCTGCCGTCGCCCGGGACGGGCAGGAGTCCCGACCATCCGGCCTTGGGCCGGATGGGGGCGAGCGCGCCGCCGAACCAGCCGATGTTGCCGTCCACGTCGGCATACACCATGTTCTCGCCGGGGGTGTAGTGGCGGGCCATGCCGGCGGTGAACTCGTCCCAGTTGCGCGCCTGGTTCAGGCGCAGGCTGGCCAGGTAGGCGGCGGTGCCGGGAAACTCGAGGTAGGCCGCGCGCATGGCGTAGGCCTTGCCCCGGGCCGCGTCCTCGTGCAGCACGGGGCCGTGGCGAGTGAACTTGATCGTCGCCTTCACGTCGGCCTGGCCCCGCACCTTGATCGTCTCCTCGACCAGGCGCATTTTTTCCCACTTGCCTTGATAGCGGTATTCGTCGCGGTTGGCGGGGTTGGTCTCGTAGACGTACAGGTCTTCCTCGTCGCCGAAGGAAAAGATGGTCAGGCCGAAGGCGATGCGTTCGTTATGGCCGATGGACACGCCGGGCAGCGCCGGCTCGCCCGCGCCGATGACGTTCCAGCCCGGCGAGTTCAGGTGCACCATGTAGCGCAGCGAGGGCATGGACAGGGCCCGGTGCGGATCGTTGGACAGGATGGGCTTGCCCGACGCGGTGCGCGCGCCCGAGATCGTCCAGTTGTTGCTTTCGTAGCGGGTGATGCGGCGCGCGTTGGCCCGGGCCATGCCTTCGGCCGCGCTACTGGCGGCGGGCGTCTCCCCGGGACCCGACAAGGCCTTGGCCAGCGTGTCGCGGGCCGGTCCGCCCAACGGGCTGTCCGGGAAGTCGCTGGGCTGGAAGCGCGCGGCCGCATGGCCGAGGTTGTAGGCGTTCATGATCGATGCGTCGATCTGCGACAGGTCCACGCCTGCGGGCACCTGCAGATCGATGGGCGGCTCGAACAGACTGAGCTCCTGCACCTTTCTTGCGCCCATCGCCGCGACGTGGCGCGCGAGATCGACCTCGGAACCGATGTTGCGAGTGATGCCGTATTTGCGCACCAGCACCGTTTCCGGACGCCAGTGGCCGGGTTCGGTGCCCGTGAGCCGGAATTCCAACGGCAGCCGGGTCGGGTCGGCCTTGACCTGGTCGATGTAGGCGTTGATGCCGGCCACGAACGCCGAAATGATGGCCTGGCTTTGCGGATGGTAGCTGGCATATTCCTTTTCCAGGTCGCCCCGGTACAGGAACATCCGGGCCGCCCGGTCGGCTTCGACGAAGCGCGGTCCGAACTGTTCGGCCATCCTGCCTTCGCCCTGGCGGCGCCATTGGTCCAGCTGCCACAGCCGGTCGCGCGCGGCGTTGTAGCCCTGCGCGTAGAACATGTCTTCCTGGTTCTTGGCGTAGATGTGCGACACGCCGTATTTGTCGCGGATGATCTCGACGCTTTCCTTCAGGCCGGGAAGGGTATTGCCGCCGCCGGGCGATGGTGCCGGGTCGTCGTCTCCTCCGCCGCATGCGGCCAGGAGTAGCGCGGCGCTGACCGAACAGGCGGTGGCGGTTCGTCTCCATGCGTGGTCCATCGATGTCTCCTTGGTGGATAGATATGTGCCACGCGTTGCCAAGCCGGAGCACGAGAAGGCTTTAGCAGGCCACGTACCCAACCGACAGGGCCGTGCCAGCTTGTCCTAACGCATTGATTGGAATGGAGATTCCTCTTGCGCGCAGAAGCGGCGCGGCCGCCGTTTTCCGGGATTCCGCATAAAACGGGGCCCTGGCGTGGCGGGCCGCCGGAACGGCGGGAACCCGGCGCCTACGCCTGCAGGGCCGGAGTCCTGGCGCGCAAGGCCCCGGGCGGTTGTCCGACCACGCGCTTGAAGGCCCGGCTGAAGGCGGCCAGCGAACCATATCCCAGGCGATAGGCGACGGCCTCGATGGGCAGCCGCTCCCGTTCTATCCACTGCACGGCAAGCTGCATGCGCAGTTCGGTCAGGTAGCGCAGTGGCGTCATGCCGGTCACGGCCAGGAAGCGCTCGGCGAAGACCGAGCGCGAACTGCCCATCTGCGCAGCCAGTTCCGCGACCGTCCAGGGCCGGCCCGGATCGCGATGCAGCGCGACGATCACCTTGCCCAGGCGCGGGTCGCGCAGTGCCTGCACCCAGCCCGTGGCATCGCCGCATCCGCACTCGACCCAACCGCGCACGATGAAGGCGGATACGACGTCGGCCAGCCGGGCCAGGATGCCGGCGAACCCGGCGCGCCGCGTCCGCGCCTCGCGCTCCATGGCATCGAGCATGGGCCGGATCTCGGGGTAGCGGTCGAGCAGGGTGCCGACCAGCATGACCTCGGGCATGGAGGCCACGAGCATCTGCATGCCGCCCAGGTGGAATTCCATGCAGCCGCTGAAGACCAGCGGACCGCCGGCCGGACAGGCGGCGGGCTTGACCGCGCAGACCTGTTCGCAGATGTCGACCGATTCGAAGGCCGCGATGTCCCGGCTGGGCACTTCGGGCGAGGACAGCAGCTCGTGCATCCCGCCCTGCGGCAGCAGCACCGCGTCGCCGGTGTCGAGCCGATGCAGGGCCCCGCTCGCGGTGCGCAGCAGCAATGGGCCGCGGCCGACGAAGTGGAACTGCGCGCGCCCCGGAGCCTGGTCGAAACGCACGCCGCAGGGGGGCGCCAGTTCGATCCGCCGGTACTGGACGCCGACCAGCCGCATGCCGAGCAGCAGTTCGCTGGCGGGATCGAAGTCGGGGACGGGGTCCATATCGAGCGCGGCCATGATTTCCGGACGATAGATCAATAAAAAAGGATTTTACGTCATAGACAGTCCTGGCGTGTGGTCGATACGCTGCGGCTTTCGTCATTTGGAAGTCGTCATGAGCGAGTGCATTTCTTCCGGCCGCCTGGCCGCCGCGCCGGACAGGCCCGCCTGGGGCGCCGTGTTCGGGCTGGCGCTGGGCGTGTTCGGCCTGGTCACGGCCGAGTTCCTGCCGGCCAGCCTGCTCACCCCCATGGCGGGCAGCCTGGGCGTGACCGAGGGCATGGCGGGACAGGCCGTGACCGCGACCTCGGCCGTTGCCCTGGTCACCAGCCTGCTGATCGCCGCGGCGACGCGCGGCATCGATCGCCGATGGGTACTGATGGGGTTTTCCGTCCTGCTGATCGCCTCGAACCTGATGGTTGCCTTCGCGCCCAGCCTGGCCGTCATCCTGCTGGGGCGGGTATTGCTGGGCATCGCCATCGGCGGGTTCTGGACGATGTCGGCCGCGACGGCGATGCGGCTCGTGCCCGAGGCCATGGTGCCGCGCGCGCTGTCCCTCATCTTCGGCGGGGTGTCCGTCGCGACGATCGCCGCGGCGCCGCTGGGCAGTTATTTCGGCCATCTGCTGGGGTGGCGCGATGTCTTCCTGCTGGCCACGTCGCTGGGCGTGGTGGCGCTGGTATGGCAGGCCCTGACCCTGCCGCGCATGGCGCCCACGGGCTCCACGCGCCTGGGCACGCTGGTCGACGTCCTGCGGCGGCCGGGCGTGGCGCTGGGGATGGGCGCCTGCACCATGGTCTTCACCGGGCACTTCGCCTTCTTCACCTATCTGCGGCCGTTCCTGGAAAGCGTGCCGGGCGTGGGCGTCAATGGCCTGTCGGCCATGTTGCTGGGATTCGGCCTGGCCAATTTCGTCGGCACTTCGCTGTCGGGCCTGCTCCTGCAGCGCAGCCTGCGCATGACGCTGCTGCTGATGCCGCTGGCGATGGGCGGGATCGGGCTGGTGCTGGCCGGCATGGGGACGTTGCCGTGGGTCGTCGCCGCGTTGGTCGCGCTGTGGGGCATGGCTTTCGGCGCGGTGCCGGTCGCCTGGTCGACCTGGCTGACGCGCGTCGTGCCGGACGAGGCGGAGAGCGGCGGCGGGCTGATCGTCGCGGCGGTGCAACTGGCCATTACCGTGGGCGCCGCGGCGGGCGGCGTCGCGTTCGACGCGGGCGGCGCGCAAGGCGTTTTCGCGGGAAGCTCGGTGCTGCTGCTCGGGGCGGCGCTGGTCATCGTCAGGGGAGCGCGGCGCGGTCCGGTCCTCGGGGCGTCGTAGGGGCGCCGGCCGCGGGAGTGCAATAATCGGGCACCAGGATGCCGCCGGGCGGCATCTCCATTCCCTCGCCCCATGGCATGCCGGCCCAACTCTCCGCCCTACAGGTCCTGACTCTCGGCAGCCCCAGCATCGCGGCGCTGTTCGCACTCTGTTTCCTGGTGCTGTCGCGCCATAATGCGCGTGCCCGCCATCTGCGGGTGCTCGCGCTGTCCTTCCTGTCGTTCGCCGCCGCCTCGCTGGTCCAGATCCTCGGGCTTCCTCCCGACGCGGGGTGGAACGCGGTGATCTCGGCGGCGCTGTACGCCGGGTGCGTGATCCTGATGGCGGAAGGCCTGCTGGGGCGAGCCGGCCTGGCGCAAGGGGCCGGAACCAAGCTCGTCGCGCTGGTCGCCATCGTGGGAGCCGTCCATTATTTCTACTATGTCTCGAACGACATCGTCGCACGCATCTATGTGCTGAACTTCGGGTGTGCCACCGTGCTGCTGGCGGCTGCCGCCAGGTTGGGCGCATTGCGCCGCGGCAAGCCGGTCGACCGGGTGTTGTTCTGGCTGTTCCTGGCGTTCGCGCTGAGTTTCTTCCCCCGCACCTGGCTCACGCTGGGGCAGGTGCACACCGGCATGGGAGCCCGGGCGTTCGGATCCAGCAGCTTCTGGGTCGCGCTGCACCTGACGCTGGTCCTGTTCGGCATTGCGCTGGCCGTGGTCCTGATCCTTGCCGCCGCGATCGATCGGATCGACGACCTTCATCGCGAACGCAACGAAGATCACCTGACGGGCATGCTCAACCGCCGCGGGTTTCACGAATGCGCGGCGCGATTGGGCAAGCGCCAGGGCGGCATGCCGGTCAGCCTGATCGCCTGCGACGTGGACCATTTCAAACGGATCAACGACGCCTACGGCCATGCCGCGGGCGATCACGTGCTCAAGCGGACCGCCGCGTCGATCGGCCGAGCGCTGCGCGCCGGCGATGCCGGCGGGCGGGTCGGTGGCGAAGAGTTCCTGATCCTGCTGCCCGAAACGTCCGTGGACGAGGCCTATGGCATCGCGCAGCGGCTGCGCGCGGCGATCGAGGCCGAGCGGTTCGAGGGGCCGTTGGAGGGACTGCGCGTCACCGCCAGCTTCGGCGTGGCGCAGATGGCTCCCGGGGAATCGATGGATGAGCTCGTCATCCGGGTCGATGCCCTGCTCTACGACGCGAAACGGCGTGGGCGCAATCGCGTGGAGGCCGCCGGCAGGCTCGTCCAGGCGGTCCACCGGTTCCAGTGAACGGGCGCTAGCTCCGGCCGGCGTTGGCCTCGAGCACGGCCAGGGCGGCCATGTTGATGATGCGGCGCACCGTCGCGCTGGAGGTCAGGATGTGCACCGGGGCGTTCACCCCCAGCAGGAAGGGCCCCACGGCCACGTTGCCGCCGGCCGCGGTCTTGAGCAGGTTGTAGGCGATGTTGCCCGCGTCCACGTTGGGGCAGACCAGCAGGTTGGCCTCGCCTTTCAGCGTGGAGGACGGCAGGATGCGTAGCCGCAGGGCCTCGTCCAGCGCGCAGTCGCCGTGCATTTCGCCATCGACCTCCAGGTCGGGGGCCTGTTCGCGCAGCAGTTCCAGCGCGCGGCGCATCTTGCCGCCCGAGGCCGAGCTGCCCGAGCCGAAGTTCGAGCGCGACAGCAGCGCGGTCTTGGGGACCAGGTCCAGCCGGCGCATCGCCTCGGCCGCCGCCTGCGTGTATTCGGCGATCTGTTCGGCGCTGGGGTCGTCGTTGACGTGCGTGTCCACCAGCGCGATGGTCCGTTCGTTCAGCAGCAGGATGTTCATCGCGGCGTAGACACCGTGTCCGGGCCGCCGGCCGATGACCTCGTCCACGAAGCGCAGGTGGTCGTGGTAGGCGCCGACGGTACCGCATATCATGCCGTCGGCATCGCCCAGGTGGACCATCATGGCGCCTATGAGCGTCATGCGGCGACGCATCTCCACGCGGGCCATTTCCTTGGTGATGCCGCGGCGGCACATCTTTTCCCAATACGTCGTCCAGTACTGGTGGAAGCGTTCGTCGAACTCGGGGTTGGTCACCTCGACGTCCTGCCCCAGCCGCAGGCGCAGCCCGAATTTCTCGATCCGCGCGAGCAGCACCGCGGGCCGGCCGACGAGGATGGGCCTGGCCAGGCCCTCGTCCACGATTACTTGCACGGCCCGCAGCACGCGTTCGTCCTCGCCCTCGGTGAACACGATGCGTGCCTTGCCGCCGTCGCGCACGAAGCGCTTGGCGTTGGCGAACAGCGGCTTCATGAAGGCGCCGGAGCGGTAGACGAACTGCTGCAGCTGCTCGGCGTACGCGTCCATGTCGGCGATCGGCCGCGTGGCCACGCCGGAGTCCATGGCGGCGCGCGCCACGGCGGGCGCGATGCGAACGATCAGGCGCGGGTCGAAGGGCTTGGGGATCAGGTAGTCGGGGCCGAAGCGCAGGTCGTAGGTGCCGTACGCGGCAGCCACCACCTCGTTCTGTTCTTCCTCGGCCAGGGCGGCGATGGCGTGGACCGCGGCCTTCTCCATCTCGCGCGTGATCGTGGACGCGCCCACGTCCAGCGCGCCCCGGAAGATGTAGGGGAAGCACAGGACGTTGTTGACCTGGTTGGGGAAGTCCGAGCGTCCCGTGGCCATGACCACGTCGTCGCGCACGGCGTGGGCCGCATCGGGCAGGATTTCGGGCGTGGGGTTGGCCAGCGCCAGGATCAACGGCCGGGGGGCCATGGACGCCACCATGCCGGGCTTGAGCACGCCGCCAGCCGACAGTCCGAGGAACACGTCCGCGCCGGCGATGACCTCGGCCAGCGTGCGGGCGTCCGTCCGCTGCGCGAAGGCCGCCTTCTGTTCGTCCATCAGCACCGTGCGCCCTTCGTACACCACGCCTTCGATGTCGGTGACCCAGATGTTCTTGCGCGGCAGGCCCAGGTCCAGCATCAGTTCCAGGCAGGCCAGCGCCGCGGCGCCCGCTCCGGAGGTCACGACCTTGACCTGGGCGATGTCCTTGCCGACCACCTTCAGGCCGTTGATGAACGCGGCGCTGACCGTGATGGCGGTGCCGTGCTGGTCGTCGTGGAAGACCGGGATCGTCATGCGCTCGCGCAGCTTGCGCTCGACGGCGAAGCACTCGGGCGCCTTGATGTCCTCGAGGTTGATGCCGCCGAAGGTCGGACCCAGCGAGGCGATGATGTCCACGAGCTTGTCCGGGTCGGTCTCGTCGATCTCGATGTCGAACACGTCGATGCCGGCGAATTTCTTGAACAGCACGGCCTTGCCTTCCATGACCGGCTTGGAGGCCAGCGGGCCGATGTTGCCCAGGCCCAGCACGGCGGTGCCGTTGGAGATCACGCCCACCAGGTTGCCGCGCGCGGTGTAGCGGAAGGCGTTGGCCGGGTCGGCGACGATTTCCTCGCAGGCGGCGGCGACGCCCGGGGTATAGGCCAGGGCGAGATCGCGCTGCGTGACCAGCGGCTTGGTCGGGTAGACCGACACTTTTCCGGGAACGGGGAACTCGTGATAGTCGAGGGCGGCCTGGCGAATCGTGGTGCTCATCTTCCTGTCCTTCCGTGCCAGCGGGCACAGGGTTGCGTCAAGATCCAGGCATTCTAGGCGGCGGTTATCATTGAAATATTCTGATTGACGATGTATCCATAATGTTTAGCTGATATCTTGGCTGCCGCAGATATGCCGGATTCCGCATTTCCCTCCGATGACGTCGTCCGCCGGCTGGTTTCGCGGCTGAAGATGCGCCACCTGCAGCTGATCGTGCAGGTCCACCGGCTCGGCTCCCTGACGCGGGTGGCCGAACTGATGGCGACCAGCCAGCCGGCGGTGACCAACGCCTTGTCGGAACTGGAGTCCATGTTCGGCGTGCCGCTGTTCGTCCGCACGGCGCGGGGCATGGCGCCCACCGACATCGGGCGGGTCGTGGCGGGGCGGGCGCGGGCCATGTTGCAGGACCTGGGGCATCTGGTGCGCGACATGGAAGCGTCCGGCGCGGGCCTGGCCGCCCGCCTGCACGTGGGGGTGACGCCCTTCGTCTCCGGGCGGCTGGTGGCCGAAGCCGTATCCGCCGTCCAGGCGGGGCCGAGGCGGCTGGCCGTGCGTATCCACGACGGCACGAGCGAAAGCCTGCTGCGGGAACTGCGCGATCATGCGCTGGACGTGGTCATCGCGCGGGCGAGCCCCACGCTGGACCTGCAAGGCCTGGTGTTCGAGCCGTTGTACCGCCAGCAGGCCCGGCTGATCAGCAACCGGCGCCTGGCGGCGCAACTGGGCCGGGCGCCGCTATCATGGCCGCGGCTGGCCGAACTCGACTGGGTCCTGGGAGAGCCCCGCACCGCGCTGCGCGAGCAGGTCGCCGGCCTGTTCATCCAGGCGGGCGTGACGCCACCCGTGCCTGTCACCGAGGGCTATTCCGCCAAGCTCATCGGCGAGATCATCGCCGCTTCCGAGCGCGCGGTCTCGCTGCTGCCCGCCGACATCGCTGAGGAACTGGTGCACGTGGCGGGCGTGGCCATCGTTCCGTATTCCATCGCCTGGAGCCTGCCGCCCATCGCGGCCATCGTGCGCGAGGACAGCGGCGAGAACGACACGCATGGGCGCTTCCTGGCGGCGGTGCGCCAGGCCAGCGCCGGCATGCGCCGGGACGTGCCGGATCCGGGCCGGCAGACCGAGTTCTGACCGGCGCGGCTAGCGCGCGCCGGCCTGCAGCAGGATGCGTTCGATGGCGGTGAACCCGCGCTGGCGGGCATGCTGCAGCGGGGTGACGCCGTTGCCGTCGGCCAGGTTCACGTCGGCATGCGCATCCACCAGCAGGCGCACGATGTCCGTGTGGCGGGCGCCGCCCGTGCCCAGGATGATGGCTTCGAGCAGCGCGGTCCAGTGCAGGTTGTTGACGTGGTTCACGTCCACGCCCGCCTCGATCAGCGTGCGGACCGTCTCGACGTGGCCGCGCTCGGCGGCGGGGATCAGCGCCGTGCCGCCGTAGCGGTTGGTGCTTTTCAGGTCGGCACCGTGCGCCAGCGTCATTCGCAGGATCTCGTCGTGTCCCCGCGCGCCCGCATACAGATAGGGGCTGTCGTTGATCTTGTCCTTGGCGTTGACGTCGGCGCCCGCTTCGATCAGAGCGCGGGCAGCGTCCACGTTGTTGCGGTGGGTGGCGGCGAGCAGGGGTGTGGCGCCCGCGGCATCGCGCGCTTCGATGTCCGCTCCCTGGCTGATCAGGGCCCGGATCTCGGCGGCGGTTCCGCGTTCGGCGGCGGCGCGCAGCCGGGCATCCAGGCTGGCGCCGTTCGCCGGCGACGAGAGCCAGGCCAGCAGGGCCGCCGCGACCCCGAGATGGATGGATAGGCGCTTCCACAACATGCGCGGGTCTCCTTGGACTGTTGCAGACGGGATGTTAAGAGCGCCGCCGGGGTTTGGAAAATCGTATATGTGAATGGGGCGCAGTGGAAAAAGCTATGGAGCCGCCGCAGGCAGGTGGGCTCGCAGGCGGGTGCCGCCCATGCCCGATTCGACCGCCAGACGCCCACCGATGCGCGCGATGCGCGCCCGCATGCTGCGCAGCCCGATGCCGGCCATCGACCGGTCCGCCAGCTCGACGTCGAATCCCGCGCCGTCGTCTTCGACGCTCAGTTCCAGGGCTCCGTTGCCGGCATCGGCCAGGGTCACGGCGACCGTATTCGCGCGGCTGTGCTTGATCACGTTGGTCAAGGCTTCCTCCAGGAAGCGGGCCAGCGCGAGCAGGCGGGCCGTATCCGGTTCCGCGGGCCATTCCGGGGCGACTCGCCAGACGCACCGGACGCCCTGATCGTCGAAGAGGTCGCCGAAGCGGCGGCGCAACGGCGCGATCCAGTCGGCGGGCGAGGCCGCCGTCGCCGGGACCGCCGCGAAGCTGTGGTCCAGGACCTGTCGCAGGTCGTCCCGCAGGCTTTTCAGGACCGACACGTAGTGCTGCGGCGGCAGCGTGGCGTCGCCCTTTTCCGCCATGACGATGGACCGTACCAGCGAACTGCCCAGGCCGTCGTGGAGGTCGTGGGAAATCCGCAGCCGTTCGCTCAGCCGGGCGTTGGCCACTTCCAGCTCGTGTTGCCGGCCCAGCGTATGGGCGAGTTCCCGCCGGGCTTCCTCGACATGGTCGGCCAGTTCACGATTGAACCGCTCCACGCGCCCGAGGGTGGAGGTGAAGCTCCAGGCCAGGACCAGGGCCATGCCTATCATGATCAGCGGCGCGGTGGCGGCCGTGTAGCCGTGCACGTCGTCGATGATGCGCAGGAAGGCCAGGATGTCGTGGATGGCAGCCACCAGGAAACCCAGCATGCAGGCCGCCAGGAACAGGTGCTCGGGCTGGCGCGTGCGCGCGGCGCGGAACTGGAATTGCACGCAGGTTCCGACGAACACGGCGGCATAGCCCACCGCCACCAGGTAGAACACGGCCTTGGGCTGGGCCGGCCCCAGTGCCAGCAGCGCCGCGCACACCGCTCCCGTGACGGTCCACAGCGCCTTTTCCAGGCGGGGGAAGCGCTGGCCGCCGAACCGCCAGGCGAACATCGAGAAGGCGCTGCAATAGATGGTGAAGACCAGGGTGATCCACGTGGACCAGCCGTGCGTGGTGGCGAACGGCCAGGGGGAGGTGACGGCCGAGTTCAGGCCGAACAGCAGCCAGGCCAGCGACGTCAGCGCATACCATCCGTAGGCCTGCTCGTTGCGCCGCAGGAGCCAGACCATCAGGAAGAAGCAGCCCAGCGTGATCGAAATGATCAGGTTGGCCTGCGGCAGGACGCGCCGCAGCAGCCATTCTCGTTCGTAGCGCGGACGGACCTCGTCGGGCGGGCCGATGTGCACCCCGCCCAGCCCGGAACTGTAGAGGTCGTAGCCCGCCACCCTGATCCACAAGGTGTTGATGCCGGCGCGCAGCGCCGAGGGCGGCAGCAGGGAATAGCGCGGCAGGTTCCAGCTGCGCGTCAGGGGTTCGACCAGGCTGGCGTCTGCCCAGAGCGGGTCGTCGTTGAGCCGTCCCGCGCCCGCCATCGAAAGATATTCGAGGAACAGCGCCACGGGCTGGCCGGGGCAATGCGTCCATTCGACGCGGTACCAGACCGTGCCGTCGTGGCCGGGCCAGCGCGTCGACCAGATGTCGGGCAGGGCGACGGCCTCCCAGCCCGTGGCGGGCGGCGTGTCCGGGGACTCGTTCGCGCGGGCGGCGCTGATGGAGGAAATCGCCGGGCGGCATGCGTCCGCGCGGGCCGTCTCCGGCAGCCACAGCCAGAGCGCCAGGACTACAGCAAGCCAAGCGAACGTGCTTCGTGGATCGCGCGCGTGCGGGACGTGACCGCCAGTTTCCGGTAGATGTTCTTGATGTGGCATGCGGCGGTGTGGGGGGAGACGAACAACTGCTCGGCGATCTCTCGATTGGTGTGGCCCTGGGCGACCAGTTCGAGGATTTCCAGCTCGCGCTTGCTGAGCGTCGCCTCGGCCTGGGCCCGGGGCGGCGACGCGGGGGCAGGCAGCAGCGCCAGCAGGCGCCGGGCGATGAACGGGTCGATGGGCGCGCCGCCCCGCAGCGCGCTGCGCAGGGACATCGCGATTTCCTGGTCGTCGCGTTCCTTGAGGACGTAGCCGGTGGCGCCCAGCTTCAGTGCGGCCAGGATCATGTCTTCGGTGGAGCAGGCCGAGATCACCAGGATCGCGGTCCCATGGCCGCGCGCGTGCAGCGCCTCGATCAGGTCCAGGCCGTTGCCGTCGGGCAGGCCGAGGTCGATCAGCGCGAGCGCGAAGCGGACGTCGCTGTCGAGGTGGAAGCGGGTCTCTGCCAGCGAAGCGCACGAGACCAGCGTGCCGGAGGGGTAGCCGAGCCCGGTCAGGAGACGCAGGATCCGCTGTCGCATCGAGGGCTCGTCTTCGACGACGAGGACCGGTGCGGAAAGGGGAAGATCGGTCATGGTGAAGCGGCGCGGCGTGCCCCGGACTGCGCGCCGGGGCACGGGCGGTAACACGATGTTGCAGATATGTGGACTGTACCACCACGAAATGAAAACGGCCCCGCCGGCAGGGCCCCGTGGGGACCTTCAGGCGGGGCCGTGCGCGCGGACGCGCGCGGTCAACCGTCCTGCCAGACCTCGGACGGAATCAGCACGCTGCCCTCGAACAGCCGGCGGGCGGTGCGTATCACCGCGGCGCGGCGGATGACCGGCGTGGCGCTGACCAGGTCCACGTCGAGGTCGATGGAGATCGTGCCGGACGGATGCTCGATGCGCACCACGCCTTGCGGCGGTGCGCTGTCCAGGCCCGAGAGCCGGGACGCGATGGTGCCCGGCACGGCGCAGGCCGAGGCCACGCACAAGGCGCCGGTGACGGCGTGCGCGCGGTGGCAGGAATAGGGCACGAAGTAACGCGACGATATCGTGCCGCCGTGCTGCGGTTCGGCCAGCAGCCCGATCTTGGGCACGACCGATCCGCTGACGTCGCCCAGGCCCATCAATTCGCCCGCCTTGCGCCGGATGGCTTCCATCCTGGCGATCAGGGCGGTGTCGGCATCGAGCTCCTCGGCGCTTTCATGGCCGGTCTTGCCCAGTTGCGTCGCCGAGAACAGCACCATGGGCATGGCGACGTCCACGCAGCTGACCTCGATGCCGTCGATCACGTCCAGCGGCCGGCCGGTGGGCAGCAGCTTGCCCGTGATGGAACCGATGGCGCTGCGGAAATTCAGCTTGACCGGGGCGGCGGTGCCGGGCACGCCGTCGATCGCCGCGTCGCCGGAGTAGGTCACCGAGCCGCCCGGCGTCTGTACGATGGCGTGGACTTCGGCCTGGGTGTTGACGTTGAAGATGCGCACCGTCGTCTCGTCGCCCTGCGCCGGCACCAGTCCGGCGTCGATGGCGAACGGGCCGACCGCGCCCAGGATGTTGCCGCAGTTCGGGCGCGTGTCGACCATGCGTTCGTTCACCAGGACCTGGGCGAACAGATAGTCGACGTCTATGCCCGGACGCCGCGAGGGGCTGATGATGGCGACCTTGCTGGTGAACGGCGTGGCGCCGCCGATGCCGTCCACCTGGTAGGAATGCGGCGACCCCATGGCGGCCAGCAGCACCTCGTCGCGCCGCGCCGGATCGGCCGGAAGGTCGGAGGCAAGAAAGAACGGTCCGCGCGAGGTCCCGCCTCGCATCATGACGCACGGTATTTTCGTCTGCATGGTCATTCCACCTGGATCTTGGCATCGGTCACGACGCGTTTCCAGAGGGTCAACTCCTTCTGGATCTGCGCCATCAACTGTTCGGGCTTGCCGACGGCGGGCTCCTCGCCGTTGGCCTTCAACTGCTCCACGGTTTCAGGCAGGGCCAGCGCGATGTTCATTTCCTTGTTCAGCCGTTGCTGGATGTCGGCGGGCAGGCCCTTGGGGGCAATCAGCCCGTACCAGACGATCACTTCATAGCCGGGCACGCCGGCCTCGGCCACGGTGGGGATGGACGGCTCGGCCTGGATGCGCTTGGGCAGCGTCTCGGCCACGACCTTCAGCCGGCCGCTCTTCATGTAGGGAAAGGCGGCGCCGGCCGTGCTGAAGAAGACGTCGGTCTGGCCCGCGACGGTGTCGGTCAGGGCTGGAGCCGTGCCGCGATAGGGCACGTGGGTCATCTCGATGCCGGCGGTGCGCTGGAACAGTTCCGTGGCCAGGTGGGAGATGCCGCCCTGGCCGGACGACGCGTAGGTCAGCCCGCCTTTCCTGGTCTTGGCGAGCTGGATCAGGTCGGCCAGGTTGTTGACCGGCAGCGTGGTCGGCACGGAGATCAGGAGCGGGCCGCGCGCGATCATGCCGATGGGCGTGATGTCCTTGATCGGGTCGAACTTGATGGGATAGAGGCTGGGGTTGACCGAATAGCTGTTGGAAATGAGGGTGAGCGTGTAGCCGTCGGGGTCGGCCTTCACGCCGGCTTCCACGCCCAGCTTGCCGCCGGCTCCGGCGCGGTTCTCGATCACCACCGGCTGGCCCAGCGCGTCGCCCAGGCGCCGGCCCAGGGTGCGGGCGATGGCGTCGTTGCCGCCGCCGGGGGCGAAGGGCACGATCAGCTTGATGGGCTTGGTCGGATAGTCGGACGCCTGCGCGGCCTGCCAGGAAGCGGCGGCCAGCGTGCCCACGATCGCGGACATGAGGGTGCGGCGGAAGGCCTTGAACGCCGAGCCGGCGCGAGGCGTAAGGGGGTACGTCATGGGGGTCTCCGGGGACGGTTCTTGTGTCTGAATGGAGGACTGTCGAGCAAGGCGCGTGCCATGCGGCGGGTGCTATCGCGGATCCCGATCCAAGCCATTGATTCGTATGAGGATTTCCAGGCGCGACCGTCGGGCGGCCGCGCGTCGGAACACTGGTGGTGTTTCAATAATGTAACGCGTTTCTACGAAACGGCGTCACCGTCCGGTGGGGGCATAGACCTCGCCGCGCATCAGCCGGCGCGCGGTGCGCGTGACGGTGGCGCTTTCCACGCGCGGCTGCTGCCCGCCGCCGACGGCGGCGCCCACGGGCAGCGAGCCCGAGGCATGGCCGATGACGATGTCGCGGCCGTCCGTGGGGACGCGGCCCAGTTCGGCGCCCAGGGTGCCGGGCAGGCGCACGCAGGCGGCCAGGCACATCGCGCCCGTCAGCGGCGTTGCCCGGTGCGGCTGGCCCGCCGAGAACATGCGGGCGGTGATGTCCACGTCCTGGGCCCGCAACGAGGCGCCCGACGCAAACGCCACGTCCGCGGGCGGCGACAGCAAGCAGACCAGCGGCAGGTTGCGCAGGCGGGTGCGCGCTTCGTCCTCGGTGGCGAGCCCCATCAGGACGGCGGCCGCGACGCGCAGCTCCTCGCATTGCCGGACCACGTCCGGCCGGGCGTCGATCTGCGCCGCCGACTCCGTGCCGGACAGGCCGAAGTCCGCGGCGCGCGCGAAGACGGTCGGGTTGGAGACGTCGACGCACGAGATCTCGATCGTGCCGACGTCCGGGATCGTCACGGTGTCGCGGGCGGCGCCGGTGGGGAACAGCTTGCCCGTCGTGGCGCCGCCCGGGTCCAGGAAGGACAGCCGGATGGGCGAGCCGGTGCCGGCCACGCCGGGCAGCGCGAAATCGCCGGCGACCGCAGCGCGGCCGTCGCTGAGGGCGAAGTCGGCTACGATGATCTTGCCGGTATTGGTGTTGTGGATGCGGACCGATGCGTGGTCGCCCGATGCCCGCACCAGCCCTTCGTCCACCGCGTAGGGGCCGATGGCCGCCGAGATGTTGCCGCAATTGCCCCGGTACTGGACCAGCGGCGCGTCGATCGCGACCTGGCCGAAGGTGTAGTCCACGTCGGCATCGGCGCGCGAAGGCGCGCCCACCACGGCGATCTTCGACAGCGACGAGATGCCGCCGCCCAGCCCGTCCAGTTGCCGCTTGCCGGGATCGGGGCTGCCCAGCGTGGCGAGGAAGATGCGGTCGCGGGCGTCGCGGCCGGCGGGCAGGTCGCGGTCGTGGAAGACCAGGGCGCGGCTGGTGCCGCCGCGCATGTAGACGGCAGGATAGGCTGCTTGAGGCATCGAAGTCTCCGAGTGGAATGGCCGCTTCTTGCAAGGCGCATGCCAGCGGGCGCGATCGATGGGGGCCGCGGCGCCGCAAGGCGATGGGAGGCGTGTGTTTCACCTGGTGCGTGTTCATGTTTCAATATTGAAAAGGAGTGAACATGAGCATCGCCGCATCCGATGACCGCCGGCCCCTGATCTGGGCCATCAGCGCCCACCGGCTGACCGAGGTCTTCCGCACCGTCAGCCCCGAGCTGGCCGACCGCGCCGCCATCGAGATCATCGACAAAGGCTTCGACGACGCCATCGCCGAGATCGCCCGGCGCAGCGAAAAGCGGGCCTGCGACGTCATCGTCGCGGCGGGCGCCCATGGCGCCTATCTGCGCCAGAACGTCGGCATTCCCGTGGCCTTCGTCAAGGTGGGGGGCTTCGACCTGATGGCGGCGATCTGCAAGGCGCGGCAGTTCTCGGACCGTATCGCCATGGTCATGCACCGGCGCGTGCCGCCCGCGCTGAACCGCTTCGCGACGCTGTTCTCGCTGCCCATGCAGATCCGTGCCTACCAGACCGCCGAGGACGCCCGGCACTGCATCCAGGAACTGGCCGCGGCCGGCATCGAGGTGGTGGTCGGTCCGGGCCTGATCGCCAACCTGGCCGACGAGGCCGGATTGACGGGCATCCTGGTCTATTCGCTGGATTCGGTGCGCGCCGCCTTCGACGACGCGATCGAGATCGCAGCCGCGCAGAAGGCCGAGAAATCGCGCCGCACCCAGCTCGATTCGGTGCTGTATCACCTGAACGACGGCGTCATCGCGGTGGACATGGCCGGCCGCATCGTCGCCGCCAATCCGTCGGTGGACAAGCTGACCGGACGCCGCGTGCGCGAGGCCCTGGGCCAGCCGCTGCGCCAGGTGCTGCCCGACCTCGAGCCGGGGCAGGTCATGACGCGCGGAGCGGGCGAGATCGGGACGGTACAGGAGATGGGCGGCAAGTCGGTCGTGGTCGATCGCGTCCCGCTGCTGGACGAAGGCATGCAGACCGGCGCCATCTTCACGCTGCATGCATCCAGCGAGCTGGAGCGCGCCGTCAGCAAGCTGCGGGCGCATACGCACCGGCGCTCGCGCGTGGCCCGGTACCGGCTGGACGACGTGGTGGCCGAGTCCGCCGCCATGCGCCAGGTGATCGCGCAGTGCCGGGTATTCGCCGAGCACAGCGACGCGGCCGTGCTGATCCACGGCGAAAGCGGCACCGGCAAGGAACTGCTGGCCCAGGGCCTGCACAACGCGAGCCGGCGGCGCCGGCATCCCTTCATCGCCATCAACTGCGGCGCCTTTACCGAGACGCTGCTGGAGAGCGAGCTGTTCGGCTATGACGAGGGCGCCTTCACCGGCGCGCGCAGGCAGGGCAAGCCGGGCCTGTTCGAGTCGGCGAACGAAGGCACGCTGTTCCTGGACGAGATCGGCGAGATGCCGCTGCCGCTGCAGACCCGGCTGCTGCGCGCCTTGCAGGAGAAGGAAATCACGCGCGTGGGCAGCGTCGATACCATTCCTGTGGACGTGCGCATCGTGGCCGCCACCCATCGCGACCTGCTGGCGATGGTCAGGGCGGGCGCCTTCCGCGAGGACTTGTACTACCGCCTGAACATCCTGCAGGTGGTGGTGCCGCCGCTGCGCGACCGGCCCGAGGACATCGAGGCGCTGGCGCGGCGGCTGCTGCCGGCGGCGCTGGGGCGCGCGGGCTTGCAGGAGGCCGTGGCCCCCATGCTGGAGGCGGCGTTGCCGGTGCTCAAGGAAGGCGCATGGCGTGGCAACGTCCGGGAACTGGAAAACGTCTCGGAGCGCCTGACCATGGCCTGCCTGACCGAGGGCCGGCCGCTGTCGCGCCGCGAGGTGCGGGCCATGCTGGCCGACGCGCCGGCCCGGCGCCAGGCGCCCGCGGCGCGCAGCCTGTCGGCGGTGCGCGCCAGCCAGGAGGCCGCCCATGCCCGCGCCGTGCTGGCCGAGTGCGAGGGCAACCACCAGGAAGCCGCGCGGCGGCTGGGCATCAGCCGTACCACGCTGTGGCGCAAGATCAAGGCCGCGCGGGAATAGGGCCGGTCAGTCGCGTAGCGCCGCGCACATCTCGTGGATCGCGCTGCGCAGCCAGCAATTGGCGGGATCCTTGTGGAAGCGCTCGTGCCAGAACTGGTGCACCGTGATGGAAGGGCCGGCGAAAGGCAACTCCACGATGCGCAGGTTCGCATAGCGCGCACAGGTGTGCGCCACATCGCGGGGCACGACCGCGATCAGGTCCGAGGACTCGAGTATGGGCAGCAGGCTCATGACGTGGTAGACCTCCACCACCACCCGGCGCGGCGTATGCCGCGGCGCGAACATGCGATCGAGTTCCTCGCCGCGTCCGTCCGGCCGGACCAGCGCATGCGGCGCGGACAGGTATTCCTTCAGCGTCATGCGCTGGCCGATGGTGGGATGGTTCTTGCGGACCAGGCAGACGACGGGGATCTCCAGCAGCTTCTGCTGGAAGAAACCGGCCTTGTGCAGGTCGGGGAAATAGCCCAGCGCCAGGTCGGCTTCGCCGGATATCAGCGCCGACGCGGTCTCTACGGCGGGCCGGGCGATCGTGCGCAGGCTGGCGTGGGGAGCGTCGCGCGACATCCTGGCCAGGAGCGGCGGAAGAAAATGCACTTCGCCCACGTCGGGCGTGACGATGGTGAACGTCTTCCGGGTCGTGGCCGGATCGAAGCCGGCGCGCTGGAGGACGTCCGTCGCGATCGAGGCCAGCACGCTTCCGACCGGCCCGGCCAGCTCCAGCGCGCGCGGCGTCGGCCTCATCTCCAGGCCGGATCGCACGAACAGCGGGTCGCCGAACAGGTCCCTCAGCCTCGCCAGCGCCGCGCTCATGGCGGGCTGGCTCAATCCCAGCTTCTCGCCGGCACGCGTCACGCCGCGCTGGTCCAGGATGGCCTGGAATACGACCAGCAGATTCAGGTCTATGGCTTTCCAATCCATTTTTTGGATGCAGTGTATTGGCTGAATAATCTGGAGAAATGGAGAACCCGATCATAAACTGCGTCTCGCAAAAGAAAGCCGGCTCGCAGGATGAGGCCGGCGCCCAGGAGACCCGGATGCCAGCCTGCCCTTCGCACCCAGCGAGCCCCTGAGGGCCCGCCCCGCGCTTCCCGCCTGAGCGGCGGGTATTCCTTCCCCATGTGTTTCATGCGTGTGCCTGTGCCAGGCGCGGCGCGGGATGCGTTCAACCGTGCATGGGGGCGACGCGATGCGCGGGAGAAGCCGGCGTCCATACGAGGAGACGAACGAAGAACATGAAGATGACGACATTGGCTGCCGCCATGATCGGGCTGGGTGGCGCGGTCGGAGCGGCGCCGGCACGGTCGGCGGTGGAGATCTATGGCGTGCTGGATACCGCCGTGGAGCACCTGCGTTCCAGCACGGGACAGCACGCGTCGCTGATGAAGCAGACCGGCCACGTGCCGTCGCGGGTGGGGTTGCGCGGCAGGGAAGACCTCGGCAACGGCATGCAGGCGCGTTTCGAACTGGAAAGCGGCCTGGGCCTGGACAGCGGCAGCCTGCTGCAGGGTGGCCGCATGTTCGGACGCTCCGCCTATGTGGGCCTGGGCTCGCGGCAATGGGGGGAAGTGCGGCTGGGGCGCCAGCTGTCCCTGATGCAGGGGGCGCTGGCGCCCTACGACCCCGATCATTTCTCGCCGTATTCGCCGGCGCTGGCGATGCAACTATCGGATCTCAGCCAGACATCGCTGGACAACGTGGCCAGCTACTGGTCGCCGACGGTGGGCGGCTTCGCGCTGGCCCTGGCGTTCGCATCGGGCGAGAACGCCCCGGTGGCCCCCAATCCCGGCGCGCCGCAAGTCGTCGGTCCCGGTACCGCCAGGCATACCCGGGCGGCCCTGCTGACCTATCGCCGCGCCGGCCTGTCGGCGGGCGTGGCCGCCATGGCCCTGGTGCAAGCCATGGTCTTCAGCTTCCTGGAGCGCATGGGCATGGACCGGGGATTCGGCGCCGGCGCGGTGACCGCCGTGTTGATCGCGCTGGGCATCGTGAACCTGTTTCCCGCTCCGCTGGCCGCGGTGCTGGAGCAGCGTTGGCCGGCCCGGGCTGTGCTGTGCTGGGGGCCGCTGGTCCAGGCGTCGCTGATCGCGCAGGGCACGGCGTTCCCGCCCTACGCGGCCGGAGCCCTGTTCTTCTCGGCGGCGATGATCTTCACCCATACCTTTGCCTTCGGCGTGCTGGCCCGGCTGGAACCGAGCGGCCGGCTGGTGGCCGCCACCCCCGCCATGCTGATGACCGGTTCGGCCATCGGGCCTTTCCTGGGCGGCACGCTGGTCAAGTCCGCCGGCTATGGCGCGCTGGGCTGGGCGGCGGTGGGCATCGCCGGCGCGGCGGTGCTCGCCTTCCACCTGGCCTGCCGCCGCCTGCCTTCCGCGCGCACGCTGGCGCGCACCTGAACATTTCCTACGGAGACACCCATGAAATTTCCCTTTGTGTTCTTGCTGGCCGCCGCATTGGCCAGCGGCGCGCCGCAATGGGCGGCTGCCGCCGATGCGCGGGCGGAGCGGCCCATGGCCTGGACGACCCTGGGCACGGCGGGCGGCCCCATCATCCACGCCGACCGTTCGCAGCCCGCCAATCTGCTGACCGCCGGCCAGCGGGTCTGGCTGGTCGATTGCGGAGATGGCGCGCTGGAGCGCCTGGCCGCCGCGGGCTACCAGCCCTCCCGGGTGGGGGCGGTATTCATCAGCCATCTGCATCAGGACCACGTCGGCGGCCTGCAAGGCGTGATCGGCCTGCGCTGGATGCAGGTGGCGCCGGGAACGCTGACCATCTACGGTCCGCCGGGCACGGATGAAGTGGTCGACGGCATCCTGCGCTCCTTGCAGCCGTCCCACCTCGTCAGCGCCGAGGATGTGGGCGGCGGCCGGGGCGCGCGTACGCCGGCCGATACCGTCAGGGTGGTGATTCTGAAGGACGGCAGTGACGTGGACGTGGAGGGCGTGCGCGCGGCGCGCAATTCCCATTTCGACGGCCCGGTGGCCAGGATAGGCACCGAGTCGCTGTCGCTGCGCTTCGACCTGGATGGGCAGGGCATCGGCTACACGGGGGATACCGGCGAGAGCGCCGCGGTCGCTCGGCTGTTCAAGGGGGTAGAGCTGATGGTGAGCGAGGTCATCGACCTGGACGGCATCGTCGCCAACCTCAACGGCCCGGCTTCGCCCATGCCGCCGCAGGTGCGGCCCGCCTTGATCGACCACCTGAAGAAGCATCACCTGACACCGGCGCAGGCCGGCGCCATCGCGGCCGAGGCGGGCGCGCGGCGCCTGGTCTTCACGCACCTGGGCATCGCCGCGGCGTTCCAGCAGTCCGCGCCGGCGCTGGCGGCCGGTGCCCGGACGACCTTCGGCGGCGACGTCTTCGTGGCGCGCGATCTGGATCGTTTCTGAACATGGAGAAAGGGATGAAGATTCTCTGGATGATGGCCGCCGCGATGGTGACCGCGGCCGTGCCTCCCGCCGTCCTGGCCGCGGATGTCGCGCCGGCGGCTGCATTCGTGACGCTGGGGACGGGCGGAGGTCCGGTCATCCGGCGTGAACGCGCGGAACCGGCGAATGCGGTGGTGGTGGGCGACAGCGTCTATCTGTTCGACGTGGGGGCGGGCACCGAGCGCCAGATGGTGGCGGCGGGGCTGTCCATGCACAAGGTCAAGGCCGTTTTCGTTTCCCACCACCATATCGATCACAACGCCGACCTGGGCCAGATCCTCGCCAGCCGCTGGATGTTCAACAGCTACCAGCCGTTGCCGGTGATCGGGCCGCCGGGCACCGCGCGCATGGTGGCCGACCTGGTCGCCGCCGCCCGTACGGTGGAACTGGCGCCCATAGGCGGCGGCCCCGGCGGCAAGCCGCCGCTGGCTTCGACGGTCAAGGCGGCGGACCTGGACGCCGAGATGGACGAGCCGGCCGAGATCTATCGCGACGCCAACCTCCGCGTGCTGGCCGTGACGAACACGCACTATCACTTCCCGCCAGGCAGTCCGCAGGCGGCGTTCTCGCGGTCGTATGCCTTCCGCATCGAGACGCCCGGACGGGTCTATGTCTTCACGGGCGATACCGGCCCGTCCAAGAACGTGGAGCGCCTGGCGCGGGGGGCAGACGTACTGGTGAGCGAAGTGATCAACCTGGACAGCATGGTCGGAATTCTCAAGCGCGCCCCGGACCTGAAACCGGCGATGCTGCCTTCCATGATCAGGCACATGGAGCAGAACCACCTGACGCCCGTCGAGATCGGCAAGCTGGCCACGGCGGCGGGGGTCAAGGAAGTCGTGCTCACGCACCTGGCCCCGGGCGAGGATGGGGAGCGCGACCTGTCCGGCTATGTCCGCGGCATTCAGCCGGCCTTCATGGGGCCGGTGCGCATCGCCAGCGACCTGCAACGATTCTGAGAAAAGAGAGATCTCCATGAGTGCAACCGTATTCACCGGCGTCCGTGTCTTCGATGGCTCGGGTACGCCGCCATTCCCGGCCGAGGTCCGGGTCGAGGGCGAGCGCATCGTCCAGGTGGCGCGCGAGGCGGCGGTGCCGCGCGAAGGCGCCCGCATCGTCGACGGCCGCGGCGGCGTGCTGATGCCGGGCCTGGTCGAGGCCCACGCCCATCTGTCCTGGCCCACGTCGGTGGAGCGCTTCGTGCCCGGCATGTCCCTGCCGGAACAGGACCTCGTGCTCAATACCGCGCGCAATGCCCGCATCCTGCTCGATCATGGCTTTACCAGCGCCTATTCGGCGGGGGCGTTGGACAGGACCGTGGAAATCACGCTCAAGGCGGCCATCGACGCGGGGGGCATGCCGGGGCCGCGCCTGGTTCCTTCCTCGGTCGAGCGCGAGCCGCCCATCGAGTCGGCGATGATGGACCCGGGCAAGGTGGACGAACACGGGCGAGGGCCCGAGGCGGTCCGTGCCTTCGTGAAGGGCTGCGCGGCGCTGGGCGCGAAATCGCTCAAGTTCCTGTTGTCGGGGGAAAGCGCGCTCAAGCCCGGCGCCTCCATGGAGCTGCTCTACACCGAGGACGAGGCGCGGGCGGCGGGCGAGCAGGCACGCGAGTCGGACGTCTGGCTGACCGCCCACGCGCACGCCGCCGAGGCGGTGAAGATGGGCCTGCGCCATGGCTTTCGCGTGCTGTACCACTGCACCTACGCGGACGAGGAGGCGCTGGACATGATGGAGGCGCGCAAGGACGAGATATTCGTCGCGCCCACGCTGGGCATCGTGCAGGCGACACTGGATGCCGTGCCGCCGCCGCATTTCGACATGCGCCACATGAAGGAGGATGCCGCCATCGTGCTGGAGCGCCAGCGACGGCTGGTGCCGGAGTTGCGGCGGCGCGGCGTGCGGGTGCTGCCGGGAGGCGACTACGGTTTCCCCTTCAATCCCAATGGACGCAACGCGCGCGACCTGGAGCTGTTCGTGCGCCACCTGGGCTATACCCCCGCCGAAGCGTTGTCGGCGGCGACCATGCTTGGCGGGCAGATCATGGGCCTGGACGGCGAACTGGGGATGGTGCGCAAGGGCTTCCTGGCCGACCTGTTGCTGGTCGACGGCGATCCGTGCCAGGATGTGGCGATCCTGCAGGACAAGTCCCGGCTGTCCGCGATCATGAAGGATGGCCGGTTCCACAAATCCCCGGAGGGACGGCAATGAATCGTTTCTGGCAACGCTGGTGGTGCGCGGTGGCTTGCGGCATGCTGCCGCTGGGCGCGGGACCGGTCCTGGCGGCGGAGGGGGGCGTGCCGCCCGAATTGCAGGCCAGGTTGCGGCAGATGGGGCCGGTCATCGACGTGCCGGCGACCAAGGGGCTGTACCAGCCGCTGCTGGCCGCGCAACCGCGCGATGGGGTCAAGGTCGAGGCCGGTCTTCCCTACGGCCCGGACGAGCGGCACAGGCTGGACGTCTACGCGCCGGCCGAGGCCGCCTCGCGCCGGCCCGTCCTGGTGTTCGTCCACGGCGGCGGCTTCGTCCGGGGCGACAAGTCGGACAGCGCCAACCAGGGCTATTTCTATGCGCGCCAGGGCTACGTGGTCGTGGTGCCCAACTACCGGCTCGGGCCCGCCCACCGGTGGCCGGCCGGCGCCCAGGACATCTCGTCCGTACTGGCCTGGGCCAGGACCCACGCGGCCGGGCTCGGCGGCGACCCCGAACGCATCGTGCTGATGGGGGAGTCGGCGGGGGCGGCCCATGCCGCGGCTGCGACGCTGGTCCGGCGGTTCCATCCCGCCGAAGGACTCAGAATCGCCGGCGCGGTGTTCATCTCGGGCGTCTACGATGCACGGCTGGAGGGAATGGCGCGGCGCCAGTTCGGCATCCCGACGCCGGATCCCCGCAACGAGGCGTACTTCGGGCCGGACCGCGCGCAATGGGGTGCCATGTCGACCGTGGACCTGGTCGACGCGGCGCCCTTTCCGGTGCTGATCAGCTACGCCGAGATGGACCCCATGCAGATGCAGGTGCAGGCCGGCGAACTGTTCGCCCGGCTGGTGACCCGGCACGGCTTCGCGCCGGAACTCAATGTCGTGCGGGGGCACAACCACCTGAGCCAGGTCTATTCGGTGAACACCGGCGACGAGTCGCTGAGCGCGCCGGTACTGCGCTTCCTGAAGAGCTTGTTTCCCGGGCAGACCCCGTAGCGGCGAGCCGGCCGCTCGCGCACTGGAAGGGCGGCGGCCTCCGGGTGCAAAATACCGGCAAGCCGCCTGCATGTCCCGTGGCCTGCACGGCGGATCGCCATAGGGAGATTTGGTGAAGCTCACGACCCTGAACGCGCTGGTCGCGGCGGTGGAAGAAGGCAGTCTGCGCGGAGCGGCGAGGCGGGTGGGCACGTCGCAGCCGGCATTGACCAAGATGGTCAGGGAACTGGAGCTCGAACTGGGCGTGACGCTGTTGCAGCGGACCTCGCGCGGCGTCGTGCCCACGGCCCAGGGCCGCGTCCTGTACGAACGCTCGGTCAAGGCACGCCGCGAACTGAACCTGGCGGTGGACGAGATCCGGCAGATGTCCGGCTCCATGGTGGGCGAGCTGCACCTGGGCGCGGTGCCGGTGGCGGTCATGTTGCTGGTGCCCGAGGCGCTGAGGACCTTCGGCCAGGAATTCCCCGGCATCCGGCTGCGCGTGAGCGAAGAGCTCTATGTCGCGCAATTGCAGAAACTGCGGGCCCACGAGGTGGACGTGACCCTGGGGGGGATACCGGAAGACCTGTCGGCGGGCGAGTTTCCATATCGAGCCGCTGATCCGCACGACCATGGTACCCACCGCGCGCCGGGGCAGCCCGTGGCTGAAGGCGCGCACGCTGGCCGATCTGCAGGGCGCCCGCTGGGTGTTCACCGGTGCCGACGGGGAATCGGGCTATGCCCGGCCCTTGTTCGAGCAGCACGGGCTGGAACCGCCGGCGGTGGCCGCGGTGGCCAATTCGACCCTGGCGCTGCTGTCCTTGCTGGCGGCGGGCGACTATGTGGGCCTGATGCCGCGCCAGATCGCCATGCAGCCGCTGGCGTCCCAGTTCATGTCGGTGATCGACGTGGAAGAGAAGGGCTACGACCTGACGGTGGGCGCCATGCTGCGCAGCGATTCGCTGCCCTCGCCGCTGATGCGGCACCTGATCACCCACCTGCACCGGGCCGCGCACCACATCGGGCGCGACGATGCCGCGCTGGCGCCGGCCCGGCGGGCCTAGGAACGGTTCTAGCGGTTGACGACCACGCCCGCGTCTATGGTGCCATAGACGCTGATGCCGCTGCCGCCTTGGGCGGAATCGGACGGGGATCGCGGCGCGGGCGTGCAGGCCACGCAGAAGGCCGCCAGCAGCGGCCAGGTCGAGTTGAGCAAGAGTCGGAACATACGGTTTCCTGTCCGCGTCAATGCGGGCCCCAGGCGGACATGCCGTCCGGCAGCCCCGGCTGGGAACCGCCGGCGATGAAGGCCCGGACCTGTTCGTCGGTGATGAAGCTCGCGGCAGAGCTGGCGCGCAGGATGTCCTCGGGCGCCATGGGCTTGGCGATGGCCCAGCCCTGTACATAGTCTACCCCCAGCTCCGCCAGCGCTTCCACCGTGGCATAGTCCTCCACCCATTCGGCGATGCTGCGCATGCCGAGGTTGCGCGCCAGCTCGACGATGGCCTCGACGATGGCATAGTTGGCCGGATGCTCGTGCATGCGCTTGATGAAACCGCCATCGATCTTGAGCGCGTCGGCGGCGAACTCCTTCAGGTACGAGAACGAGGTGTAGCCCGCGCCGAAGTCGTCGAGCGCGATCTTGGCGCCGCAGGACTTGAGCCGGTCGATGAAGCGGCGGGAGTTGGCGATGTCGTGCAGGGCCACGCTTTCGGTGATCTCCATGCACAGGTACTTCACCACCGGTCCGAAGCGCGAGAGGATGCGGAAGGTGTCCTCGATGAAAGCCTCGTCGTTCAGCGACGCGCCGCTCAGGTTGACGCAGACGAAGCGCGTGTTGGGCAGGCGCGGCAGGTTCTCGGTCAGCCACACCAGCGTCGAGGTCAGCACCCACTTGTCCAGTTCACCGATGGTGCCGTTGGCCTCGGCCGCCGCGATGATCTTGCCGGCCGGCACCATCGCGCCGGACGAGTCCTGCATGCGGATCAGCACTTCGAAATCCAGCGAGGCCTCGGGCGCGCGCAGCGACATGATGGGCTGCATGACCAGCGACAGGCCGGTGGGCGTGAAGGTGCTGCCGAGTTCCTCGATCAGCCGCAGCTCTTCGGCGCGTTCCTGGAAGGCCGGCGCGTTTTCCTTGTAGATGACCAGGTGGCCGTGCTTGCCCTTCTTGGCTTCGCGGCAGGCGCGGTCGGCCGCCGAGACGGCATCCTGGACGCGCATCTCGGGCGTGATCTCGATCAGCCCGATGGATACCTTGACCTGGAACGAACGCCGGCGCAACTGGAAGGGCATGTCGCAGATGTCGCTGATGATGCGGCGGCACAGGTCGGTGGCCGGCAGCATGGCGGTGTCGCGCAGTACGAGGATGAACTCGTCCCCGCCGATGCGCCCGATGTGGTGGTGGTCTCCCAGCGACCACTTGACCCGCTGGCAGACCTGCTTGAGGACTTCGTCGCCGGTCTGGTGGCCGTACAGGTCGTTGATCAGCTTGAAGCGGTCCAGGTCCAGGTAGGCCAGGGCGATGGGATGGGCCGGATCGAAGTGCTTCAGCGAGGTTTCGAGGATGTGTTCGATGCCGCGGCGGTTCAGCGCGCCGGTCAGGGTGTCGTTGTTGGCCAGGAAGCGCAGCCGTTCCGTGGCCTTGCGCCGTTCGGTGATGTCCTGCAGCGAGCCCTCGATGCGGGTGTGGGCCAGCGTGGCCTTGGCCAGGTACCAGCGCGGCTCCATGCCGCCTATGGGCTGGGCCTGGATTTCGGCCTCGCCGCCGCGGTCGGCGATCTCCTTGAGCCGGGCCAGCGCGCCCGGCTCGAAGTAGTTCTGCCAGCGCAATTCGTGCAGCGGCCGGCCTTCCAGGCCGAGCTTCTCCTGCATGGCGGTATTGGCGCGCACGAAGCGTCCATCGGGTTCCAGCGTGAACAGCCCCACGGGCGTGACTTCATAGGCGCGTTGCAGTTCGGCCTCGGCATGTTCGCGCTCGACCCGTTCCACGCGTATCTGCTCGGCGAACGCGAACGCGGCCACCAGGCTGGACGCCAGGGCGGCGGTGACGCTGTTGAGGGCGCCGACCAGGGCCTTGAAGTCGAACGCCGCGGCGATGACCTCGGAGAAGGTGGAGAACAGCACAATGCCCAGCGCCGCGGCGTACCAGAGCGCGATGCGCGAACGCGTGACGATGACGATGCGGGCGAGGAAGAAGATGACGACGAAGATGCCGAACGAGGCCACCACCCACATGGCGGGGAGGAAGGCGGCGAAGCTCAGGAAGAGGGCCAGGACCAGCAGCACCAGGCCGGCGCGCGCGCCGGCGCGCAGCAGCCAGGCATAGCCCACGCGGCTGAGCTCGGTGCGCATGAACTGGGCGAACAGCGTGTAGGTGACGATGTAGTAGGCGGCAATGGTCAGCTTGCGGGTCATCGCCATCCATTCGTTGGGGATGGCGCGCTCCAGCCATTGGGTGTCGAACCCCATGGTGATGCCGCCCAGGCGCAGGTTGCCGACCAGCCAGATCGCGAACAAGAGGTAGCGCGCATCGCGGTTGATCAGCGCCGTCATCAGCGTCAGGACGGCCAGGGTCAGCAGCCCGCCCTCGAGCACGCCGGTGGCGTGGTGGTAGGCGAGATGCGACAGGGCCAGCTCGGATTCCGGCCAGGCCTCGACGGTGATGCGGGCGGGGCCCGAGAAGTGGGCGCGGCACAGCAGGTCGCGGGGTTGGGCGTGCACGCCCAGGTCCAGCGCGAAACCGGACTTCACCGATTGCAGGATGCCCGACGTGCCGCTGCGCGTGGCCGCGCCCACGGGGGCCAGCCCGGCGGCGTTCCAGCACGAGATTTCCTGCGCATGGCGAGAGGGGAGCTCGACGCTTTGCGGCGTGTTCGAAGGGGGAACGGTGAAGCGGAACCAGAACGGCGTCTCGGCCAGGCGGGTGTCGTGGAACCGGACCGCGGGCGCGGACGCAAGGGCGGCCAGCGCTTCGGAAGGGGTCTGGCCGTTCTTGTCGGCGACCACCGCGAAGGGCAGGGTGCGATTGTCGTTGGTGTCGTAGATGCTGTGTTCCAGCGTGAGCGCCACCAGCGAGAAGACGAAGATCGCGGCCGGTACGAGGTAGTACGAGAAGTTGCTTAAGAACCAGTCGATCTTGGCTGTAACCCAGGCTATGCGGGTAGAGGGTTCCGCCGAAGGGGGCTGCATGTTCGCCTTGTGAAGGAGGGGGGGCTTGTCGGTCCGCGGGCGGCCCGCCCCCCCGGATGGGCCGCTGATCGTGCCGTATCAGGCCTGCGGTTGGAGGAGTTCTTCCCGTTCCCGCGAAGCGCTGCGCAGCGCGTCAATGTTAATCAAATTCCCATCGATGCGAATGTCCGGATGATGGGTCTTGAACACAAACTGATACAAAGGATGGCTGCCCTCGCGCCACCGCTTTTCCGCCGTCGCGATCTCGAAGGCCAGCACGCGGTGGGGAATGTTGCCGGCGTGCCGCATCGGCATGAAACCTTGGCCGGGGAACACTTCGCGGAACATCAGCGCCTCGTACTGGCGGTCGAGCGGGGACCGTCCGGCAATGACCATCCAGTCTATGCCAGCCTGCACGCAAAAGAGGAAATAGGCCTTGAAAAGGGCGGTTTTCGCCACGCGGCCCATGCGTTCGCTGGCCACGCCCAGCCGGGTGGCCTCGGCCAGCGCATAGCCCGAGAGCCAATCGGGCAGCGTGACCGACTGTTCCAGCCACAGCGGGCCGCACATGTTGGTCTGGACGCGCATGGTGCCCAGCGGCGCGCCATCGAACTTGGATTCGGCCAGCAGCACGACCGAGCCGGGATCGGTGTCGTGCAGTTCCGGCTCGCCCAGGTTGCGGGCGATTTCCGGCACGTGGCGGCCATAGGCCGACTGGCGCATGGTGATGGCTTTTTCCATCGCCTCGCCGTCCCGCGCGATGCGGACGGTGAAGGGCAGGTTCTCCGGGGTTTGCTCGGAAAGCGGCAGCAGCAGGCCGGACCGGGTGGACAAAGTGTTGTCGTAAGACATTTGGACTTCCTTGTAAGAGTGGGACGGTATGGCCGTTGCGGATATCGCAGCGGTGACACCAGATTCGCACGTCTGGACGGGAAGTTGCTTACAACTGAGGGGAAAAAGGGGGTTAAGGCCCGATTTTTGTTGTGCGTTGCACAATGGGCGGTTTCAACCGCCCAGGCTGGCCCATATCAGGCTGGCGCCCGCCAGCATGAGCAGCCCGCAGACCAGCCATTCGATGGCGCGCCGGGAAATAGGAGGCGGATGGCGGGCCTGCCACCACGACACGCCCGCGACGACGGGAACGGCGCAGACGCCCAGCAGCAGCGAGCTCCATTCGAAATGGCCGCTGGCGGCCACCAGTACCAGGCGCAGGGCGGCGCTGGCGGCGAACATCATGAACAGGCATTCGCGCACCAGGTTGCGATCCAGGGGCTGCCGGTACAGGTGATAGACCATGGGCGGTCCCGACGTGGAGAAGAGCCCGCCGAGCAGGCCCGACAGCACGCCGAAGAACCACAGCGCCGGCTTGCCCGACGGCTGGGCGCGGGGCGCCCTCTGCACCAGTAGCAGGACGGAACAGCCGATGATGGCCACCCCCAGCAGCAGCCGCAGCGTCGTCACCGCATTCGTGCTGAGCCAGGCCAGCAGCGCGACGCCGCCCAGCACGCCCAGGAGACTGCTGGTCAATATGGGCCGCAGCAGCGTCCAGTCGAAGGTGACCCGGTTGTAGCGCCAGTAGGCCCAGGCGTTGGCCAGGCTCAGGACGCTGGCGACGTTGGCCGCCTCGGGAATGGGCATGAGGCCGAAGGCGCCGACCATGCCAAGCAGCAGCAGGGCGAAGGCAAAGCCGGTGAGGTTCTGGCAGTAGGCCGACAGGCCCACGCAGGCGAGGAATAGCAGAAAGGTCAGTACGGTCATGAGCCCGAAATACTAACCCGAAAAGGAGGGGCTTTCCCGGCAGGACGGTGCGCGGTCAGCTCGCGCGCAGCACGGCCGAGATGCTGGCCGCGCTGCGCAGCGCGTGCTGGGCCAGCGGGGCTTCCGGATCCAGTTCTTCTTCCAGCGCCAGCCCGGCCACGATCAGCGCGGCCACGGCTTCGCCGCCACGGCCGAACACCGGGCAGGCGAGCGTGCCCACCCCCGGCCGCATCTCGCTCAGGCCGAACGACAGGCCCCGGGCCGCGCGTATCGCTTCCAGCCGTTCCGAGACGGCCGCGTAGCGTTCCTCGCCCACGTGCGCGATGCCCTGTTCGCGCGGCCACGCGGCCAGGATGGCGCGCCCGCTCACGCTGGCGTCCAGCGGGAAATGGGTACCGATGTCGGTGATGATGTTCAGCGGCACCGACGGAGCCCAGATGCGTTCGATGATGACCACCTCGTCCAGCGCCGGCACGGAGATGGAGACGATCGCGCGGCGCTTGCCCACGCCTTTTTCCTGGAGCTCGATCGCATGCGGCAGGGCGGCGCGCCGTATGCCGAGCCGGTCGTGCTGGGCCGTTCCCAGCACCAGGCACTTGGGTCCCAGCGCATAGACCCCTTCCCGTGCCTGCACCATGCCCCAGAAGGCCAGGGTGCGGAGCACGCGATGGACCGTGGTGCGGTCCAGTTCCGTCGCCTGTGCCAGTTCGAGCGCCGTCGCGCCTCGCGGCATCCGCATCAGCACGTCGAGCAGGAGCATGGCCCGGTCGATGACCTGCACCCGATTGCCGGGCGGAGCTGCGGAAGGGATGGACGGGCGGGGCATGGAAAAGGTCGCGGGAATCGTTGACGTCGCGACATGGTATCGCTAATCTCCAAGTGCGTATTACAAGCTTTATGTGCGTAATATGCACATAACCAACGGTCATGAGAGGTTGTCGCCATGTCGTCCCTGCGTGTTTCCTGGTTTGCGTCGTTTCTCCTGCTGGCTACGGCCTCCGCCGCCGCGGCGGATGGATATCCCTCCCGGCCGGTCAGGCTGGTCGTGCCCTTCGCGGCCGGCGGCGCGGTGGACGCGGTCGCGCGTACGCTGGCGCTCCGGCTGTCCGAACAGTTCTCGCAGAAGGTGGTGGTCGAGAACCGCGCCGGCGCCTCGGGCAACATCGGCGCCGAGGCGGTGGTCAGGGCACCGGCCGACGGCTACACGCTGCTGTTCACGGCTTCGACCCTGGTCGTCAATCCGCTGATCATGAAGGACAAGCCGCCTTTCGATCCGGCCAGGGACCTGACGCATCTGGCGCTGGTCGCGTCCGGACCGCTGCTGTTCGTCACGCCCGCGTCCGCGCCGGCCGAATCGGTCCAGGATTTCGTGGCCAAGGTCAAGGCAACGCCCGACCGGTTCAGCTTCGCGGTAGGCGGTTTCGGCGCGGCGGGCCACCTGGCGGTGGAGTCCTTCAAGTACCGGGCCGGCTGGCCGTGCCCACCGTGCTCTACAAGGGCACCGGGCCGGCGCTGGTCGACCTGATGGGCGGCCAGGTCAGCGGCATGATCGATCCGCTGCTGTCGTCGCTGCCGCCGGTCAAGGCCGGCAAGCTCAAGGCGCTGGCCATCACGGGGAGCAAGCGCAGCGCGCTGGCTCCCGACGTGCCGACGTTCGCCGAAGCGGGCTATCCCGAGGTCAACTTCTCGACCTGGTATGGCTTGTGGGGGCCGGCGGGATTGCCGGCCTCGGTGGTGGACAAGCTGGAGGCCGCCGTCAAGCGCTTCGTGGCGGAGCCCGACACGCGCGCCTGGTTCGAGCGCCAGGGGCTCGAGCCTTCGGGCGTGTCGGGCGCCCGCTTCCGGGCCTTCATCGACCAGGAAACGGCCAAGTCGCGCGAGATCGTGAAGCTGGCCAACATCGCCGAGCAGTGACGGGAAGTCCGGCTCTCAGGCCGGCTCCGCGAGCAAGGCCCGTACCTTGGCCCGCTGCACCTTGCCGTAGTGGGACTTGGGGATGGCCGGAGCGAAGCGGATCACGCGCGGCTTCTTGAAGCCCGAGAGCGACCGGCGGCAGTGTTCCATCAGTTCCTCGGCCGTGGCCGCCGCGCCCGCGCGCAGCACGACGGCGGCGCCGACGATCTCGCCCCACTCGGGGTCGGGCAGGCCGGCGGCGGCCGCTTCGGCCACGGCCGGGTGGCTGCACAGCGCGCGCTCCACCTCGTCCGGCAGAATGGACTTGCCGCCGCTGCGTATCACTTCCTTCAGGCGGCCGGTGATGCGCAGCACGCCCGAGGCATCCAGGATGCCGAGATCCCCGGTGCGGAACCAGCCGTCGCGGAAGACCCCGGCGGTCAGTTCCGGTTGCCGCCAGTAGCCCGCCGCGACGTGGGCGCCGCGTATCAGCACTTCGCCTTCGGTGCCTGCCGGCGCGGTTTCCCCCTCGCTTTCGATGCGGATTTCGCAGCCGAACAGCGGACGGCCCACGCTGCGTATGGCCTGGGCCCGGGTGGCCGGATCGGCCAGCGCCTGTGGCGGCTGGTAGCAGCTCCACGAGGCTTCGGTCAGCCCGTACAGAATGCCGAAGCGAGGTCCGAACGCCTGGATGGCGGCCAGGAAGGTATCGGGCGCAATGGCGGCGGCGCCTACGTCCATGCTGCGCAGCGCGCCCAGGTCGTGGTCGGCGGGCCGGGTTTCCTTCAGCAGCCGCACCAGGTGCGTGGGGACCAGGGACGTGGACGTGGCGCGGTAGTGCGCCAGCAGCTCCAGGAAGCGCGCCGGCTCGAAGCGGCCGGCCAGCACGACGGTGCCCCCCGCGGCCAGCTGGGCCAGCACGATGATGGCGGCGATCGGCCACAGTGGCCGCATGTTGAGCATGACGTCGCCCGGGTGCTGGCCTCGGGCCATGACGATGTTCTGCAAGGCGGAGGTAAGGCTGCCATGGGTGATGACCACCGCTTTCGGCGTCCCGGTACTGCCGCCCGTGTAGTTGAGCGAGGCCATGGCCTGGGCGGCGGGGGTGGCCGCCGGGGTCTCGCGGCTGCCGGCGTCGGCCTCCAACGGGCGCAGCCGCAGGCCCGGCACGCGGGCGGCCAGTTCGCGCGCGCGATCGGCATATTCGGCCCCGTGGGCCAGCATGAGGGCCTGGGCGTCGATCAGTTGCGCGGCTTGTTCATCGGCGCTGAGCGCCGGATCGAGCGGCACGCGGACCAGTCCCGCCGACATCGCGCCGTAGTCCCACAAGAGGTAGGCGGGCGTGTTGTCCCCCAGGATGGCGACGCGATCGCCGTCGCCGAGCCCGTCCGCGCGCAGCGCGTGGCCCAGTCCGAACACGCGCGCGGCGAATGCGCGGAAGTCCAGGACGCCGCCGTCGCGCGCGTCCACGATCGCGGGCCGGCCGGGCCAGTGCTGCGCGCACCGTTGAAGCAGGGCACCGATGTTCATAGCCAGCCCTGCATGATCACGCGGCCCTCCACGGCCTTGGTGTCGAGTAGCTCGTGCGCGCGGCGGATCTCGTCGAAGGGCAGGGTGGCGGAAATGACGGGGCGGATCTGGCCGCAAGCCAGCATCGCCAGCCCCTGGCGGATGTCCTCCAGCGTGCCGCTGCCCGATCCCATGACGCGTATCCGCCGGCCGATCAACAGGCCGGGCAGCACGTCCACCGCCTGGCCGTCGATGTTGCCCAGCACCACCACCGTGCCGCCCTGGGCCATGCTGCGCAGGGTCTCGGGCAGGGACAGGCCCAGGTTGTCGATGGCGATGTCCACGCCCTGCTTGCCGGTGAGCTGCCAGGCCTGGGCGCTGAATTTCAGGTCGGGCGACACGATCACCTCGTCCGCTCCGAGCGATTTCAGGTGCGCGGCCTTGGCCGGACTCGAGGTGACGGCGATGGAGCGGGCACCCAGGGCGCGCACGATCTGGATCTGATGCATGCCCAGGCCGCCGCTGGCGCCGGTGATGAGGACCGTGTCGCCGGGACTGGTGCCGGCCAGGGTGCGCAGCGCGCGCAGGCTGGTGCCTATCGGGCAGCACGACAGCGCCGCGGCCTCCCAGGGCAGGCCGCGCGGCACGGGAATGGCCATGGGCGCGGGCACGCAGACATATTCGGCGTAGCCGCCCACGGTATCGACTGCCGGCAGGCCCAGGGCACGGCACATGTCCTGCCGGCCGCGCAGGCAGTTGCGGCACAGGCCGCAAAACTGGCGCTGGTAGATGACCACGGGGTCGCCTACGCGATGCGTGATCACGCCGTCTCCTACCGCGACGACTTCGCCCGCGGTCTCGTGGCCCAGGACGACGCCGGCGCGCGCGCCCGGCAGCTTGCCGGCGCGGTGCAGGACGTCGTGGTGACAGATGCCGGCTGCCCTGACCTGGACCAGCACTTCGCCGGCCGCGGGGGAGGGGGTGGGAACCTCGCGGATTTCCAGGGTATCGGGTGCGCCGAAGGCGGAAAGGATGACGGCTTTCATGAGTAGGTGTGTCCTGTGTTTGTGCATTATATGCACATAATGTTTACTATTTACACATCTGCGGTATAGTTTGCATAGCCGGCACCGGCCTGTCAACGTGTCGCCGGCGTCATTCAACGGAAGAGGCCTGCATGGGTATCGACTATCGTCCGCTCGAGGGCGGCATCCACGAGATCGTCATCAACCGCCCGGAGCGCATGAACGCGCTGGACGTGCCCGCGAAGCGGGAACTGGGCCGCATCTGGCGCGACGCGGCGCAGGACCCCGCCGTATCGGTACTGGTGCTGCGCGGAGCCGGCGAGAAGGCCTTCTGCGCCGGCTCGGACATCAAGGAGATGCAGGCGACCGGCACCATGGTCGACACGCCGACGCTGATGGACGCGATTCCCGGCATAGGCGTGGAGCTGCACAAGCCGGTCGTGGCGGCGCTGCACGGCTTCACCATAGGCATGGGGCTGACCCTGGCGATCCATGCCGATTTCCGCATCGCCGCCGAGACCGGCAAGCTGGGATTCCCCGAAGTCCAGCACGGCATGCTCTCGGGCGTCAGCGCCGTCACGCTGCCGGGGCTGGTGGGCGAACCGCGCGCGCTGGACCTGATGCTGACGGCCCGGCTGATCGAACCGCGGGAAGCGCTGCGCATCGGGCTGGTGGACGAGGTCGTGCCCGACAGCCTCACGGCCGCGATGGCGCTTGCGCAGCGCATCGCGTCGAATTCCGCGGCGGCGGTGGCGCAGACCAAGCGACTGATCCTGCTGGAGCGCCGGCGCCGCGCCCGCGAGCATGCCGCCGCCATCGACGACGCGCGGCTGGCCATACTCGAATCGAAAGAGTTCGGCGACGTGGTGGCCCACAAACCCGGGGCGGGACGCATCCGCTAGGGCATGCCTATCCGTTGATGCGCCGCCCGGCGTCCAGCAGGCGGCCGATGTCCTGTGCCGCCAGCAGTTCCACCGTTCCCTGCGCGAGCTGCGACAGCGGCCGCTCGCGGGCGGTGGCCAATACGAGGTTGTTGCGCATGCGGGGCGAGCCGATGGCGGAGATCCTGAACGGGCCGCCTTCGACCGTGCTGGCGATGGGCGCCGCGCTGCGCGGCACGATGGCATAGCCCTGTCCGCTCAGCGCGAGCTTGAGCAGGGTATGCACGGCGTCGACCTCGGCCACGACGTTCAGCTTGATGCCATGGGGCCGGCAGCCGGCCTCGATCACGTTGCGCACGGCGTTCGGAATGCTGGGCACCAGGACCGGATAGCGCTCCAGCTCCCGTGCCGCCAGCCGCGCCGGCAGCGGAAAGGCGGGCTTGGGGCGGCCGCACAGCACCATGTCTTCGCGATACAGGCTGCGGTATTCGAGCCGGGGGCTGGGCGGAGGATCGAACAGCAGCGCGATCTCGATCTTGCCCAGTATCAGGTCCTCGCGCAGCGCGACGCTCAGGCCCTCGGAAACGGAAATCGATGCCTCGGGATAGCGCTGGCGGAATTGCTTGACGAGTTCCGGCGTCAGCACATGCGCGATGCGCGGAGGCAGGCCCACGGTCAGCCTGCCGGTGGGCTGTTCGCGCAGCGCCTGGATGTCGGCGCGGGCCTGCCGTGTCAGCTTCAGGATGGCGTTGCCGTAGGAAAGCAGGCACTTGCCGGATTCGGTCAGTTCCACGCCGCGGCCGGTGCGGACCAGCAGATGGGATTTCAGCTCGAGTTCCAGCAGGCGGATGTGGCGGCTGAGCGTGGGCTGGGAGACGCCCGCCACCAGCGCGGCGCGGGTCAGGCTGCCCAGTTCGGCCACGCGCACGAAGGATTCCAGCTGCTGCAGGTCCATGGTATTTGATTTATGGATATCAGATGTAGAAGCTATTTTATTGATGAAAATGGCACGCGTGCGCACAATGCCGCCTCTTGACTAAACGCCGCCAGCGGGATTCCGCCAAGGCGGCATGCACGAGGAGACCCCATGCAGATGTCCCGCAAATTCCTGGTCCCGGCCGTTGCCCTGGCGCTGGCTTCCACGCTGGGCGCCGCGCGCGCCGAGGACTACCCCGCCCGGCCGGTGCGCATCGTGATCCCGTTCGCGCCCGGTGGCAGCAATGACATCGTCGGCCGCCTGATCGGCGAGGAGCTGACCAAGCGCCTGGGGCAGCCGTTCATCGTCGACAACCGGGGCGGAGCGGGCGGCACCATCGGCACCGAAGTGGTGGCCAAGTCCCGTCCGGACGGCTATACGCTGTTGCTGATCTCGACGCCGCACACGGCGAATTCGACGCTGTACAAGAAGCTGCCCTACGATCCGGCCAAGGACTTCTCGCCCGTTGCCCGGCTGGCGACCGCGCCGCTGTTGATCTCGGTCTATCCGGGCCTGCCCGTGAAGACGCTGTCGGACCTAATCGCCTACGCCAAGGCCAATCCCGGCAAGCTCAACTACGTGTCGTCCGGCGTGGGCAGCTCGCAGCACCTGGTCAGCGAACTGTTCGAGATCCGGGCCGGCATCTCGATGACGCACGTGCCCTACAAGGGCGCCGGCGCCGCCCTGACCGACGTTGCCGCGGGCCATGCCCAGGTGTCCGTCGGCACCGTGCTGCAGGCCCTGCCGCACGTCAAGGCCAACCGCCTGCGGCCGCTGGCCGTCAGCGGTTCCAAGCGCCAACCCGTGCTGCCCGAGGTGCCCACGGTCCAGGAAGCGGGCCTGGCTGGCTACGACGGCGACAACTGGTGGGGCATCCTGGCGCCGGCCGGCACGCCGCCGGCCATCGTCGACAAGCTGAGCAAGGCCATCGGCGACATCCTGGCCGAGCCGGACATGCGCCAACGCCTGGAGGCCGAGAGCGCGTCGGTGGCCTATCTGTCGCCCGAGCCCTTCGGCAAGTTCATGGCCGGCGAGACGACCAAGTGGGCGGAGCTGATCAAGCGGCTGGGCATCCAGGCCGATTGACGCGTCCGGCAGGCAATTTCTGGAAGATGCATCTATGAGCAGACCCGCCGCGGTGTTATTGCGGTATTCCCCGATGCCCGCCGACCTGGCGGCCATCGAACGACTGGCGGCCGAGGTGGTGGCCGCCCACCCCGGATGCTTCGAGCGCGTGGACGCGAACCGCGCGCTGGATGGCTCCCATCTGTACCTGTACTTCTGGTCGGCGCGGCCCGGCGGCCTGGAACTGGCCGGCGCCATTGCCGAGCGGGCCGGCAGGCTGCTGCCCGGCCAGGCGCCTGACGTCCTGCTTCTGTCGCCGGTGCAGGACCTGCCCGGCGTCTCGCAGGGCCAGCCGGTCACGCACCACTACGTGGTCGAGACCGACGTGCGTCCCGATGTGGCCGAGGATCTGTCGAACTGGTATGGGCAGGAACACCTGCCCGGGCTGGCCGCCGTGACGGGCAACGTGCGCGCGCGCCGGCTGGTGGCGGACAATCCCGACGGCAGCCAGCGCTCGCTGGCCTGCTACGACCTGACCACGCCCGCCATCCAGCAGGATCCCGCCTGGCTGGCGGTGCGCGCGACCGACTGGAGCAGCCGCGTGCGTCCGCATTTCCAGAACACGCGCCGGGTCATGTGCGAACGGATCTACGTACTCGAACCCGGCCTAGGAGCGATATGACTTCCGCAATCAGACAAGACGGCGTGCCTGCCCTGGTGGACGCCCGCATCACCCGCATCGAGACCATTCCGCTGAGGGTGGAGCTGGAACGGCCGGCCACGGGTTCGACCCTGAAGCTGACCCATCGCTGCACCATCGTCACGCGCGTGCACACCGACGCCGGCGTGGTGGGCGAGTGCTTCAACGGCAACGACGACGAACTTCAGCCGGCCATCATCCGGCTGATCCACGATGAACTGGAGCCCTTGCTCAAGGGTCGCCGCGTGGCGGCCATCGACGACGCCTGGGCCGCCACGCGGCGCGCGACCGAGCCTTTCCTGCGCGACCGCCGGGTGGCGCTGCGGGCCCAGGCCTGCGTGGACAGCGCGCTGCACGATGCCGTGGGCAAGCTGGCCGGCCTGCCGCTGCACCTGTTGTGGGGCGGCGCGCGCGAGCGGGTGCCGGTGGTCGCGCTGGGCGGGTACTACCGCCAGAGCGGCGACCTGGAGGCCCTGGCGGACGAAGTGGCCGAACTGAAGGCCTTCGGTATCCATGGCCTGAAGCTCAAGCTGGGGGGCAAGACGCCCGCCGAGGACGCCCTGCGCGCCCAGACCGTGCGCCGGGCCGGCGGCGATGGCTTCGTGCTGGCCTGCGACGCCAACCAGGGATGGAGCCGCGAAGAGGCGCTGGAGTTCGTGCGCCGGACGCGCGACCTGAACCTGGCCTGGTTCGAGGAGCCCTGCCGCTGGGACAACGACCGCGCCGACATGGCGGTGGTGCGGACCGTGGGCGGCGTGCCGGTGGCCGCGGGGCAGAGCGAGCTGTCGCGCTTCGGTTGCCGCGACCTGCTGACGGCGGGCGCCATCGACATTTGCAACTTCGATGCGAGCTGGGGCGGCGGTCCGACCGAGTGGCGGCGCGTGGCGATGCTGGCCTCGGCCTTCAACGTCTCGGTCATGCAGCACCTGGAGCCGCAGATCGGCCTGATGATGTCGGCGGGCGTGGTCAACGGCCGCTATGCCGAAGTCATGCTTCCCTGGCGCGATCCGTTCTTCTACAAGCTGATCGCGAACCAGCCGGCCCGGCCGTTCGTCGATGGGTTCTACACGCTGCCGACCGCGCCGGGATGGGGCATGAGCTTCGACCCGGAGTACCTGGAGTTCGCGCGGCGCAAGTAGCGGCCGCCGGCTCAGCGCGCCGCGAGCAGGGCCTCGACGGCGCGCGCCACCGCCAGCAGGCGGCGGTCCTGGCCGCCCGGCGCGGCCAGCATGAGGCCGACCGGCGCCGTGCCCGGTGCGTGGCAGGGCAGCGAAATGGCGCACCCGTCCAGGAAGTTGATGAAGGTCGGGTTGCGCAGCACCAGCAGGTTGGTCCGGCCATAGGCCTCGTCGTCGGCCAGTTCCCGCACCGTCGGCGCGATGACCGGCACTGTGGGACAGGCCATCACATCCAGCGTCTCAAAGTGCCGGTTCGTGCGCCGTATCCAGTCGGCGCGGCGCGCGTGCAGCTCGGCGACGTCCTGCGCGGTCAGCTGCGCGCCTTTCTCGATGCGCACCTTGACGCGCGGGTCGTACAGGTCGCCATGCCGGGCCATCATGTCCCGGTGCAGCGGATAGGACTCGGCGGCCGTGTAGCCGCCCTTGGCATTGATGGCGGCCAGTTCCGCGAACTCCGCGAAGGGCACGTCCACGATGGCCGCGCCGGCTTGCGACAGCCGCCGCAGCGCGTCCTGGAAGGCCGAGGCCACGTCATGGTCCATGCCGTCCAGCACCAGGGTCTGCGGCACGCCCATGCGCAGTCCGGCCAGGGACGCACGCTCGTTCGGGTAAACCGGATCGCCGGACAGGATGGCGTCGACGATGGCGCAGCAATTCACCGTGCGGCCGATGCCGCCTATGCTGTCCAGCGTGGTCGACAGCGGGAAGGCGCCGGTGGCGGGTACGCGCGCGGCGGTGGGCTTGAAGCCGGTCAGGCCGGTCAGCGCGGCGGGGATGCGGCACGAGCCTCCGGTATCGGTGCCCAGGCCCACGGCCGCCATGCCGTCCGTGACCGACACCGCCGCGCCCGAGGACGAACCGCCGGGAATCCGGCCGGTCTTGCGGTCGTAGGGGTTGAGCGGCGTGCCGTGGTGGGGATTGAGTCCCAGCCCCGAATAGGCGAACTCCGTCATGTTCGTGCGGCCCATGACGACGAAGCCCGCCTCGCGCAGGCGGGCGACCGCCTCGGCGTCGCGCGCGGCGGGCGGGGCCTCGGCCAGCACGCGCGAGCCCGCCGTCGTGACCTGGCCTTCGATGTCGAACAAGTCCTTGATCGAGATGGGAATACCCGCCAGGCGCCGGGTGCTTTCCCCTCGCGCGCGCGCCGCGTCGATCGCGTCGGCGGCCCGCCGCGCGCCATCGGCGTCCACCAGGGTATAGACGCGCGCGCCTTCGCCGGAGGGGTCGGCGATGCGCGCCAGGCAGTCTTCCACCAGCGCGCGGCTGGTGACGCGGCCGGCGTCCAGCTCGGCGCTCAGGTGTTCTAGGGACTTGTCGGGCGGAGTCATATCAATCATCCATGCGTGCTGGGCGCCCGAAGGGCGTAGGGGGTGGGCCTCAGGCAGGGTCGTAGTAGTGTATTTCCAGAAGGAGACAGCCGCCGTTGGACTTGAACGGGCCGTGCCAGGCGCCGGGCGGGCGCACCGCGTAGGTGTAGCCGGAGAACGGCGTGCCGCCGTTGCCGTCGGCGTCGTTGCCCACCGTTAGGTCGCCGGAGACCAGGAAGACTTCCTCCCAATGGTCATGGACGATGGCCTCCCGCGTGTGGAGTCCGGGCGGGAAGCGCAGGAGGCGGGTGCGGCTGCCCCGCTTGTTCAGGACGTCCAGCGCGCCGGCCAGGATCTTCTCGCGGGCGCCGGAGGCGGGGTCGTAGCCTTCGGGCAATTGCCAGCCGTTCTCCATGTCCACGTTATGGAATTCGTCGTGCAGTTTGTTCACGGGCATAAAAAGGGGCTCCTGATATGAAAGGGAATCAGCCGGCCACGGGCAGCGACTCGGCGAGATAGCCGTGGCGCAGCGTGCGGTCCAGCACGGGGTCGTGCAGTTCGAAATCGAAGCGGGCCGAGTGGCGGATGCCGCCGTGGGCGGGCAGCGTGCCGCAGAACATCGCGCCGCCTTCGGGCAGGGCGCCACCGCCGTCGGCATAGCCGGCGATCAGCTCGAGCGGATGGCGCATGGCCGTCACCGGGCCGTCCTGGTAGGGCACGCGCCGGCCGTCTTCCTCGATGAAGGCGCGCAGCAGCAGCCGGTCCCAGTGCGCGGCCACATCGTCGAACAGCCACCAGTCGGCGCCCACGGGTTTCTCGCACAACTGCTTGGAGATCGCCACGCCCATGGTCTCGACCTTGCGGTCGGTGTGGTCCGAGCCTATGCCTACCCACAACCGCCCGCCCGCGCGCAGCATGACGAACTCGACCTCGCCGCTGGAGTCGGTGCCGCAGACCTCGATGCGGTCGCCTGTGGTCAGGCGGGAGGCCGCGACGCGGTAGTACATGGGGGTGGCGGCCGGGCGCGGGACACCCAGGGCCTCCAGCTCGGCGATGTGTTTCTCCATGGCCTCGCGGTCGCGGCCGGTCCAGCCGGCGATGACTGCGTGCGAGATGGCGGTGTCGCGCGAGGCGGTGCCCGCGCCGGTGATGAAGTTCAGGAGCATCGTGTATCCATCGGAAAACGTGGCGGCCGCGCATGCGGACATGGCGGCCGGATCGGGCGGGCCGTCAGTCCAGCCTGGCATTGGCGGCCTTGACCACCTTCTGCCAATGGGCCGATTCCTGCGCGATGAAGGCGCGGAACTCGTCGGGCTTGTCGGCGATGATGGTCAGCCCCAGCGATTCCAGCCGGGAGGTGACGGCGGGGTCGTGCAAGGCTTTGGCGAACTCGGTGTTCAGCCGGTCGACGATGGAGCGCGGCGTGCCTGCGGGCGCGACGAAGCTGTACCAGTTGCCGGCCTGCACGTCGGGGTAGCCGGCCTCGGCCGAGGTCGGGATGTCGGGCGCCTGCGGGCTGCGTTCCTTGCCGGTCAGCGCGATGGCCTTCAGGCGGCCGCTCTTGACGTACTGGAGGACGTTCGAGAGGTTGTCGCACATCAGGCTGACGCGGCCGCTCAGGACGTCCTGCATGGCCGGGGCCGGTCCCTGGTAGGGCACGTGCACCAGGTCCACGCCGGTGGCCGCCTTCAGCGATTCGCCGCACAGGTGGCTGGTGCTGCCGTTGCCGGCCGAGGCGAAAGTCAGCTCGCCGGGACGCTTGCGCGCCAGGTCGACCAGTTCCTTCAGGTTGGAGGCCGCGATGCCGGGGTGGGCCACCAGCAGGTTGGGGGTGGACGCGGCGTTGATGACGGGATCGAAGTCCTTGGCCGGGGCGTACGACAGCTTGCCGTACACCCAGGGATTGATGGCCAGCACGCCGGTCGTGGCCATCAGCAGCGTGTAGCCGTCGGCCGGCGAGGTCGCCACTTTCGCGGCGCCCAGCGAGCCGTTGGCGCCGGCGCGGTTCTCGACGACCACCGTGGCGCCCAGGGCCTTCGAGACATGGGGGGCCAGCAGGCGGGGAATGATGTCGCTGGTGCTGCCCGGGGGGAACGGCGTCACGATGGTGATGGGACGGCTGGGATAAGAGTCGGCCCAGGCCGGAGCCGTGGCCGACACCAGCGCGAGCATACTGCCTAGTGCGAATTTGCTGAACATGCTGAACTCCCGATGGAGGATGGTAGGGAAGGGGAGCGCATACTGCGGGTCACGCGCCCTGGTGCATCTCCGGCCGCCGCAGGCTGCTGATCATGGACACCTTCAACAGGTACTCCCTGGCCAGTTGCCCGTCGCCGGCCGTGCGGGTCATTTCTTCGCGCCAGGTCTTCTGCCGCGCCTCGTCCCGCGTCTCCAGGTTGTTCTTGTTGGCGATGGTGATCTTGTTCACGTAGTCGAGCGCCACGGGCCGCCGTTCCGCCTCGTACCTGTCCAGCAGGGCCTCGCCGGCCTGCCCCAGGCAGACGCGGGCCAGCTTGTCGGCAAGATTGAAAGCATCATGTATGCCACCGTTCATGCCCATGCCGCCCAGCGGATTGTTCAGGTGGGCCGCGTCGCCCGCCAGGAAGGCCCGGCCCACCCGGTATCGCGGCGCCACGCGCTGGTGCACGGAATAGATGGTGCGGTGCTCGATGGCGTAGCCGGCCGGGTTCGGGTGCACGCATTGCAGGCGGCGCTGGATGCTGGCGTCCGACAGGATGTCGGCATCTGTCTCGTCCGCGCCCACCGGCAGCATCACGCGCCAGAGGCCGGGCACGCGCAAGAGGAAGAACCACTGCTCGGGATCGGCGAAGTAGCTGACTTCGGCCAGGCCGGGGATGACGTCGGCGAAATCGAACGGGGTGCTGGCCACCAGGAAGCGTTCGGTCCAGGTGAAGCCTTCCAGCACCACGCCCAGCAGGTCGCGCACCGCGCTGCGGCCGCCGTCGGCGCCGATCAGCCAGGTGCCGCGTTCCGTCGTCGTGGCGCCGTCGGCGCCCTGGAGCGTAAGCGTGACGCCGTCCGCATCCTGCCGGACGTGGGTCGCGCGCGCGTCGAAGCGGACCTCGGCATGCGGGATGCGCGCCAGGCGCTCGACCAGCAGGCCGTTCAGCTTGAACTGCTCGCACTGGAGGCGATAGGGGTGCGCGGTCTCGTCGCCGATGGCGCCGAAGTTGAACTCTGCCACCCAGCCCTGGCGGTCGCGGTACTGCATGCGCGGGGCCACCAGGCCCATGTTGATGAGTAATTTCGAAATGTCCAGGCGAGCGAGCAGGTCCAGCGTGGAAGGCTGGAAGGTCGAGGCGCGCAAGGTCTGCGGCAGGCTGGCCTCGGCCTCGAACACCGTCACGGGGATGCCGGCATCCGCCAGCACGTTGGCGGCCACCAGGCCCACGGGGCCGGCGCCGGCGATCAGGACTCGTTCGTTGTTTGCGGTCATGGCATGCAGGAATGTGGAGGAACGGGACACATCCTAGGAGTCTTGTCCGCGGTCCGACAAACGATTTATTCTGGAGACATCTTGAGTTTTTGGAATGACCCAATGCGACGCAGGCTGCCCAGCATCGGTGCGTTGACCGCCTTCGACGCGGCGGCGCGCCACCTCAGCATCACCCGCGCGGCGGCCGAGCTGTCACTGACCGAAAGCGCCGTGTCGCGCCAGATCTCGCTGTTGGAGGAACAACTCGGCGTGCGGCTGTTCCACCGCATCAAGAAGCGCATCTCGCTCACGCGTGCGGGAGCCATGTATGGCGAGCGGGTGATGCAGACCATCGAACGCATCGAGCGCGATACGCAGGAAGTCATGGGGCACGAGGGAGGCGGCGTGGTGCTCGAGATCGCCGCGCTGCCGACCGTGGGATCGCAATGGCTGGTGCCCAGGCTGGCCTCGTTCTACGACGACCAGCCCGGGGCCACCGTGCACGTCAGCGCGCGCAGCACGCGCTTCTTCTTTAGCGAAAGCGCGCTGGACGGCGCCCTGTATTTCGGCGCGCCCGACTGGCCCGGCGCGGGGATCGACCACTTGTTCGACGAGGTGCTGCTGCCGGTGGGCAGCCCGGCATTGCTGCGGGGCGCCGCCGCGCCCGGTCCGCGAGACATCGTAGGCTGCCGGCTGCTGCACCTGATGACCCGCCCCGAGGCCTGGCGCCACTGGTGCTCGGCGGCTGGCCTGCCCGACGTCAACGTCATGCGGGGGCCGCGCTTCGAGATCCAGTCCATGCTGATCAGCGCCGCCTGCGCCGGCCTGGGCGTGGCGCTGCTGCCGCGTTTCCTGATCGGCGACCAACTGCGCTCGGGCAAGCTCAAGGTGTTGTCGGACCTGGCCGTGCGCAGCGAAGGCGCCTATTACTTCGCCTATCCGGTCGAGAACGCCGGCGACCCGGTGCTGGCGGATTTTCGCGCCTGGCTGCAGGCGCAGACCGCATCTCTCAGGACGCGGACACGGGCAGGCGGTACCGCTCCAGCCGCTCGCGGTCTATCCAGTCGTCCACGCAAGGGGACGGCGGCAGCGCCACGCGGCCGCGCCGGATGACGGGTTCGGCCGGCACGACCTGCTCGGCCAGGGTCAGGAAGAAAGTCTGTTCCGCGGCGAAGGCGCAGTCGGCGGCAGGCACGACCGCGGCTTGTTGCAGGTTGATCAGGGTACCGAGCGCGCTTTCCGCATAGATGCCGGTGGCGATCCGGGCTCCGTACTTGCGCGCCAGGTCGCCGATGGCCAGCGTCTCGGTCATGCCTATGCGCCCGGGCTTGGCGCTGAGCGAGCGCGCGCCCCGTTCCAGGAACAGCGCGGCGTCGGCGACCGTGGCGCAGGGGCTGTCCACCAGGATGGGCAGGGCGGTGCCCCGCTGCAAGGCCTCGAAATGGGCATCCGGGCGCAGCGGGCAGGGATCTTCCGCGGTCTCGACCCCTTCGTCCTCGAGCAGGCGCAGGTAGGCCGCGGCCTCGTCCGGCGCGTAGGCCGAGTTGGCGTCCACGTTGAAGACCGCGCCGTCGCCCACGGCCCGCCGTATGGCGCGCAGCGCCCGCCGGTCGACGTCCATCCCCTGTCCGCCCTTGATCTTGAACGCGCGGATGCCATGGCGCTCGGCCGCGCCCGCGGCTTCGCGGGCCATGACCTCCGGAGGCTGGCGGGTCACGGTCCAGGTCACCTCGACCTCGGGCGTGCCGCCCCAGAATTGCCACAGCGGCTGCCCGGCGCGGGCGGCGCGCAGCATCCAGCAGGCGGTCTCCAGCATGCCCTTGGCCAGTCGATTCTCCGGCAGGGGAGCCAGCGCCTGGCGCAGCGTGGCCGGGTCGGATACGTCCAGGCCCGCCGCCGCAGGCATCACCAGGTCGCGGAAGGCCGCGGCCAGCGAGGCCGGCGAGACGCCGGACCAGGTCGCCTTGACCGTGCCTTCGGCCATGCCGGCCAGGCCGTCGTCCGACTCGATGCGCAGCAGGGCGTAGACGCCGGCGTCCTCGATCGCGTTGGCCCAGACCACCTGGCGGCGATAGGCCAGGCGGTAGAAGTCCAGCGACCAGCGGGCGATCTTCATGGCAGGGGGTCAGCCCATCGTGATGTTGGCTTTCTTGATCAGCTTGCGCCAGGTTTCCATCTCGCGCTCGACGTGGGTCCGGAACTCGTCAGGCGTGGTGCCCAGCATCTCGACCCCCTGGGACTTGAAGTGCTCCTTGAAGTCGGCCGATTGCACGATCTTGTTCAACTCGCGATTGAGCTTGTCGACGATGGGCTTGGGCGTGCCGGCCGGCGCGACATAGCCCCACCAGCCCGAGGCATCGTAGCCGGGCAGGGTTTCGGCGATGGTGGGCACGTTGGGCAGCACCGACATGCGTTCCTTGCCCGTGACGGCAATCGCCTTCACGCGGCCGGGCTGCAGGTAGGCCATCGCGCCCGTATAGGTGCTGAACGTCAGTTGCACCTGTCCGCTGGCGACGTCGTTCAGGCCTTGCGCCAGGCCCTTGTAGGGAATGTGCATCAGGTCGATCTGGGCCATGTCCTTGAGCAGCTCGCCCATCAGGTGGGCGCTGCCGCCGTTGCCGGTCGAGGCGTACGAGATCTTGCCCGGTTGCGACTTGGCCAGCGCGATCAGCTCGGGGAGCGTGTTGGCGGGCAGGCTGGGGGTGGCGGTCATCACGTAGGGCGAGGTTCCCACCAGGGTGATGAAGCTGAAGCTCTTGATGGAGTCGTAGGGCAGCTTGGGAACCAGGCTCGGATTGATCGAGTGCGAGGCTGCCGTCTGCAGCAGCGTGTAGCCGTCGGGTTCGGCGCGTGCGACGTATTCGGTGCCGATGACGGTGCCGCCGCCGGGTTTGTTCTCCACGACGACCGATTGCTTGAGCGCTTCGGACAACTGCTGAGCGATGCGGCGCGCCAGTACGTCATTGATCGCGCCCGGCGTGTAGGGAACGATGATGCGTATCGGCCGCGACGGATAATTGGCCGCGGATTCGCTTTGCGCCCATGCGGGCAGCGTCGTCGCCAAGGCAGCCGCGACGGCTCCCAGCCGGAGGGCGAAACGGGTCTTCATGCTGTCTCCTCGATGGCGGCTGTCCGGAGGACTTCTCGTCCTTGCCGGGGAAAAGCCAGATTGTTGCTTAAATCAACTATGGATTTTATCAACTATACCGTAACAAGTTGCCGCTTTCAACGATGGCGCGCTGGGGAAAACCCCGGGCGCGCCGCTCGCTTCATTCATTCGTAGGACAGGGTGTCGAACAGCGCTTGCAAGGCCGCCGGCGGCGTGCCGGCGCCCAGCGCCAGCATCAGCGCGATGCGCGCCTTGTACGGGTCCAGGCCGGCGGCCTGGATGAAATCGCCGGTGCCCGGATGTGCCACCCGGCCGGCGCCGGTACGGGTGGCGCGCACGATCGCCAGGCCGCGGCGGCCGGCCTCGCGCAACAGCGGCTCGATGCGGCCGCTGATGGAACCGTTGCCGTAGCCGGCCCAGACCAGCCCGCGCGCGCCGGCGCGCAGGACCGCATCGACCATCGAGGTGGAGATGCCGGGGTAGTCGAACAGGATGTCCACGGGCGCCAGCGGCGTGTCCGGCGGGAAACGCAGCGGGCGGCGGCGGGGCGGCGAGAGCCAGCCCACGTAGCCATCCTGGACGAAGCCGGCGGCGCCGGCTTCCCCGCTATCGAAGGCGTCCACACGATGCGTGTGCGCCTTGCGCAGATGGCGGGCGTGGTGGACCCGGCCGTTCAGGACGGCAACGACGCCGTGCCGCGCCGCCCACGGGCACGCCGCCACCTGCACGGCCTGCAGCAGGTTCATGGGACCGTCGGCGGAGATCGCGGTGGCGGGGCGCATGGCGCCGGTGATGACCAGCGGCTTGGCCAGGGCCAGGGTCAGGTGCAGGAACCAGGCCGTCTCCTCCAGGGTGTCGGTGCCGTGGGTCAGCACCACGCCGTCGACGCCGGGGTCCGACTGTGCCTGCGCCAGTTCCCGCGCCAGCATTTGCCATAACTCGGGCAGCGCGTCCTTGCTGTCCAGCGAAGCCAGTTGCCGCGCATCCAGGCGGATGTCGTCCTGAAGGGGAAGGTCGGCCAGCAGCGCGGCGGCCGGAAGGGCGCCGGCGCGGTAGCCGCTGGTATCCCGCGGCGATGGCGCGGCGCCGGCGATGGTGCCGCCGGTGGCCACGATGCGCACGGAGGCGGGGCGGCGCGTCATGCGGCCTCCGCGGAGTATGCTCGCGTGGGGACGCGCAGTCGCGCCCCCCTGCCAGGACTATCCGTATGCACGATGCGACACACCGCCTGCTGGCCGCGCTCAGAATGCGCCAGCTCGAACTCATCAGTACCCTGGCCGATGCCGGCAACATGCGGGCGGCGGGCCAGCGGCTGCATCTGAGCACGGCCGCGGTCAGCAAGGGGCTGCGCGAAGTGGAGGCGCTGTTCGGCACGGCCATCTTCCATCGCCTGCCGCGCGGCGTGGTCACGACCGCGGCCGGCGACCTGATCGTCCAGCGTGCGCGGGTGCTGCTGGGCGAGGTGGCCCAGCTGGCGGACGAACTGGCCGCGCATGGCATGCCGGCCGACCAGGGCATGCGGCTGGGCGCGCCGCCCTTCATCGCCTGGACGCTGGTGCCCAGGCTGCTGCGTGACCTGGCGGCCCATGGGGGCCTGCCGCCCGTGCGCATCGTCGAGGGCCGGCTGGCCGACATGTGCCAGAAGCTGGAGGCCGGCGACCTCGACGTGCTGGTCACGATGAACACGCCGTCCGAGCTTGGCGGGCTGAGGCCGGACGGTTTCGTCATCGAGCAGATAGGAGTCGAGGAGTGGACCGTGGTGTGCGCGCCCAAGCATCCGCTGGCCGCGGACCGCCGGCGGCGCCACGCGTGGCGGTCGTTGCGCGACGAAGCGTGGATCCTGCCGCCCCGGCCGACCAATGCCCGCATGATGGTCGAGCAGGTCATGCTGCAGCACGGCCTGGCGCCCATCGTGCCTCGCATCGAATCCACCAATGCCATCACCAACCTGCAACTGGCCGAACAGGCGCTGGGCGTGACCCTGGCGGCGCGTTGCGTGATCGAGGATCGCCTGCGGCGCGGCACCCTGGTGGAGATCGGCATGGAAGACCTGCCCGCGCCGGTACCGATCGCGATGGTCTACCGCTTCAGCGGCGCTCATCGCGGGGGCGTGTCGGCGCTGCGCGAGGCGGCGCAGCGGCTGCGCAGCGCGGCCACGCCGCCCGAGGCCAGTCCCAGTTCGTCCACCAGGAAGTTCTCGGCCCGGAAGTCGCGCGCATAGACCGATTCCAGGATGTCGATGCAGGCCGACAGCAGCGGCGTGTCCACGCCCGCGGCCCGGGCCAGCGCTTCCTGGAACACCAGCCCGAAGGGGGCGTCCTCCAGCACGTAGCGGTGGTCCAGGCGGGCGGGGCCCGATGGACCCATGCCGCGCGCCTGGATGGCCGCGGCCATCTCGTGCAGCGGCCCGGCTTCGATATGGTAGGACCGGCTGTAATGCTCGGCCAGCGTGGGAAGGGCGAAGCCCAGCGCCGCGGCGGTGGCCAGGCGTTCCCGATCGAGCCCTTCGGCCAGGCGGCCGACCACCGGCGTGAAGCAGCCGAACAGTGGCCAGTCCTCGCCCCGGTCCATGCGGGTCAGGTTGGGGATGACCTCGGCGGCGTGGGCGATGGGGTTGATGTTGGCCAGCGTCGGCGCCAGCAGGTCGCCGGCGTCGACGAAGCGCTCGCCCAGCAAGGCGGCGCAAAGCGCCAGGATGCGGCCGCCATCTCCGGTCGAGGCCATGTCGATGCGATGGCGCAGCGGATTCGCGTGCAGCCGGCCGTCGGGCAGGAAGTGGGCGGTCGTGGGCGTCGTGGCCCAGCCCGCGGCATGCAGCTCGCAGCCGCGCCGCGCCGCGCGCTCGCGCAGCCAGAGCGGCGCCAGGCTGAGCGCGCCGCTGACGATGACGGTCTGGCCGTCGCGCCACAGCGGTGCCAGCCGTCCCAGCACGTCGGCATAGGCGTTGCCCGGCAGGCAGACGATGACGGTATCGAACCCGGCCAGCCGTTCAGGCGCGGCCAGCAGCTCGATCTCCACGTCGCCGTCCAGGGCGCCGGTGCAGGCGATGCGCGCCATGCCGCCGCGGCGTTCGAGCCGCGATGCGGTGGGAGACCACAGGAAGGGACGGTGTCCGTGACGAAGCAGATAGGCTGCGGTGGCGCAGCCGATGGGCCCGGCGCCGACGACTGCGACGTCGAGCGCGGGGTGGGAATGCGAGGCCATCCTAGTCCAGGGAGATGTGGCGTTCGCGGATGATGCGGGCCCACTTGGCGCTTTCCGCGGCCGCGGCGCGGCGAAGCTCGTCGGGCGAACTGTCGACGATCTCCACGCCCTGCCGGCGCAGCTTGTCGCGCAGGTCGCTGCCCGCCAGCACCTTGTGCACGGCCTGGTGCAGGCGGTCGATGACCGGGCGCGGCGTTCCCGCGGGCGCGAACAGCGCGAAGTTGGTCGTCGACTCGAAGCTGGGCACGCCCGATTCGCCCACGGTGGGAACCTCGGGCAGCAAGGGCGAGCGGGCGGTGCCCGTCACGGCGATGGCCTTGAGGCGGCCGGCGGAAGCGAAGGGCAGGGCGACGCCCAGGTCCAGGAAGGCCGCGTCGACTTCTCCGGCGGCCACCGCGTTGTTGGCCGGACCGCCGCCCTTGTAGGGGACATGCGTCATGGAAATGCCCGTCAGGCTCATGAACAGCTCGGCCGCCAGGTGGCTGGTCGAGCCGTTGCCGCCCGAGGCGACGTTCAGGCGGCCGGGCTGCTTGCGGGCCAGGGCCAGCAATTCCTTCACGCCGCCGGCCTCCAGCGTGGGGCGTACCGCCAGGATAAGCGGGCTCGAGGCCAGCAGCGAGATCGGGGCGAGGTCGCGTTCGTGCCGGTACGGCAGCGATTTGTACAGGTGCTCGGCGATGGCGTAGGTGCTGTTGGTGGCCAGGATCAGCGTGTAGCCGTCGGCCGGGGCGGCCGCCACCTGGGCGTGGCCGATCGTGCCGTTGGCGCCGGGCCGGTTGTCCACCACCACCTGCTGGCCGAGCTGCTGGCTCAGTTCCGTGGAAACCATGCGGGCCAGCAGATCGGTCGCGCCGCCGGGCGACCACCCGACCACCATCTTGACGGGACGGGAGGGATAAGCGCCGGATTGCGCGTGGGCGGCCGGGGCAAGGGCGATGGCCAGCGCGGCCCATAGGCTTATGGCGGGTAAGGTTTTCATCGAAGGGAGTCCGGGGTGAAGGGTACGATGAGTGTATTGAGCGCCTGTCCGCCTGACGAGCGACGTCTTTTCAAGCCTCGTCAACCTTCGGTTAACGCAGCGTGGCCACCGCCCGCTTTCCCGCCGGGCGCATTCCTTGCACGAGAACGAAATGACCGCACTGTCCGTACTGGATCTGTCACCCATCTGCGCCGGCGGCACCGCCGCCGACGCGTTCCGCAACACCCTCGACCTGGCCCAGCATGCCGAACGCTGGGGCTATCGCCGCTACTGGCTGGCCGAGCATCACAACATGCCCGGCATCGCCAGCGCCGCAACGGCCCTCGTGATTTCCCACGTGGCCGCCGGGACGCGGCACATGCGGGTGGGCGCGGGCGGCGTCATGCTGCCCAACCATGCGCCGCTGGTCATCGCCGAACAGTTCGGCACGCTGGCCTCGCTATACCCGGGCCGCATCGACCTCGGCCTGGGCCGCGCGCCCGGCTCGGACCAGGCCACCGCCCGCGCGCTGCGCCGGGGGCAGGGCGATACCGCCGACCGCTTTCCCCAGGACGTGGCCGAGCTGCAGCACTATTTCCGGGCGCCGAGCCCGGGGCAGGCGGTGCAGGCCGTGCCCGGCGGCGGTCTGGACGTGCCGCTGTGGCTGCTCGGATCCAGTCTTTTCAGCGCGCAGCTGGCGGCGCAGATGGGGCTGCCCTTCGCCTTCGCCTCGCACTTCGCGCCGGGCTACCTCACGGCGGCGCTGGACCTCTATCGCACGCGCTTCCAGCCTTCCGAGGCCTTGCGCCAACCCTATGTGATGCTGGGCATCAACGTGTTCGCCGCGGACACCCGGGACGAGGCGCGCCGCCTGTTCACGTCGCTGCAACTGCAATTCGTCAACCTGATCCGGGGGACGCCCGGCAAGCTGAACGCCCCCGTGGACAACATCGAGGAGATCTGGAGCGGGGCCGAGAAAGCGCACATCGAGCGCTCGCTGTCCTGCGCGGTGGTAGGAACGCCGGAGGACGTCGAGGCCGGACTGGACGAGTTCGCGCGCCGGCATGGGGCCGACGAGCTGATGGTGACCGCGCAGGTCTACGACCACGCCGCGCGCCTGCGATCGTTCGAGATCACCGCCGCCGCGGGAGCTCGGCTGGGGTGGATGGAAAACGCGGCGTGAGGGGGGTCAATCGTCCCGCTCGGGCAGGCGCTCGGCCTTCAGCGGCAGCACCCTGCCCAGCCAGAACCCATGCACCAGGTGGTCGCGGCGCGGAAGTCCGGTGTCCGGATGCACCAGTACGTCCAGGCCGCGCCGGTTCAGCATGAGCCAGGGTACGAGCGAGGCGAAGACGGCGGGGTCGAACAGCAACTGGTACATGGCCTGGGTATGCGGGCCGACGGGTACGTCGTGCCAGCGGCCGGCGCGCAGGGGGAAGCGCGCGACGGCTTCCTCGCGCACGATCGCGGCCACGTCGCGGGTGGTGGCGGGGTCGTAGTAGACATGGGCATGGAATGCGCGAATGATGCCGGTGTCGTGGAAGTCTGCCTGCATGGCTTGGGGCCTGGATGGCGGTGCGGACCGCGGTGGTGAACGAAAGAGAGCAAGGCGCGGCGGTTGCCGCGTCCTGTATGAATTCTATGTGACGGAGCGACAAGTGGATCTGGGATTGAAAGGAAAAGTGGCGGTGGTGACGGGCGCGACGGCCGGCATAGGCCTGGCGTCCGCGCTGAAATTCGTGGAAGAGGGCGCCCGGGTGGCGATCTGCGCCCGCAGCGCGGACAAGCTGGCGGCCACCGTGGAACTGTTGCGCGCCAAGGGCGGCGACGTCTTCGGGCTGGCCACGGACATCTCCAGGCCCGAGGAAATCGAGCGTTTCTTCACGGCCGTGGCGGATCATTTCGGCCGCATCGACATCCTGGTCAACAATGCCGGCACCTCGATGCGCGGCCCGTTCCTGAAGGTCAGCGACGCCGACTGGGATGCCGATCTCGAACTGAAGCTGTACGGGGCGATCCGCTGTTCGCGCCTGGCCGTCCAGCACATGAAGAAACAAGGGGGCGGCCGCATCGTCAACATCTCGACCATAGGCGGCAAGCAGCCCGCCGCCACGTCCATGCCGACCTCGGTCTCCCGCGCGGCCGGACTGGCCCTGACCAAGGCGCTGTCGCGCGAGTTCGCGGCCGACAACATCCTGGTGAACGCCGTCTGCATCGGCAAGATCAAGGCCGGACAGCACGAGCGCGCCGCCGCCTCCAAGGGCCGGGATGCCGACGACCTGTACCGCGAATTCGCTCAGGACATTCCTCTGGGACGGGTGGGCGAAGCCGAGGAAGCCGCCAACGTCATCGTCTTCCTTGCCTCCGGCGCGGCCAGCTATGTGACCGGCTCCAGCGTCAACCTGGACGGCGGAGCCTCCTCGGTCATGTGACGCGGCGCGGACCTTGGTCCGCGGCGGGACTTGCAATCGCCGGCCTGCGCCTATATAGTTAGTTCAACTAACTAACTTATTGGGCGCGGCGCCCATGCGTGCGCCCCCGCCAGGATCATGTTGGACCCCACCGGTAACGAATCGATCGACCTGGCCGCGCAATTGCGGCCGGCCATCCTGCGGCTGAACAGGCTCTTGCGGCGCGAGACCCAGACCTTCGGCGTATCGCCGCTCATGGTCATGCTGGTGTCGGCCATCGACAAGGAGCCGGGCATAGGCGTCAACGACCTGGCCAATCGCGAGAACATGCGCGCCGCCAGCATGAGCAACCACATCAAGCAGCTCGAGGCCGCCGGCTACATCCAGCGCGACCAGACCCTGCACGCGGACAAGCGCCGCGTGGGACTGGCCGTGACCCCGGAGGGACGCCGGCTGGTGGCCGAGGTGCGCAAGCGCCGCACCGACTGGCTGGCGGGCCGCATCGCCAAGCTCGATCCCGACGACCGCGCCGCGCTTGGCCGCGCGGCCAAAGCCCTGCAGCACCTTGGGGAGTGAAAGACATGGCCTTGTCCACCAACGATCACTCCCCGTTCATCGCCCGGATCACGCAGCGGCTCGGGCCCATGGTCGTGCCGCTCATCGTCGGCTGCGCGCTGTTCATGCAGATGCTGGACTCCACCGTCATCGCCACGGCCTTGCCCTCGATGGCGCATTCCTTCGGCGAGGATCCGGTCAGGCTCAACGTCGCGATCACCGCCTACCTGCTCAGCGCCGCCGTGTTCGTGCCCATCTGCGGCTGGGCCGCCGACCGGTTCGGCGCGCGCCAGGTGTTCGCCTCCGCCATCGTCCTGTTCACCCTCAGCTCCACGCTGTGCGGCCTGTCGCAGACCCTGGGCCAGATGGTGGCGGGCCGGATGCTGCAGGGGTTCGCCGGCGCGATGATGGTCCCGGTGGGACGCATCGTGCTGCTGCGCACCGTGTCCAAGTCGGAACTGGTGCGCGCCATGTCCTTCCTCAGCATGCCCGCCTTGCTGGGGCCCATCTTCGGGCCGGCCGTGGGAGGCTTCCTGGTCGAATACGGATCCTGGCGCTGGATCTTCTTCATGAACCTGCCCATCGGCGTCCTGGGCGTGATCCTGGCGCTGCGCTACATCCACGATACCGAGGCGGGCCAGCCGCAGCCGCTGGATATCATCGGCTTCCTGCTGACCGCCGTCTGCCTGGGCACGCTGGTGTTCTGCTTCGAGGCCGTGGGCCACGGCGTGCTGTCGACGCCCATGGTGCTGGCGATGCTGGCGCTGGGGGGCGTATGCGGATTGCTGTATGTCAGGCATGCGGGGCGGTCGCCGCATCCCATCCTGGACTTCCGCCTGCTGAAGATCCCGACCTTCTCCATCGCGCTGCTGGGCGGCAACCTTTGCCGGCTGGCGGTCGGCGCCGTGCCCTTCCTGCTGGCCATGCAGCTGCAGGTGGCGTTCGGCATGGGGCCCTTCGCCGCGGGGATGCTGACCTTCGCCGGCGCGCTGGGCGCGCTGATGATGAAGATGAGCGCCAGTCCCATCATCAAGCGCTTCGGATTCCGCCGTACCCTGGTGGTCAACGCCTTCCTGACCGGGGTGTCCATCATCGGCTGCGTGCTGTTCACCTCGGCCACCCCGCACGCCGTCATCATCATCGTGCTGCTGCTGGGCGGTTTCTTCCGGTCGCTGCAGCTGACCGGCGTCAATTCGCTCGCCTATGCCGACATCGGCCCCGAGCAGATGGGCCGGGCCACCGGCATGGCCAGCGCGGTCCAGCAACTGGCCATCAGCCTGGGCGTGGCCGTGGCCGCCTTCGCCCTCAAGGTCAGCATGGCCGCGCGCGGCACCTCCACGCTCGATGCCTACGACGTGATCCCCGGCTTCCTGGTCATCGGCATCACGATGATGATGTCCGTCCTGTTCTTCAGCCGTCTTTCCGTCAACGCCGGCTCCGCAGTCAGCGGAAAAAAATAGCCCCCCTACGCGCTGACGCGCGCAAGGGAAACCCACCCCCTACCCGCTTGCGCGGGCCCCCTCAAGGGGGCGATGCGGGTGGACCGGCAAAGCCGGATCCACCGCATCCTGGGTCTAGTACCGCTGTCTTGGGTTGTGGCGCCGGTGCTTCGCTGGCTACCAGTGAAGCACCGGTGATTCAGTCCAAGACAGTTTCCCTAGACCCAGGAAACCGCGGATCTGGCTCCGCCAGTCCGCCGGTTTCGCCCCCTGGGGGGCGCCCGAAGGGCGTAGGGGGGGCTTCGCCTCTACACCATGTTTTTCGGGACGACCCAGGCGTCGAACTGCTCGTTCGTCACGTAGCCCAGGGCCAGCGCGGATTCGCGCAGGGACAGGTTTTCCTTGTGGGCCTTCTTGGCGATCTGGGCGGCCTTGTCGTAGCCGATGTGGGGATTGAGGGCGGTGACGAGCATCAGGGAGCGTTCCACCAGTTCGGCGATGCGGTCGCGGTTGGGTTCCAGGCCGGCCACGCAGTTCTTCTCGAAGCTTTCCATGCCGTCGGCCAGCAGGCGTACCGACTGCAGGAAGTTGTGGATCAGCATGGGCTTGAAGACATTCAGCTCGAAGTTGCCGCTGGCGCCGCCGATGTTGATGGCGACGTCGTTGCCCAGGACCTGGGCGCCGAGCATGGTCAGGGCCTCGGACTGCGTCGGGTTGACCTTGCCGGGCATGATGGAGCTGCCGGGCTCGTTCTCGGGGATGCTGATCTCGCCCAGCCCGGAGCGCGGGCCGCTGGCGAGCCAGCGCACGTCGTTGGCCAGCTTGATCAGGCCGGCCGCCAGGGTCTTGAGGGCCCCGTGCGAGAACAGCAGGCCCTCGTGCGAGGCCAGCGCCTGGAACTTGTTGGGCGCCGACTCGAACGGCAGGCCGGTTTCGCGGGCCAGTTCGGCGGCCACCTTCGCGCCGAATTCCGGATGGGTGTTCAGGCCGGTGCCGACCGCGGTGCCGCCTATGGCCAGCTGCAGCAGGCTGCGCTGGGCATGGCGGATCTGTTCTTCGGCCAGGAGGAGCTGGGCCTCGTGGCCCGACAGTTCCTGCCCCAGGGTCAGGGGCGTGGCATCCTGCAGGTGGGTACGGCCGATCTTGACGATGTCCGCATAGGCCCGAGCCTTGTCCCCCAGCGTCTTGCGCAGCCGCGCCAGGGCGGGCAGCAGGCGGGCGTGGATCTGCAACGCCGCCGCCACGTGCATGGCCGTGGGAAACACGTCGTTGGAGGATTGGCCGCGGTTGACGTGATCGTTGGGATGGACCAGGCGCGCCTCGCCCCGTTCGCCGCCCAGCAGTTCCGAGGCCCGGTTGGCCAGTACCTCGTTGACGTTCATGTTGGTCTGCGTGCCCGAGCCGGTCTGCCAGACGCTAAGCGGGAATTCGTCCGGCCAGCGGCCGGCGATGATTTCGTCGGCCGCCGCCTCGATGGCGTGGGCCGCACGGCCGTCGAGCAGGCCCAGTTCGGCGTTGACGCGGGCGGCGGCGCGCTTGACCTGGGCCAGGGCCGTGATCAGCGGCGCGGGCATCTTCTCGTGCGAGATCGCGAAGAACTGCAGCGATCGCTGGGTCTGGGCGCCCCATAAATGCTGGGCGGGAACGTCGATCGGACCGAAGGTGTCCTTTTCAACTCGGGTTTGCATGTTCATCTCCTTGCCTGCCCGGCCCGGCCTGCGGGCCTGGATGATTCCAGGTTAGCAGAAGCCTTGCGCGCATCGGCTTGTGTCCCTGCAAGCGACTGTGGTAAAGGATGAGCGATGCCAGAACCAGGGAGCTTTTCGTGTTCGAACGAGCCGAGCGGGACCCGTCCATGGACGAGCGGGAGTACGAGCGGCGCGAGCTCGTGCTCAGGACGGAACTGCTCCAACAGCAGTACGAGCTCCTGAAGCAACGCGACCGTGCGGTGCTGATCGTGGTGGCGGGGATCGATGGCGCGGGCAAGGGGTCGGCGATCAACCTGCTCAACGAGTGGATGGACCCGCGCCACATCCGTACCCTGGCCTTCGGCGATCCGAGCGTGGACGAGGCCCAGCGGCCGGCCATGTGGCGCTACTGGAACGCGCTGCCCGCGCTGGGACAGACCGGCATCGTCTTCGGTTCCTGGTATGCGCCGCTTTTCAAGGAGGCGGCGCGCAAGAAGCCCGACATGGACCGCATCGGGGCGATGGCCGCCGAGATCCTGCGCTTCGAGGCCATGCTGGCCAGCGAGCGGGTGCGGATGCTCAAGCTCTGGTATCACCTGTCGCGCGGCGCGCAGATCGCCCGCATCGATGCGCAACTGGCCGACCCCGCCACGGCCTGGCGAGTGTCCGAGGCCGACCTGAAGGTCCGCAAAAAATTCGACCGGCTGCGCACGGCTGGCGAGATCGTGCTGGGCGCCACCGACGCGGCCTATACGCCCTGGCGGGTGGTGCCGAGCGCCGATGCCCGGCTGCGCGCCGTCGAGACCGCTGCGGCGGTATTGCAGGCGATGCGCGAGCCGTTGCCGCGCGCGCCGCGCCGGCCGCCGCTGCAGGCCGCGCGCCATGGTGACCGGTCCAGGGCGATGCTGGAGCCCGCGCCGGGCGGCAGCAAGCTGGACGAGGTCGATTACGAAAGGCAACTGGCCCGCTGGCAGGCGCGCCTGTCGGAGCAGGTCCGCGCCAAGCGCTTTCGCAAGCGCTCGCTGGTACTGGTGTTCGAGGGCGTGGATGCCGCGGGCAAGGGCGGCGCGATCCGGCGCGTCTCGCACGCGCTGGACGTGCGTGACTTCGATATCGTCCCCATCTCCGCGCCCAGCGACGACGAGCTGGCCCATCCGTATCTGTGGCGGTTCTGGCGCCACCTGCCGCTGCATGGCCGGGTGTGCATCTTCGATCGCTCCTGGTATGGCCGGGTGCTGGTCGAGCGGGTCGAGTCCCTGATCCCGCCCGCCACGTGGCGGCGCGCCTATGACGAGATCAACGATTTCGAGGACCAGTTGCGCCGCGGCGGCGCGGTGGTGCTGAAGTTCTGGCTGTCGGTCTCGCGCCAGGAGCAACTGCGCCGCTTCAAGGAGCGCCGCGATTCCCCCTTCAAGAACTTCAAGCTCACGCCGGACGATTGGCGCAACCGGCGCAAGTGGGACGACTACATGTCGGCCGCGCGCGACATGATCGCGCGCACGGACACCGCGCACGCGCCCTGGATCGTGATCGCCGACGACGACAAGCGCACCGCCCGGGTCAAGGTCCTGGAACACATCGTGAAGGCCATGGATGAAGCATAGCCCGCGCCAACCTTCCACGGCGTGGGTGTTGGCCGTCACGCTGGCGATCCAGTCCCTGGCCTCGGCGGCGACCATCGCGCCGGCGGTGGTCGGCCCGGTGGCCACGCGCGAACTCGGCCTGCCCTCGAGCGCCATCGGTTTCTACATGGCCCTGGTCTACCTGGGCGCCATGTTCACCAGCGTGGTCGGCGGCACCCTGGTCAACCGCCTGGGCGCGGTGCGATGCAGCCAGGCGGCCCTGCTGCTGTGCGGCCTGGGCATGGGCCTGCTGTGCAGCGGCGGACCCGCGGCCGCCGCCCTCGGGGCCCTGGTCATCGGCGCCGGGTATGGGCCCATCACGCCATCGAGTTCCTACCTCTTGATGCGCAGCACGCCCGCCCACCGCATGTCGCTGGTGTTCTCGATCAAGCAGACCGGCGTGCCGCTGGGCGGCGTGCTGGCCGCGCTCGTCAGTCCGCAGATCGAGCACGTGCTGGGCTGGCGGTGGGCGCTGGGGGTATGCGCCGCGGCCTGCCTGCTGTGCATGCTGGTCGCGCAGAGCGTGCGGCGCAGCCTGGACGCGCCGGGCGAGGCCGCCGCACCGTGGCGCTGGCAAGACCTGGCGCGGCCGGTCGGACTGGTCTGGCGCACGCCCGCGCTGCGCCTCATGGCCGTGTGTTCGCTGCTGTTCTCCTTCATCCAGCTGGCGATCACCGCCTATCTGGTGACCTACCTGAACCTGTCGCTGGGATGGACCCTGATCGCGGCGGGCGTCATCCTGTCCTTGTCCCAGGTGGCCGGCGTGGCCGGACGGATCCTGTGGGGCATCGTGGCCGATCGCTGGGCCCCGCCACGCAAGGTCCTGGGCGGACTGGCCCTGACGATGGCGGGAAGCTGCGTCGCCACCGCCTGCCTCCAGGCGTCCACGCCATGGATCCTGGTGGCCGCCGTCGCCGTCGTGTTCGGCGCTTCAGCGATAGGCTGGAACGGTGTGTTCCTGGCCGAGGTCGCTCGGCGCTCGCCGGCGGGCCAGGCCGGCGCGGCCACGGGCGGGACGCTGCTGTTCACCTATTTCGGGGTGCTCGTGGGCCAACCCCTGTTCAGCTACGTGGCATCGCTGGCGGGCGAGGCCGGCCAGCCCGGCTATGCCTGGGCATACGGGCTGCTGGTGATTCCCGCGCTGTTCTGCGCCAGCTGGCTGTTACGCGCGCGGGGCTAGCGGACCTGGGCGATGACGTGGGCCACGGCCGCGGTCAGCTTCTTCACGTAGGGAATGTGCAGGAACTCGTTGGGTCCGTGGGCGTTGGACCGGGGGCCCAGCACGCCGGTGATCAGGAACTGGGCCTCGGGGAATTTCGCGCCCAGCATGCCCATGAAGGGTATGGTGCCGCCTTCGCCTATCCACGCCGTGCCCTGCCCGAAGGCCGACTGCGAGGCCGCGTCCAGGGCGCGTGCGAGCCAGGGCGCGGTCGGCGGCGCGTTCCAGCCGCCGGCGCCACCCTCGCTTTCGAACCGGACCCGGGCCTGGTAGGGAGGGTCCTGCTCCAGCGCGGCCTTCATCGCCCGCGTCGCGCGGTCGGCGTCCACCGTGGGCGGCAGGCGCATGCTGAGCTTGAGCGAGGTCTTGGGGCGCAACACGTTGCCCGCGGCGTCGATGGACGGCAGGCCGGCCGCGCCGGTGACGGACAGCGCCGGCCGCCAGGTGCGGTTCAGGATGCCCTCGACCGGGTCGGTGGTGGTGGGCAGGGCATGGGCGTGGCCGTCGGCGCCGTGCGAGCATCCTACCCAGGGAAACTGCTTCCACACCTGGTCGCCCAGGATGGCGCCGGCGGTACGGGCCTGGGCCAGGCGTTCCCCGGGGATGGCGGCATGCAGTTCAGGCAGCAGCACGCGGCCGGTGGCCGGGTCGTCGATCCGGTTGAGCAGCTGGCGCGCGATCCGGAACGACGAGGGCACCAGGCCGCTGGCCATGCCCGAATGGACGCCCTCGTCCAGGATCTCGACCGTCAGCACGCCGCCGGTCAGTCCGCGCAACGAGGTCGTCACCCACAGTTGCTCGTAGTTGCCGCAACCCGAGTCCAGGCCCACCACCAGCGTCGGCGGACCGATGCGCGGGGCGAGCAGGTCCAGGTAGGCGGGCAGGTCATAGCTGCCGCTTTCCTCGCAGGTCTCGATCAGCCCCACGCAGCGGGGGCGGGGTATGTCCTGGGCGTCCATCGCGGCCAGCGTGGCCAGGGCGGCATAGACGGCGTAGCCGTCGTCCGCGCTGCCGCGACCGTACAGCTTGCCGTCCTCGATCTTCGGCGTCCACGGACCCAGGTCCTGGCGCCAGCCGGTCATCTCGGGCTGCTTGTCCAGGTGGCCGTAGAACAGCACGGTGCGGTCGCCCCCCAGGCCCTGGGTGGCCGGCGCCTCGAAATACAGGCAGGGCGTGCGGCCCGGGATGGCGACGATCTCGACCTGCAGCCCCGTGACCGGCTGAGCGCGCGCCCACTTCGCCGCCGCGTCCACCACCGCGGCCAGGTGACCGTGCTCGGCCCAATTGGGATCGAACATGGGCGACTTGGCGGGCACGCGCACGTAGTCGGCCAAGAGGGGGATCAGTTCATCGTCATAGCGGCGCGCCAGCACCGCGGCGAGGTCGGACAGGTCCATGAGGGGCTCCCGGGTCAGCCTCCAGTGTAGAACTTGTAGCCGGAGAAGGCAGCCTGCGGATCGCTTGCAAGATTTACATGTAATTCTTACCTGAGGCGGGACAGGGCACCGTGCAAATCTTATAAGAGACCCCCCGATTACCCAGTGCAACAGGCTTTTCAAAGGGCAAGCGCGGCATGGTACGGAATGTGCTCGTCATCCGGCACGACGTCCAACGCGTCGAACAGAGCCCGCCGTCAGCGGGACGCGTCTTTACGGGAAAGCCAAGGAGAAGAACCATGTTGCGCTGGGCTACTATCTTTTTCGTGATCCCCTTGCTGGTTGCCGTCGTGGGACTCGGCGATTTCGCGGCCGGTGCCGCCAATATCGCCTTCGTCCTGTTCCTGGTTTCGCTGGGAGCGTTCCTGGCCACCTTCTTCGTCCGGTCCCCCGAGGAGACGGAAGAGGGCTATGAGGGCGAATGGTCCCGCTGACCGCGGAGGGCAAAAAAACCGATGAACATGCAGCGCCTTTTTCGCGGTTGAACATGGTTGCACGACGCGTTTCGCAGGCGGCCGGGCCGTCCGGTCCTTCCTATCGCATTTTGGCGGAGCACGCCCCGGGCGTGCTCTGGTCCGCTTCCACGACGGGGGAGTGGGTGTATGTGAATCCCGCCTGGACCCGCCTGACGGGGCAATCCGCCGAGGCGGCCCTGGGCTGGGGCTGGCTGGCATGCGTGCCGGCCGACCAGCGCGAGCGGGTCCGGGCCGCCGTCGCCAAGGGAGCCGCCGATGCGGCTCCTTTCGACGTGGCGCACCGGGTGGCCACCGCCGACGGGCGGCAGGTGGACGCGCATACCCTGGCCCACCCCAGCCTGGAGGCCAACCGGCAATTCGTGGGGTTCAGCGGCACCTGCCTGCCCGCGCGCGAGTCCGCCGCGGCGCGCCCGCCTGATGGCAACCAGGCCGACGAGGGCCGGCTGCTGGACCTGCTGCCTCATGCCCTCGTCGCCTACGACGCATCCTTGCGCTATCTGTACGCCAACCGGGCGGCCGGCGAGTTGTTCGGCATCGAGCCGGTGGCGTTTGTCGGCAAGACCGCGCGCGAGCTCGGCGTGGCGCCCTACATCGCGTCGGCCTACGAGCAGGCGGTGGCGGACGCGCTGGCCACGGGAAAGGCCCAGACCTTCGACTATCGCATAGACACCGGATCCTCCACCCGCCACTTCCGCGTCCGCGTCGTGGCCGACGGCGCCGGCGGGCGCGCCTTGGCGGCGACCGTGGATGTCAGCGCGTGGGTGCGCGCCCAGGTGGAGCTCGACACGCTGCTGCTGCGCGAACAGGCGGCGCGGACGCAGGCGGAAACGGCGATCGGGGTACGCGACCAGTTCCTGTCCATGGTTTCCCACGAACTGCGGTCCCCGCTCAACGGCATCCAGAGTTGGGCCCACGTGCTCGAGAGCCGCGTCGACGCCGGCGTGCCGACGGTGGCGCGAGCGCTGGCGGGCATCAGGACCGGCGTGCAGCAGCAGGTCAGGCTGATCGACGAATTGCTCGACGCCACCCACGCGATGACGGGCCGCCTCCAGCTTTCGATGAGGCTGGAAGCGCTGGCGCCCATCGTCGAACGCGCGGTCGCGCAGGCCGCTCCGAAGGCCGCCGAACGCAATGTGAACCTGCGCGCCGAGCTGCCGCCCGGCGAGGTCCGGGTCTGGGGCAGCGCCGAGCGCATCGAGCAGATGGTGGGGCACCTGCTGGACAACGCCATCAAGTTCAGCCTGCCCGACGGCCAGGTCTCGGTACGGGTCGAGGCGACGCAGACCGAGGCCAGGATCGCCGTCGGGGACACCGGCAAGGGCATCGCGGCCGACGTCATGCCTTATCTGTTCGATCCGTTCCGCCAGCTCGATGCCTTCCGTGCCCGCCGTCCCGACGGGCTGGGCCTGGGGTTGACGCTGGTGCGGCATCTGGCCGAGCTGCAGGGCGGCAGGGTAGCCGCCCAGAGCGGAGGCGAAGGCCAGGGCGCGCTCTTCTCCATCTACCTGCCGCTGGCCGGCGAAGGCCAGGCGCCCGGGCCGGCCGCGGGGACCGGCACGCGAGCGGCCTCACCCGCGACCCTGAACGACGTGCGTATCCTCCTGGTCGAGGGGCATGCCGAGGCGCGCGGCGAACTGGCCGACTCCTTGAAGCAGGCGGGAGGAGAGGTCGTCGCGTGCGAATCCGGCGGGTCGGCCCTGGAGTACCTGCGCAGGGCGGACTCGGACGGCCTGCCCCATGTCATCGTCAGCGACATGACCCTGCCGGGCATGGACGGCAGCGATACGCTGGCCCGGATCCGCGAACTCGAGCGCGGCGCGCCCGATCGCTTTCCCACCCCGACTCCCGCCGTCGCCCTGACCTCGGCCAGCCGGTGCGAGGACCGTATCGGCGCGCTGGCGGCGGGCTTCCAGGTCTACCTGGCCAAGCCGGTGGAGTTTCCGCAACTGGTCGGATTGATAAACAACCTGGCGCGAACCGCTTTCCTGGAGCGGCGCTAGCGGGAAGGCGGCCGGCAGGCCGCCCTCCGTCCACGGCTACGCGTGTGCGCGCATCCGGTCGCGCAGTTCCTTCACCTGGTCGTGATTGCGCACGACGCCCTCGTATTGCACCTGTACCAGGGCCAGGAGCTGGGGCGGGAGTTCCTCGCGCAGGGCAGCCTGGTAGCGGCTCTTGGCCACGTCCTCGCCGCGTTCGCATTCCTCCAGGATGGCGAGGTCCGTACGCCCCGCCACCGCCGATTTCAGCCCCAGCCAGCCGCGGTGCAGCGCGCCGGCCGCGGTACCGCCTTCCTCGGGCTGGTCGCCCAGCGCCGCGACCTGCTCCTGCAACTGGGCCGCGGCTGTCGAGCAGTCGCCCGCGCGCCGGGAAAAAAGTGTCTTCAACTCGGGATCGTGGGCGTCCTGGGCAGCTTGCCGAAAGCCGTACTCGCCGTCCTTGCAGGTCTCGATCAAGTCGTTCAGTACTGTCGTCACATCTCGGGCCATCTTCGTCTCCTGGGTAGTCCGAATGAACCGGGCCACACCGGGCCCGGTCCGGGACTCCAGCAGGAAACGGACCCGCCGGAGGATCGGTCATTTCTTGGGATGGCTGGGCTTGAGCTTCCAGTCCTTGTCGTCCTTGCCGGTACGGACTTCCTTTTCGGCATGCGCGGCGGCCCCGGGCGAGATCGGATCGCTGGCCGGGAAAGTGTCCTCCAGCGAGTCGTCCAGCAGTTCCTGGTAGGTCGGCAGCCCCTCGTCGGACTGCTTGGCCTTGTCCTTCGAGTCCTTCTCCGAACGGTTCTTGGGTTCAGTCTTCATGCGATGCTCCCGCAAATTGTCGCGTGGTCGAGTCGGCAAGACTCATGCCCGGGGTCAAGCCTCCGAGCCGCCGCCCGCCGACGGTTGCGGCGCCGCGGCCTGCCGTCCGTCGCCGTCCAGGCGGCGGACGAAACTGGCCTGCGGATTTGCAAACTGTATTCCCAACTGCTTGAAACGGCGATAGAGACGCTGGTTGAAGCCGCGCTGCACCGCGGCCTTGCCGCGATCCAGCGTGCGGATCTGTCCGGCCAGGGTGACCGAGGCGCCGTCCACCTGGTCCACGCCCCACAGGTCCAGGTCGGCCAGCATCAGCGGACCCAGGTCGGGGTCGTTGCGCATTTCCTCGCCCACGTTGCGGATCGCGGCGATGACCTCGTCCAGGTCCGAGTCGGCGCTGACGCTGACCCGCACGGAGGCGTTGCCGATGCCGCGGTTGCTGTTCGAGACCGTGCCCACGGCGCTGAAGGGGACCACGTGCAGGGCGCCGTCGCCCGCGCGCAGCCGCACCGTGCGTATGGACAGGTACTCGACCGTGCCCGATACCCCCGCCAGCGTCACCGAATCGCCCACCTGCATCGCGTTCTCCATCAGCAGGAAGATGCCGGTGATGAAATCCTGCACCAGCTTTTGCGAGCCGAAGCCGATGGCCACGCCGATGATGCTGGCGCCGGCCAGCAGGGGCGCGATGTTGATGCCCAGTTCGTTGAGCGCGGTGAACAGCACGATCAGCGCGATTACGATGAACAGCGTCGTGCGCAGGATGGGGACCAGCGTGCGCAGCCGCGTGGCGCGGGCGAGATCGCCGGCCCGGGTCCAGCGCTCCATTCGGCGGTTGATCGACAGATTGGCGGCTTCCCAGGCGACCAGCGCGAGGACGCAGGCCACCGCGATGGTCGCGGTGGCCGAGACCAGCCTGCGGCCCACCGTGCCGGCCTCGAACCAGTCCAGCGCGTGCACGCCCCAGACCTCCAGCAGCGCGATCGCGGTGGCGACGAAGACCAGGATCATCACGACACGCTGCGCCAGCGTCTGGTAGGGCCGCCGGCCCGGCTGGCCGCCGCCCGCCGCGGGGGCGTCGCTGTAGAAGGCGCGGTCCAGCGCCCCCAGCAGGATCATGCTGAGGACGGTAGCCGCCAGCATGACCAGCGCCGTGCGCCAGACATAGTGCAGCAACTGCGACAGCCCGCTGGCCGTGCCCAGCGCCCATACCACCCAGAGTCCGGCGATGACCGCGATGGCGGTGGGCGCCCAGACATTGGCCAGCACCGCCCGCAGCCCCTCGTGTTCCTGTCCGCGTATCCAGCGCGACACCTGGCGCCGCCGCTGGACCACCATGACGATCAGCATCGCGTGCACGGCCAGGCCCACCAGCTTGGACAGCGCGTTGCGCGCATCGTCGCCGGCCCCCAGCAGGTAGGCGATCTCGGTCGCGGCCACGCCGAAGGCGCCGACCGCCACCACGCGCCGCAGCCAGGTGTCCAGATAGCGCGCCGATTCGTCGCCCAGCCGGGACAGGCGCAGGCAGGCACCCGACGGCGAGGTCAGCAGGCGCAGCGCGGTCATCGTCAGCCGCATGGCGAGGTAGGCGCCGATCAGCGGCAGGATGAACGGATAGAAGCCGGCGGCCGGCGCGCCGAACAGCCTCATCAGTATCGTCGCCACCACCAGGAAGCCGGCCAGCGGCACCAGGGCCAGGATGGCATGCGCCAGCGCGGCGGGCAGCCGGCGCACGATGCGCAGGTGCTGGTCGGGCTCGGCGGGCGTTTCCGTGTCGGGGTCGGGCGCGGAGGGCGGAACGGTATCCGGGATGTACCGGCGTTCCGCGTAGGCCAGCAGCATCGCGCGCGGCCGGCGCAGCAGTCGCCCGATACCCGCTTCCACGCCCAGGGCCACGGCCAGGATCAACAGAATCGTGCCCAGGCCCTGGAAGGTCGCCGTGCGGGCCTCCGGCGTGCCGAGGTAGTACTGCCACCAGGCGCCCGCCGACCGCAGCGACCACAGCGTCGCTCCCGTCAGCCGCAGTTCGCCCAGCGCCGAGTCCACCCACTTGCCCGCCTGCGTGAAGGCCTGGGCGATGAGCCCGTCCTTCTCCAGGGCGACCGGCGCTTCCGGCGCGGCGGGCGCGGCCGCCGGCGGGGCGGCCTGCTGCTCCGTCGCCTCGGCGATGACGCTCAGCGTCTGCTCCAGTTCCGCCCGCCGGGCGTCGTCGCGCAGCAGGTCCAGGACCTGGCGCGCCTGGGCCGGCGTCACGGCCGCGGGGTCGGGAGCGGCGGCGTCGGCCGGCCGCGACATCCAGAGGGCCAGGCACAGCAGGGCGAGGGCGGTCCAGGGGCGTGGGCGTCGTGTCTGCATGGGGGCGGTCTGAAGAGGGGATAGGGCGATTCTACCCAGCCGCGCGGGCGGCTTGGCGGGGGCGGCCGCGGAAGTCGATGCCGGCCGGAAAGGGAGCGGCAGGCCTTGATTCGCACAAGTCGAAAAAAGTCGTTATAATCTTGCTTCTTTGCAGGGCTGTTAGCTCAGTTGGTAGAGCAGCGGACTCTTAATCCGTAGGTCGAGTGTTCGAGCCACTCACAGCCCACCAAGAATTCAGCAAGGAAAGACGCCTTAGGCGCCCGGCGGCCTAGGGCGTTTTTCTTTTGTGCGTTTTTTGTCGAAAGAACCGTCATGGCCGTGGCCATGAAGGGCTTTCATTCGCAGCCACGTGTGGTGAAGATGAACAAGCCTTTCATTTCGCTATGTCCAGAGATCACTCGGGCAGACGCGCTGACTCTGATGGACTGGTTGGAAGATGAGCGCGTCATCCGCTATCTGAGCGATTCGCGCCATGTCTCCCGCTTCATCGAACAGGTCATCGGCCGGGTCCAGTTGCCCATCCTGACCCATCTGTTCAACCAGGGCGGCCGATTCTTCATGGCCTACGACCGGCACGATGTGCCGGTGGGCTTCGTGCGCCTCGTCAAGACGGGGCCGGACTGCGAGATAGTCCTGGTCATCGGGGATCGCGACAACTGGGGTCGCAAGCTCGGCGCCAGCGCCATCCTCGAAGGCATGAAGCTCGCCTTCTTCGACATGCGGGCCGAGAAACTCATCGCCAAGATCCACCCGGACAACGCGCGTTCGCTGAAAGCCTTCCTGCGCTGCGGCTTCCTGCCTGAAAGCGAAACGCCGACGCTGAAGTCGTTTTCCATGACTGTCGAGCACTATCTCCGGCTCTTGCGCGAAAACGCCGTGGGCGATTCCACCGATATCCATATCACCGAAATCGACAAGGCCCGGCTCAGCAGCCTGATCGCGCTCGAGCAGGGGCCGGCCGTGGTCGATCTCGAGCACGAGATCGAGCGAGCCATCGTCGTCGATCCGCGGCAAGTGGCGCGGAGCGTCGTCACGATGAATTCCCGCGCCTTGCTGCATCTGGACGACGAGGAAGTGGAGGTGGCCCTGGTCTACCCCGAGGACGCGGACGGCAGTGCCGGGAAGCTGTCGGTGTGCTCCGACGTCGGCGCGGCGATCCTGGGCTACCAGGAGGGAGATGCCATCGATTGGCGGATTTCGGACCGCACCCGCCGTATCTGCATCGAGAAAGTGCTTTACCAGCCGGAAGCCGCCGGGGATTTCCACCTGTAGGTTCGTGCTGTGCTCACAGCCGCCGATCGGCCTAGCCGATGGACGGCTGGTGCCGCCGATGCATGACCAGCCACTTGCCCACCGCGATGACGGACAGCGCGGCGACGATCTGCACCGCGAGTTCGACCATGGGGCCGGGTTCGCCCACGTGTTCGAGCACGAAGGTGTCGCTGATCAGCATGCCGCCGGCGATCCAGCCCAGCATGCCCGCGCCCAGCGTGACGATCACGGGGAAGCGGTCTATCAGCTTGAGCACCAGCGTGCTGCCCCAGACGATCACGGGTACGCTGACGCACAGGCCGAAGATCACGTAGTACAGCTGGTGCCCGAGGTGGGCGCTTTCGGCCGCGCCGGCGATGGCGATGACGTTGTCCAGGCTCATGGCGAAGTCGGCGATGATGATGGTCCGGATGGCGCCGAAGACGGACGTGCCGCCATCGATGTCGCCATGCGCGTCCTTCTCCTGGGCCAGCAGCTTGATGCCTATCCAGATGAGAAGCGCACAGCCCACGATCTTCAGGAAGGGCATGCTGAGCAGCGCCAGCGCGAAGGCGATCAGCAGGACGCGCAGCAGGATGGCGCCGGCGGTGCCCCACAGGATGCCCTTTATCCGTTGTCCGTGAGGCAGGTTGCGGCAGGCCAGGGCGATGACGATGGCGTTGTCGCCTCCCAGCAGGATGTCGATCAGGATGATCTGGAAGACGGCGCCCCAATGAAGCGTCTCGATGAGTTCGAGCATGACCCTGGCCCCCTTTGAAAGAACGTGGACGACGCATCGAGGCGACCGGGATGTCCGTTCGCGCGGGATGGATTGCCAGCCATTCTAGGCAGGAAGCGCGGGAAACGTTCTAATAATAGTACTATTGGAATGGTCACTCTTGCCGGGGGCGGGCGGCAGGGGCCGGCTTGTGCCGCCCGCACCCGGAAGCGGGGTCAATCTCCCCGGCAGGCGTTCTTCTGCGGCACCAGCGTGGCGGTCAGCAGGTAGTCCGACTGCACGTCGACCACGCAGGCCTTCCTGCCGGGACCTCCTCCCATGGCCACGTGCTGGTCCGCTTCGAAGACGAACAGCGATGCGTTCGCGAGCTGCGCCACCACGTCCTTGGAGCTCTGGAACGGGGTGGCGGGGTCGCCGGTCGTGCCCCACACCATGATGGGGGGCGAGCCCTGCGCCCGGTAGTTGGTGGGCACGGGATCGGGCGCCACGGGCAGGTGGGCGCAGGGCCGGTTGATGTTGGCCTGCACCGCGCCGGTCAGCGGCGCCGCGGCGGCGGCTTGCGCCACGATGTCCTCGAACGCCGCGCCCTGCGGCAGGGGCTGGTCCATGCACGTCGTCCAGACCGCCGGGCCGAGCGATTCGCTGTTCGCCAGTCCGGAGGCTTGCGCCCGCATGGGATCCCAGTCCGCCGGCGTCTGCGCCGCGGCGCCGATGGCGACGGCCAGGGACGGATAGGCCACCGGTTCGTAGATGCTCAGCACGGAGACCAGCGTCAGCCAGCCGGTGGAAAGCGGGATGGGCGTGCCCTTGTAATCCATCCGCGCCGGCGCGGCATGCGCCCGGGCCAGCATTTCCCTGAACTGCCCTTCGGCCTGGTCGCGCATCGGACATTGCCCGGCGTTGCCGGCGCACCAGGAGAAGAATCGCTCCAGCCCCCGGTTCCAGGAGACTGCCTGGTTCACCAGTATCGTGGTCCCGGACTGGGCGGGATTGACGACGCCGTCGATGATCATCGCGCGGATGTGCGAAGGATAGAGGTCGGCGTAGACGATCCCGACCTCGGTACCGTAGGACACGCCCAGGTAGGTCAGCCTGGCGTCGCCCAGGGCGCGGCGCAGCACTTCGACGTCGCGGACCACGTTCATCGTGCCCATCAGGGGGAAAACGGGGTCGTCGCGGCAGGTGCGGGCGTAGGCGGCCGCGGCGGCGTCGAGCGCCTTGGCGCCGACGGCGGTGGTGTCGCCCAGGTCGTGGGCGAAGTACGTCGCCAGCGCGCCGCCGCAGCGCAAGGCGGGCGCGTCCGGCGGCGAGCCGGTGGGACGGGTGTGGCCGACGCCGCGCGGATCGAAGCCGACGATGTCGAAGCGTTGCCGCACTTGCGCCGACAGCTTGCCGGCGAAGTCCGGGACGGCGCCGACGCCGGAGCCGCCCGGTCCGCCGGGTTCGATGACGAGCGAGCCTATCCTGTTCCGTGCGTCGTCGGCCGGCCGGCGGCGCAGGGCCAGGTCCAGGGTCTTGCCCTTGGGGTCCGCGTAGTCGAGCGGGACCCGGACCACGGCGCAGTCGTAGCGTTCGCCGTCGACCCGGGACGGCACGGTGCCGTCCGGAAAGACCGTTTCGCAAGCCCGCCAGTCGGGTGCGGCGACGGCCACGGTGGTGGCGGCCAGGTTCTTGCTCGCGGCCGTATCGCCCTCGTCCGAACCGCCACCGCAACCGGCCAAAAGAAGGGCGGCGACCGCCGCCGCCGCCCGGGGGTGGCCATGCCGGCCCCGGTGCCTCGTTCCTGTCCTTGCCATTGTCCCTGCCCCCCATGCCTGGAACGCCCGACGCCCCTGCGGCGATCCCATCTTGCCAGTTGGGGCGGGGCTTGGCTAGGGCGGGCTCAGTCGATCTTCAACCCGATCTGCCGTATCAGCTTGCCCCAGCGCTCCTTCTCGGCGTGCGAGAAGCTGGCCATCTCGGCCGGGGTGGTGGGCATGGCCTCGATACCCAGGGCCTCGAAGCGCGCTTTTACCGGCGCCGATTGCAGCGCGCCCACCAGCGCCTGGTTCAGGCGGTCGATGGTGGCCTGCGGCGTGCCGGTGGGGACCGACAGGCCCTGCCAGGCGAAGGCGACGAAGTCCTTCAGCCCTTCCTCCTGCAGCGTGGGCGTGTCCGGCAGCGACTCGATGCGCCGGGCGCTGGCGACGGCCAGCGGACGCAGCTTGCCGCCGGTGATGTAGGGGATGCCGCTGCCGCTTTCGACGAACATGAACGGGATCTGGCCGGCCATGATGTCCTGGATGGCCGGGGCCGCGCCGCGATACGGCACGTGCACGAGGTTCAGGCCGGTGCGCTCGCGCAGGAGTTCGGTGGCCAGGTGATGCGGCGTGCCGGGGCCGGGCGAACCGTAGCTGACGCCCTGTTGCTGGGTGCGGGCCCAGGCCATGAAGCCCTTGAAGTCCTTGATGGGCGAGTCGGCGCGCACGACCAGGATGAGCGGAAAGCGGACCAGCATGCCCACCGGGCGCAGGTCGCGCTCGGCATCGTAGGTGAGCTTGCTGTACAGGAAGGGGTTGGTGGCCAGGGTGGCGTAGTCGGCGGTGACCATGACGTGGCCGTAGTCCTTGGAACGGACGACATAGTCGGTGGCGATGTTGTGGGCCGCGCCCGGTTTGTTGACGACCACGATGCTCTGTTGCAGCGTGCGTCCCATGGCCTCGGCCAGCACGCGCGCGACGGTGTCGGTGCCACCGCCGGGTGCCATGCCGACGACCCATTCGATGGGCCTCGAGTCCTGGGCCCAGGCCAGCGGCGCCGTCAGCAGCAGTGCCGCAAGTCCGGCCATCGCCCTCGATAGTGCGCCACGCCGGGCGCGGTGGGGGGATTTCATCTGTCGTCTCCTTGGTGGTTGGGGCGCTCAGTACACGCTGCCCGCCGGCGGATCGGCGGAGGCGGCCGGAGGCTGCCCGGTCTTGAAACCTGCGGCCAGGCGGCGCGCGGCCTGGGCCAGCAAGGTGATGTCCACGCCCACGGCGACGAAGCGCGCGCCCATTTCCAGGTAGCGCCTGGCCAGCACCGGGTCGGCCGACAGGATGCCGGCGGCCTTGCCCGCCGCCCGCACGGCGGCGATGCCGTCGGCGATGGCCCGCTGGACCTCCGGTTCGCCCGGCCGGCCGATGAACCCCATCGAGGCCGAGAGATCGGAGGGGCCGAAGAACACGCCGTCCACGCCCTCGGTGGCGGCGATCGCCTCGAGGTTGGCCAGCGCGGCCTTGGATTCCACCTGGACCAGCACGCACATCTCGTCGTCGGCGCGGTGCAGGTAGCCTTCCACGCCGTTCCAGCGCGAGGCGCGCGCCAGCGCGCTGCCGACGCCGCGGATACCGTGCGGTGGATAGCGCGTGGCGGCCACCATGCGCGCGGCCTGTTCGGCGGTCTCGACCATGGGCACCAGCAGGGTCTGGGCGCCGACGTCCAGGTATTGCTTGATCAGCGCGGGATCGCCGGTCACCGGCCGCACCACGGGATGGACCGGGTAGGGCGCCACGGCCTGCAATTGCGACAGCACCGTGCGTACGTCGTTGGGGGCGTGCTCGCAGTCGATCAGCAGCCAGTCGAAGCCGGCGCCGGCCAGCATCTCGGCGGCGCAGCCGTCGGCCAGGCCGACCCACAGGCCGATCTGCGGCGGACCATCGCGCAGCGCGCGCTTGAAGGTATTGATGGGCAGTTGCATGGCGGCTCCCGGCATCAGGCGATGCGAAAGGCGATGGAGCCCAGGGGCCCGTAGTCGGCATGGAAGGCATCGCCGGGCCGGGCGGGCACGGGGCGGGTGAACGAGCCCGCCAGCACGATCTGTCCGGCCTGCAGCGACTCGCCCCAGGGAGCCAGCTTGTTGGCCAGCCACGCGATGCCGTTGCCGGGGTGGTTCAGGACGGCGGCGGCGATGCCCGATTCCTCGATCACGCCGTTCTTGTAGAGCAGCGCGCCGACCCAGCGCAGATCCACCGCGTCGGGCCGGACCGGCCGCCCGCCCGTGACGATGCCGGCATTGGCGGCGTTATCGGAAATGGTGTCCACCACCTTGCGCGGCGCGCGTGTGTCGCGGTCGAACTGTTCGATGCGCGCGTCGATGATCTCGACGGCGGGCACGACGTAATCGGTGGCGGCCATCACGTCGAACAGCGTCACGCCTGGTCCGCGCAGGGGACGGCCCAGGATGAAGCCCAGCTCCACCTCGATGCGAGGCGCGATGAAGCGTTCGGCGGGGATGTCGGTGCCGTCGTGGAAGAACATGTCGTCCAGCAGCGTGCCGTAGTCGGGCTCGTCGATCTGGCTGGACAACTGCATGGCGCGCGAGGTCAGGCCTATCTTGTGGCCGCGCACGACGCGGCCTTCCTGGATCTTGGTACGGACCCAGGCGCGCGAGACGGCGTAGCCGTCCTCGATCGTCATGTCGGGGAAGCGCTTGGAGAAGTGTCCGACCTGGCTGCGGTTTTTCTCGGCCTGGTGCAATTCGGCCGCCAGCTCGGCGATGCGGGTTTCGCTAATCATGGAGGGTCATTTCCGGTTGAACAGGGGATGCAGGCTGCTGTGCTTGGCGTCGTAGACCTGGTCGCGGCTTTCGTCGACCTGGACCGTGATGCCGACCGGGCGGCGCGCCAGCAGCGGGTCCAGCGCATCGCGCAGCGTGGCGGCCAGCGCATCGCCCACCGCCCGGTGCACCGCCGGGCTGCGGTCCGGCGCCATGCGCAGGTTGGCGTACAGGAAGCCATAGTCGCCCGCGCCGTCGGCGACGGCGGCATGCGCCGCCGGATAGGCCAGCACGCGGGTGCCGCCGGTGGGGAAGACCTGGCGGCCCTGCTCGTCGCGTTGGGCGATCAGGGTGTCGGCCAGCTTGCGGCACAGTGAGGGCATGTCGGCATCGCGCTCGATGTCCGGGCTGTAGAGCAGGACGAGGTGGGGCATGTCAGGTTCCCGGGGGCGTGTCGAGGAAGGTGTCCGGCGGCAGCGGTGTCACCGGGAAGATGGCGTTGATCTGGCCGGTGCCGGAACTGCCGAAATAGGGGGTGACGATCTCCACCGGCTGGTCGTAGGCGGTCCAGCCCAGGGCGCCCAGCAGCATGGCCGTGTCGTGCATGCCGCCTTCGCCCCAGCACTTCTCGTTGTACATGGGCAGCATGGGGCAGAAGGTTCGCCAGTCTCCCCGTTCCCACAGTTCCACCACTCGCCGGTCCACCTGCTCCAGGAACGGATCCCATACCTTGTGCATGAACTCGGGCGCCATGCCGTTCTGCGCGAAATGGTGGCTGAGCGAGCCGCTGGCGAAGATGGCCACCGTGCCGTCGTAGCGTTCCTCGATCGCGCGGCGCACCGCCAGCCCCAGCCGGGCGCTGGCGGCAAGGTCGTGCCAGACGCACCATCCGGACATGCCCACGACCTTGAAGTGCCGGTCCGCGTTCATGTAGCGCATGGGAACCAGCGTGCCGTACTCCAGTTCAAGCGTGGTGGCGCTGTGCGCGCGAGTAGACACGCCCATCTCGTTGGCGACGTCGGCGATCAGGTGGCCCAGTTCGGGGTTGCCGGGGTACTCGTAGGACAGGTTCTTGATGAAGTGCGGCAGCTCGTTGCTGGTGTAGCAGCCCGAGAAGCGCGGCGCGCAATTGATGTGGTATTCGCTGTTGACCAGCCAGTGGACGTCGAACACCACGATGGTGTCCACGCCCAGTTCGCGGCACCGCCGGCCGATCTCGACGTGCCCGTCGATGGCGGCCTGCCGGCAGCCCTTGTGCGGCCCGTCCAGTTCCGACAGGTACATGGACGGCACGTGGGTGATCTTGGCGGCCAGGGCGAGTGTTCCCATGTCTGCTCCCGGCCTCGTCAGACGTCCACCGTGATGCCCGCGCGGCGCACCACCTCGGCGTATCGGGCGGTCTCGCTCTTGAGGAAGGCGTCGAACCGGTCCACCGATCCCGCCATCGACGCGATGCCGCCGTCGCGCATCGTCGCCTGGACCTTGGGGGCCTGCAGGCTGGCATTGATCGCGCCGTTGAGCTGCGCCACGATGGCATCCGGCACGCGCGCCGGCGCCAGCACGCCTTGCCACGAATTGGATTCCAGCGGCACGCCCTGTTCGGCCAGGGTCGGCACCTGCGGCGCGTACGCCGAGCGTTCGGCCGTGGCCATGCCCAGCGCCACCAGCCGGCCGGCCTCCACGTGGCCGCGGAATTCCGGCCAGTTGCCGAACATCACCGTCACCTGCCCGCCCAGCAGGTCGTTCAGCGCCGGCGCCTGGCCCTTGTAGGGCACGTGCAGCAGGTCGATGCCGGCCTGCATCTTGAGCATCTCGCCCGCCAGGTGGGCCGAGGTGCCGTTGCCGAAGGAGGCATAGCTGAGCGAGCCGGGCGCCTTGCGCGCGGCGGCGACGAGGTCCGCCAGATTGCGCAGACCGCTCTTGGGGTTGGCCGCCAGCACGTGTTCGGACATGCCCATCAGCGCCACTGGACGCAGGTCGGCGGGGTCGTAGGGCAGCTTTTTCACCAGCGAGGTGTTGGCGCAGAAGCTGTTGGCCACGGTGATCAGGGTGTAGCCGTCGGGGGCGGACTTGGCTGCGGCCTCCACGCCCACGACCGTGCCGGCCCCCGGCTTGTTCTCGACGATGAAGGATTGCCCCAGTTGGCGGCCCAGCTCGGCCGCGACCAGCCGCGTGACCACGTCGGTCGTGCCGCCGGGCGTGAACGGCACGATGATGCGTACCGCCCGGTTCGGATAGGACGATTGCTGGGCGCGCGCGCCGCGCAGGGCGAGGCCCGACAGGGCGCCGCCCGCCGCGAGCCGGAGCAGGGCGCGGCGGGACACGGGGAGGGGGGCTTGGGTCATGTCGTCTCCTGGTTGTCGTGGGTGCGCCGGGACTCAACGGCCCCAGTGCGGGATGTGATGGTCGGTGATCGAGACGCAGACGTTCTTGGGCTCCAGGAAGACCTCGTAGCTCCAGGTGCCGCCCTCGCGGCCGGTGCCGGAGGCCTTGGTGCCGCCGAAAGGCTGGCGCAGGTCGCGCACGTTCTGACTGTTGACGAAGCACATGCCGGCCTCGATGGCCGCCGCCACGCGATGGGCGCGCGCGAGGTCCCGGGTCCACACGTACGACGACAGCCCATAGCGGATGTCGTTGGCCAGGCGGATGGCGTGGGCCTCGTCGTCGAAGGGGATCAGGCAGGCGACCGGACCGAAGATCTCGTCCTGCGCGATCTTCATGTCGTTGCCAACGTTGCCGAACACCGTGGGGCGCACGAAGTTGCCGGCGCGGACCGCCGCGGGAAGATCGGGCGCGTCCAGCCCGCCGGCCAGGAGTTCCGCTCCTTCGTCCTGGCCCAGTTCGATGTAGCGGCGGACCTTGGCCAGGTGGTCGCGGGAGATCATGGGACCGACGATGGTGCCGGCATCGAGCGGGTCGCCCACGGTGATGCGCGCGGCGCGGGCCGCGAACTCCTCCGCGAAGCGGCGGTAGATCGACCGCTGGACCAGGATGCGCGAGCCGGCGGTGCAGCGTTCGCCGTTGTTCGAGAAGATCATGAATACGGCCGCGTCCATGGCCCGTTCCCAGTCGGCGTCCTCGAACACGACGAAGGGGCTCTTGCCGCCCAGTTCCATCGAGAACTTCTTCAGGCCCGCGGACTGGATGATGCGGTTGCCGGTGGCGGTGCTGCCGGTGAACGATATGGCGGCGACGTCCGGGTGGCGCACCAGCGCCTCGCCCGCCGTCCTGCCATAGCCGTGCACCACGTTCAGCACGCCTGGGGGCACGCCGGCCTCGAGCGCGAGCTGCCCCAGCCGCCACGCGGTGATGGGCGAGAGCTCGCTCATCTTCAGCACGGCGGTATTGCCGAAGGCCAGCGCCGGCGCGATCTTCCAGGTGGCCGTCATGAACGGCACGTTCCACGGGGAGATCAGCGCGCATACGCCCACGGGATGGTAGAGCGTGTAGTTCAGGTGCGTGGGCGTGGGATAGGTGTGGCCGTCCACCCGCGTGCACATCTCGGCGAAGTAGCTGAAGTTGTCGGCGGCGCGCGGCACCAGCTGCTTGCCGGTCTGGGCGATGACCTGGCCCGTGTCGCGCGTTTCCCAATCGGCCAGCTCGGGCACGTGGTGCTGGATCAGTTCTCCCAGCTTGCGCATGATGCGGCCACGATCGGCGGCGGGAGTGGCGGCCCACCGGGGAAAGGCGGCCCGGGCCGCCGCGACGGCAGCCCGGACCTCGGCTTCGCCGCCCGAGGCGACGGTGGCCAGCACGGACTGGTCGGCCGGGTTGACGGTGTCGAAGGCCTGGTCGCTGTCGACCTCGCGGCCATCGATCAGGTGGGAAATGTGCAGGGACATGATGGAGTCCTGTTGAACGGCGGAAAGGAAGTTCAGCGGCCGAACACGTCGTCGCCCACGATGGTGTTGCGCAGGCTGCCGATGCCGTCTATCTCGGTGATGACTTCGTCGCCGGGCTTGACGTCGACCACGCCGTCCGGCGTGCCGGTCAGGATGACGTCGCCGGGGGCCAGGGTCATGAAGCCGCTCAGGTATTCGATCAGCGCGGGGATGTCGAACACCATGTCGCGGGTGTTGCCCTGCTGCGTGACGACGCCATTGACCAGGGTGCGCAACGCCAGCGCATGCGGGTCGGGCACGTCGGCCGCGTCGACAAACCAGGGGCCAAGCACGGTGCACGTGTCGCGGTTCTTGACGCGCAGGTTGGGGCGGTACCAGTTTTCCAGGTAGTCGCGGATGGCGTAGTCGTTGGCCACGGTGTAGCCGGCCACGTAATCCATGGCGCAGTCGCGGCGGACGCCGGCGGCGCTGCGGCCGATGACCACGGCCAGCTCGCACTCGTAGTGCATGAAGGTGGCGTCGGCCGGGCGGCGCGTGTGCCCGCGATGGCCGATCAGCGCGCCCGGCCCCTTCAGGAAGGCCAGCGGTTCCTGCTGGGCGCCGAAGCTGAGTTCCTTGGCATGCTCCGCGTAGTTCAGGCCGAGCGCGACGATGGTGCCCGCCTCGAACGGCGGCAGCCAGACGACGTCGTCGTGCAGGACGATGCGGCCGTCCGCCAGGCGCAGCCGGCTGTCGTCGTAAGGCGTGGCGGTGTGGATGGCGCCGGAGTAGGCGACGCGGGCGGTCTTCATGCCGAACCTCCCTGGACCGACGCGCGGACGACCGGGTTCTCGAGCCGGCCGACGTTCTCGATCTCGATGGCCACGCGCTGCCCGCCGTGCGCCAGCGGTCCGTCGAAATCGCCCGGCCAGGGCAGGCCGGTCAGCAGGACGTCGCCTGGCTGCAGGGTCATGAAGTCGGTCACGTCGGCGATGAGCTGGGGCAGGGGCCGCAGGAAGCCCCGGGTGCTCGACCGCAGGCGCAGGGCGCCGTCTATCCAGACGCGCAGATCGAGCGCGTCCGGATTGCCGACCTGCCGCGCCGCGCGCACCCAGGGGCCCATGGGGCAGAAGCCGTCGCGTACGCGCAGCCGCAGCGACGGCCGGTAGAACTCGCGGTGGGGAAGGGTGACGTCGTTGACCACGGTATAGCCGGCCACGTAGTCCAGCGCGTCGCCGGGGGCGACGCGGCAGGCGGTGCGGCCGATGACCGCGCCCAGCGCTGCGCCTACCTGGACGGCCTCGGCACCGGGCGGGAGCGGGATGGCGCGGCCATGGCCCAGGTGCGTGTTGCGAGGCTTGATGTAGAGCACGGGGGCCTTGGGGGCTGCCTTGTAGGGCGGGGCCAGGACCCGGTCTCCCATCGCGGCCAGCGCCGCCGGGTCGTTGTGCAGCACGCCGTAGACCGTGCCGGCCATGGGGGGCCGCGCCGGCTCGCCCGTGGCCAGGGCATCGCATGCCCGCGCGTGGGGAAGGTCGAGCGGCAGCGGGGCGCCCGCGGCGTGGAACAGCGTGTCCTCGATGAACAGCCTCATGCGGAGGTCTCCCTGGTTTCGTTCTTGTCGCATCGCCGATGGCTGGATTTAATCACTAACATGTTAGTGAAGTCAATTTGCGCGCGTCATCGGGGGACCCGTATTTACCCCGGTGATAACATTGGCTGGTCCCCAATCCGGTGTGCGCTCGCGCGCGCCTTTCACCGCATGCCGCCAGCCCCTTTCCGCCATCGCAATCTTCCGCTCATGATGCTCCAGGCGCGCGAGGCCCTGATGGCCCAGTTCCGGCCCTATCTGCAGGAGCAGGGATTGACCGACCAGCAATGGCGCATCGTTCGCGCGCTGTACGACAGCGGCGAGCTCGAACCCAGGCAACTGGGCGAGTGCTGCCAGATATCCAGCCCGAGCATCACGGGCGTGCTGGCCAGGATGGAGGAGATGGGTTTGATCGCGCGCCAGCCGGTCCCGGGCGACCGCCGCCGGCTGCGCGTGTCCCTGACCGCGCAGGGCAAGCGCATCGCCAAGGCCATCGCGCCCAAGGTGGAAGCCAAGTACCAGGAACTGGAAGCGCTGCTGGGCGTCGAGGCCATGCGTCGCGCCTACGACGTGCTGGATGGCCTGCTGGCCGGCTTGCGGGACGGAGACGGCGAGCCGCCCGGACGCCGTTGAACCGCTCGCCCGGCGCCGCCGGGGATCAGGTGCCCCCTATGTTGCGCATCAGCCCGCCGTCCACGAAGTAGCTGCTGCCCGTGACGTAGCTGGCCTCGTCCGAGGCCAGGAAGAGGACGACGTTGGCCACTTCCTGCGGGTCGCCCGGGCGGCCCAGCGGAATCTGCGCAGCCGATTCGCGCGCCTGGGCCGGATCCTTCAGGCGATCCTGCGTCATGGGCGTGGCGATCATGCCGGGGGCGACATTGTTGATGCGGATGCCGCGCGGCGCCAGTTCCAGGGCCAGCGTCCGCGTGACCGAGCGCAAGCCCGCCTTGGCCGCGTCGTAGGACGCGCTGCCGGGCAGGGAAATTTCTTCATGCACCGACGTAATATTTATGATGGCGCCCCCTCCCTCGGACTGCATGTGGCGCGCGGCGGCCTGGCACAGCAGCCAGGGCGACACAAGATTGATGTTCAGCATCCACGAGAACTCGTCGGGCGGGATCTCCAGCGAGTTCTGGCGCGAGGATCCGGCGCCGGCGTTGTTCACGAGCACGTGCAGGCCTCCCATTTTTTCGAACGCCTGTTCGAAGAAGGCCTGCGTCTTGGAGGGATTCGAGAAATCCGCCTGCAGGATCTCGGCGCGCCGTCCCGCCGCGCGCACCTGCGAGGCCGTGGCGCGCGCGCCTTCCTCGTCCCGGTGATAGTGAACCAGCACGTCGGCGCCTTCCCGGGCGAACGTCGCGGCCACGGCCTGGCCGATGCCGCTGTCGGCGCCGGTCACCCAAGCTATCTTGTCCTGGAGTTTCATGTCGTTTCCCTGATCGTGTGCGGGAGCCGCTACGGACGCAAGCCGCATGCCGGCCCCGTGCCGCCGGGCCGAAGAGTGTTGTAAAAAAGCCGTTTCGCCGATCCGGGCGGGGCGCCGGCGCTAAGATACGCGCCACCTCCGAACAAACGCGTCGCGTCGAACGCCGGTTCGCCACTCCCTTGGCCATGTCCACCGCCACTCCCCGCATGCCCCTGATCGATGCGATCAAGGCCGTCGCCTGCCTGTCCATCGTGCTTCATCACCTGGCCTTCTACGGCCCCATGTCCGACATCGCCCACCCCCTCATGCCGCGCGTGCTGGATGCGCTGATGCATTACGGCAGGATGGCCGTCATGGCGTTCTTCGTGGTGTCGGGATTCCTGGCCGCCCGCGCCTTCGCCCCGGCGGGCGTGTCACGGGTGGAGCAGCCCCTGGCGGTGATCAAGCGGCGGTATTTCCGGCTGGCCGTGCCCTTCATGGCGGCGCTGGTGCTGGCCATGGCCTGCGCCGCGCTGGCGCGGGCCTGGATGCAGCACGATTCCATCCCGGACTCGCCCACGGCGCCGCAGCTGGCGGCCCACATGCTGCTCAGCAACGGCCTGCTGCGCCAGGAGTCGCTGTCGGCCGGCGTCTGGTACGTGGGCATCGACTTCCAGCTGTTCAGCGTCATGGCGCTGCTGCTGGGACTGTCGCGCTGGATCAGCCTGCGCCGCCCCGCCTGGGGGTGGCTGGGCGCCGCGGCGATAGGCGGGCTGACGCTGGCGTCGCTGTTCGTCTTCAACCGCAATCCCTATTGGGACGAGACCGCGCTCTATTTCTTCGCCTACTACGGCCTGGGATGCTGCGCCTACTGGCTGACCGGCCGTCCCAAGGGCGGCCTGCTGCTGGTGGCCATGGCGGGGGTGGTGGCCGCGGCGCTGGCCACGGACTTCCGCGAACGCATCGTCGTGGCGGCGGCCATCATGCTGCTGCTGGGGGCGGCCCGCCAGGCGGGCTGGCTCGAGACCGTCGGCGTGCCGGATTTTCTGAGCCGGCTCGCGCGCATCTCCTATTCGGTGTTCCTGGTGCATTTCCCGCTGTGCCTGGTGGTCAGCGCGCTGGTGTTCCGCTTCTATCCGGAACAGGCCGGCATCAACGCCCTCGGCATGGGGGTGGCGGTGCTCGTCAGCTTGGCCGGCGGCGCCGCCTTCCATCGGCTGGTCGAGAGCCGGACGCTGGATCCGGTGGCGCGGCGCGCCGTCGTCGCGCTGTTCGCCGTGGGCGGTGCGCTGGCGGTCTACGCGCGGCTCTAGACCAGCCTCGGCCCGGGGCGATGGCGCCGGGCTCCGGCGGCCGAGGTCAGTCCCGCTTCCTTCTCGAAATCCGCGCCCTGGCTCTGGACCTGGGTATAGGCGTGCTCGCGGAAAAGGTTCTCGGCCCGGTCGGCCTGCCCGCTTTCTATGGCGGTGACGATGGCGTGATGCTGCCGGTGGGCGTAGAACAGGAAATTGAACATCATGTCCCGGCTCTGCGTGTCGAACGCCAGCGTGAGCGGGTCGGTGAACGGCACGATGTTGCAGCGGCTGACCAGGCTGGCCAGCAGCGGCATGTCGGCGCCTTCCAGGATCAGCGTATGGAAGCGCGCGTTCATTTCCGCGTAGCGGATCTCGTCGTCGTCCGACAGGCGGCGGTCGGTGAAGATGCGATCGCCCTGGCCCAGGCAGTCCTTGAGTTCGGCCAGCAGTTCGGCGCTGGCGCCGTTGGTGGCCAGCGCGCGCGCCGCCAGCCCCTCCAGCGCGGCACGCACGTGCAGGGCCTCCGTGCTTTCGCGGGCGGAAAAGGCGCGCACCGCGAAGCCGCGGGCGCCGGACGGCACCAGCAGCCCTTCCTGGGCGAGCGCGGGCAACGCCTGGCGCACGGGCGTGCGCGAGGTGCCCAGCCGTTCGGCCAGGTCGGCTTCCCGGACCCGTTCTCCCGGCGCGAGTTCGCCCCGGAGGATCATTTCACGAATATGCAGCATGGTGGTGGTCTGCTGCATGCGTGCTCCCTGAGTGATGAATGCGGCTGCCTCGCGGCTGGCGAGGTGGATGCAAGTATAAGACCCGTTTGGGATCCCGTATTGGATCCCAAGTCGCCATCTAGACCCCGAAAAAACCCTTTATTGCTTTATTTTGGGATCCCATATAATCTGCGCTACGCACAAAAAGGGTCGCGTGGCGCATGGCGGCGAAGACGCGCCGGCCTCATTCGATACGGAGTACATCATGGCAAGAATCATCGGCGGCATCGGCAGCTCGCACGTGCCGACCATAGGCGTCGCCTACGACAAGGGCAAGCAGAACGATCCGGCCTGGGCGCCGCTGTTCGACGGCTACAAGCCGGTGGCTGCCTGGCTGGCCGAGAAGCAGGCCGACGTGCTGGTGTTCTTCTACAACGACCACTGCACGACCTTTTTCTTCGACATGTATCCCACGTTCGCGCTGGGGGTGGGCGAACGCTTTCCCATCGCCGACGAGGGCGCGGGCCTGCGCAACCTGCCCGCCATCCGTGGCAACGTCGATTTCCAGGCCCACATCGCCGAGTCCCTGGTGAACGACGAGTTCGACATCACCGTCTTCCAGGACAAGCCCATCGACCACGGCTGTGCGTCGCCGCTGCCGCTGCTCTGGCCGCACCAGCCCGACTGGCCGGGCACCGTGGTGCCCGTCGCGATCAACGTGCTGCAGTATCCGCTGCCCACGGCGCGCCGCTGCTATCGCCTGGGGCAGGCCGTGCGCCGCGCGGTGGAATCCTATCCCGAGGACCTGAAGGTGGTGGTGGTGGGCACCGGCGGCCTGTCCCACCAGGTCCATGGCGAGCGCACCGGCTTCAACAATACCGAGTGGGACATGGAGTTCCTGCGCCTGCTGGAAGAAGATCCCGAAGCCTTGATGCGGATGAAACACGCCGACTACGTACGCCTGGGCGGCGCCGAGAGCGTGGAGCAGATCATGTGGCTGTCCATGCGGGGCGCGCTGGGCACCGGCCCGCTGCGCAAGCTGCACCAGAACTATTACCTGGCCACCACCACCGCGATGACCGTGGTGCTGTACGAGGAAGGCGAGCCCATCGCCCGGCAGACCGGTCCGGCCGCCGCGGCCGTGGCCTGAGGAGCATCCGATGAATCCGCAACTCGAAGGCATCGAGCAGATCCCGGGCACCTACGCGTTCGACCTGCGCGTCAGCAACCGCACGCTGAAGATCAACCGCTTCTTCTGGAACATGATAGGCGCCGACTGGCGTGACCGCTTCGTGGCCGACGAGGAAGGCACGATGGACGCGGCCGGGCTGACGGAAGAGGAAAAGGCGCTGGTGCGCGCCCGCGACTGGCTCGGCCTCATCCGGCACGGCGTGAACTTCTTCGTGCTCGAGAAATTCGGCCGGGTCGTCAAGAAAACCAACCTCGAGATCTACGCCATCATGCGGGGCGAGAGCTTCGAGGCGTTCATGAAGACGAGACGGGTGCCGGACGCCAGGTAGAGGTCCCCCCGTACGCGCTTCGCGCGCCCAGCATGGTGAGCCCCCAGCCGCTACGCGGCAGCCCCCCGAGGGGGCCGGGACCCGCCTTGGGGCGGCCCGGCGCTGGGTCCCGTGGGGGCGGCACTGGCGGACCAGCGGAGCCGGATCCACTGTGCCTTAGCTACACCATTACATCGCAACACCACCGACGATAGGCGCAGCGCGCCAAGGAGAGAGACTATGCGAATCGCGAAACGCGTGGCGGGGCTGCTGTGCGCGGCCGCTGCCGTGACGGCGGCGGGAACGGCCGCCGCGGCGGAGATCAAAGTCGGACTGCTGAGCCAGTTCTCGGGCGCCTACACCTGGTGGGGCCGGGAATATCAGCGCGGCGTGGACCTGTACCTGGCGCAGCACGGCGGCAAGTTCGGCGAACATACCGTCACGGTGCTGTCGCGCGACGAGGCCGGATCCAATCCCCAGCGCGCGCGCCAGTTGTCGCAGGAACTGGTGGTGCGCGACAAGGTGCAGTACCTGATCGGCGGCGTCTTCACGCCCACGGTACTGGGCGCGGTCGATGTCATCAACCAGACCAAGACGCCCTACGTCATCCTGAACTCGGGCACCTCCAGCGTGACCGACAAGTCGCAATACTACGTGCGCGCCGGCTTCACGCAGTGGACGGTCAGCATCCCGCTGGTGCAGTGGGCCTATGACCAGGGCATGAAGAACGCCGTGATCCTGGCGGCGGACTACGCCCCCGGGCACGACGCGTTGCAAGCCTTCGGCCAGACCTTCACCAAGCTGGGCGGCAAGGTGGTGGGCGAGATCAAGGTGCCCATGGGCACCACCGATTTCTCCAGCTACCTGCAGCGCGTGCGCGATCTCAAGCCGCAGGCCGTATTCATGTTCATGCCGGTGGGCCCCATGTCGGCCGGCATGATCCGCAGCTTCAAGGAGCGTGAACTGGACAAGGCCGGCATCACGCTGCTGGTGACCAACGAAGCCCAGGAAGAGGACATCGCCCCGATCGGCGACGCGGCGCTGGGCCTGACCTCGGCGCTGCATTACTCGCCCTACCTGGACACGCCCCTGAACAAGGAATTCGTGACCGCCTACAAGGCCAAGTATGGCAAGGACGAGCTGCCGAGCGTGGCGTCGGTGGCGGCCTATGACGGCATGCGGCTGATCGACCAGATGGTACGCGCCACCAACGGCGCGAAGGACGGCGACAAGGCCATGGCCGCCATCAAGGGCTACAAGTGGGATAGCCCGCGCGGCCCGGTCAGCATCGACCCGCGCACCCGCGAAATCGTCCAGAACGTCTACATGCGCAAGGTCGAGAAGATCGACGGCAAGCTCGGCAACAAGGTGTTCCATACCTATCCCGCCGTGAAAGATCCCTGGCACGAAATCAACAAGTGATTCCCCGCGCGGACGCGGCCCCGGCGCCGCGTCCGCCCCATCCCTTCCTCGCGCCGGATGACGCATGACATCGACGCTCGCCACTTTCCTGAGTCTTGCCGTGGACGGTATCGCCTACGGCATGATGCTGTTCCTCATCTCGGTCGGCCTGACCATCACGCTGGGCGTGATGCGCGTGGTCAACCTGACGCATTCGGCCTTCGCCATGATCGGGGGCTACATCGCGCTCTGGTTCATCCAGCGCGCGGGCGTCCATTTCTTCCTGGCCGTGCCGCTGGCGGTCCTGGCCACGATGGCCATCGGCGCGCTGCTGGAACGCACGCTGTACCGCTGGGTCTACGGCACCCACGGGCTGGGCCAGTTGCTGATGACCATCGGCCTGACCTTCATCATCACGGCCATCGTCAAGAACCTGGCCGGCACGCAACTGCAATCCCTGCCGCTGCCGTCGTCGCTGCAGGGCAACTTCAGCCTGGGTTCCCTGACGCTGTCGGTCTACCGCGCCTTCCTGATCGGCGCCAGCGCGGCCGTCGCATTCGCGCTGTGGCTGGGCATCGAGCGCACGGCCTTCGGCGCGCGCCTGCGCGCCGCGGTCGACAACCAGCGCATGGCGCGCTGCGTGGGCATCAACGTGCCGGCGGTGTTCTCGGTCACGTTCGCCATCGGCTGCGGGCTGGCGGCGCTGGGCGGCGCGCTGGGCAGCCCCATGCTGCCGCTGGAGCCCTACTATGGCCTGAAGTATCTGGTCATCGTGCTGATCGTGGTGGCCGTGGGCGGCCTGGGCAGCCTGCGCGGGTCGTTGTACGCGGCCCTGCTGCTGGGCCTGATCGATACGCTGGGCCGCTACTACCTGCCCGCGCTGGGCGCTTTCGTGATCTACCTGGCGGTGCTGGCGATCCTGCTGGTGCGCCCCCGTGGCCTCGTGGCGAACTGATCATGACGACACCTTCCCTGAACTCATCCGTCGCGCGCGCATTCTCGCGCCATCGCTACAACCTGCTGGACCTGGTGCTGCTGGGCGCGGCGGTCGCGACCTTCTTCCTGGCCGACCTGTACCTGGCCCTGGCCACCGCCGTGCTGATCATGATCGTGTTCGCGCTGTCGCTGGACATCGCGCAGGGCTACGGCGGCATCGAGACCCTGGGCCACGCGGCCTTCTTCGGTACCGGCGCCTATGCCGCCGGCCTGTACGCCATGCACGTCTCGTCCGAGCCGATCTCGGGCCTGTTCGTGGGCATGGCGGCGGCCGCCGTCGTGGGGCTGCTGTCCGGCCTGGCGGTGCTGCGCACCGCGGGCCTGACCCAGATCATGCTGACCCTGGTCTGCGCGACGCTGCTGCTGGAGCTGGCCAACGTGGCCAAGCCGCTCACCATGGGCGACGACGGCCTGACCGGCTATTCGATCGCCCCGGTGCTGGGCCTGTTCCAGTTCGACATCGAAGGCCGCACCGCCTATTGGTATGCGCTGGCCGTGCTGGTGCTGGTCTATGTCTTTTGCAAGTTCCTGGTCAGCTCGCCGCTGGGTCTCACCGCGCAGGGCGTGCGCGAGAACCCGACGCGCATGGCGCTGCTGGGCGTGCCGGTGCGCCGGCGCCTGCTGACGCTGTATGCGATCTCGGCCGCGCTGGGCGGGGCCGCGGGCGCGCTGTCGGCGCAGGTCAACAACATCGTCGGGCTGGACAGCCTGGGCTTCACCATGTCGGCCAACGTGCTGGTCATGCTTGCGCTGGGGGGCACGGGCCGGCTGTACGGCGCCTTCCTGGGGGCCATCGTCTTCATGCTGCTGGCCGACCGCGCGGCGGCGCTGGACCCGACCAACTGGCTGGCGGCGCTGGGCGTGCTGCTGATCGTCGTGGTGCGCTTCGCGCCCACCGGGCTGTCGGGCTGCCTGGCCCGGTGGACGAGCAGGGGGGGCGCGCAATGAGTAACCCTCCGCTGCAACTCGTGGGCTTGTGCAAGCAGTACGGCGCGCTGAGCGTGACCCGCGACGTGAACCTGACGCTGGAGGCGGGCGCGCGCCACGCGCTGATCGGCCCCAACGGCGCCGGCAAGAGCACGCTGGTGCACCAGATCACCGGCGTGATCCGGCCCAATGCGGGCAAGGTCCTGCTGGAGGGCCGGGACGTCACCGCCATGCCGGCCGAGAAACGCGTCAAGCTCGGGCTGGCGCGAACCTTCCAGATCAACTCGCTGTTCAACCACCTGACCGTCGCCGAGAACATCGGCCTGGCGCTGTCCGCGCATCGCGGCCTGGACGGCCGTATCGGGCGGCCGTTGCCGGCGCGCCCGGCATTCGTCCAGGAAGCGGTGGAATGCCTGCGCGAACTGGGGCTGCTCGACCTGGCGGGCAAGCGGGTGAGCGAGCTGGCCTACGGCCAGCGCCGCCAGATCGAGATCGCGCTGGCCCTGGCGCTCAAGCCCCGGGTACTGCTGCTGGACGAGCCGGTGGCGGGCGTGCCGTCCACCGAGGGCAAGCGCCTGTTCGAACTCTTGGAGCGCCTGCCGCAGGACGTCGCCGTGCTGGTGATCGAGCACGACATGAGCCTGGTGTTCCGTTTCGCGCGGCGCATCACCGTGCTGGTCGAGGGAGCGGTACTGCTCGAGGGCGGCGTGGACGAGGTCCGGACGGATCCGCGCGTGCGCGACGTCTACCTGGGCAAGCGGGGGCATCATGACTGAACGAGTATTGGAACTGCGCGACCTGTGCGCCGGCTACGGCGAGACCGTGGTGCTGGAGGACGTGTCGCTGCACGTGGACGCCGGCGAGGCGCTGGCGCTGCTGGGCCGCAACGGCGTGGGCAAGACCACGCTGCTGACCACCCTGCTGGGCCTGAACACGGTGCACGGCGGCAGCGTGCGCTACGTGGGCCAGGACATCGCCGCCTGGCCGGCGCACGTGCGCGCGCGCAAGGGCCTGGGGCTGGTGCCGCAGGAGCGGGAGATCTTCCCGTCGTTGACCGTGCAGGAGAACCTGACCGTGGCGGCGACGGCGGGAACCTGGACCCTGGAGCGGGTGTACGAATTGTTTCCGCGTCTGGCGCAGCGGCGGCGCAACCTGGGCTACCAGTTGTCGGGCGGCGAACAGCAGATGCTGGCGATCGGCCGCGCGCTGATCGGCAACCCCAGGGTGCTGCTGCTGGACGAACCCTTCGAAGGGCTGGCGCCGGTGATCGTCGATGCGCTGGTCGAGGCGTTCGGCAAGCTGCGCGAGGGCGGCGCGCTGTCCATCGTGCTGGTCGAGCAGCATGCCGAACTGGCGCTGGACCTGACCGAGCGCGCCGTGGTGCTGGATCGGGGACGCATCGTCTGGCAGGGCGCCAGCCCCGATCTGCGCGGCGATCCGGAGCGGCTGGCGTCGTTGATAGGTTTGGAGGAAGTGCAATGAGCAGTCTGTCGAATCCGCCCCTGGTGCTGCTGCCGGGCCTGCTGTGCGATGCCGCTGTCTGGGAAGGGCAGCGCGCGCGCTTCGGCGCGCAGTGCGAATGCCAGGTGCCCGACTATGGCACGCTGGATACGCTCACGGCGATGGCCGAGCACGTGCTGCGGCATGCGCCGGCCGAGCGGTTCAACCTGGCCGGCCATTCCATGGGCGGGCGCGTCGCCCTGGAGGTCACGCGCCTGGCGCCGCAGCGCGTGCTGCGCCTGGCGTTGATGGATACCGGCTACCAGGGCCTGGCCAAGGGCATCGCGGGAGAGTCCGAGCGCGCCGGGCGGCTGGCGCTGCTCAAGACCGCGCGCGAATCGGGCATGCGCGAAATGGGGCGGGTCTGGGCACGCGGCATGGTGCATCCCGACCGGCTGGACGGCCCGGTGTTCGAGGCCGTGCTGGACATGATCGAGCGCCGTACCCCCGAGGTGTTCGAAGCGCAGATCCATGCCCTGCTGAACCGGCCCGACGCCTCGGGCCAACTGGCGGGCATCGCCTGCCCGACGCTGGTGCTGTGCGGGCGGCAGGACACCTGGAGCCCCTTGTCGCGCCACGAGACGCTGGCCGCCGCGATCCCGGGCGCGACGCTGGTCGCCATCGAGGACGCCGGCCACATGACCACGATGGAGCAACCCGGCGCGGTCAACGAAGCCCTCGCGCAATGGCTGGGGTCGGAGGTTCGCCACTGATTTCGCAACCCTTCGCGCGGGGCCGGCTCGCGGCCCGCGGCGCGAAGTCATCACAGAGGAGACTCACATGTCGTCCAATCGCGGTGTCGTCTACGTAGGTCCAGGCAAGGTAGAGGTGCAAGGCATCGCCTTCCCCAAACTGGTGAATCCGGCCGGCAAGTCCATCGAGCATGGAGTCATCCTCAAGGTTCTCTCCACCAACATCTGCGGTTCGGACCAGCACATGGTGCGGGGGCGGACCACCGCGCCGGCGGGACTGGTGCTGGGCCACGAGATCACCGGCGAGGTGCTCGAGGCCGGGCGCGACGTCGAGACCCTGAAGAAGGGCGACATCGTCTCGGTGCCGTTCAACGTGGCATGCGGCCGCTGCCGGCTGTGCAAGGAACAGCAGACCGGCGTCTGCCTGAACGTCAATCCCTCGCGCGCCGGCGGCGCGTACGGCTACGTCGACATGGGCGGGTGGATAGGTGGGCAGGCCGAATACGTCATGGTGCCGTACGCCGACTTCAACCTGTTGAAGTTTCCCGACCGCGACCAGGCCCTGGCCAAGATCCGCGACCTGACCTGCCTGTCGGACATCCTGCCGACCGGGTATCACGGGGCGGTCACGGCGGGCGTGGGGCCGGGCAGTACGGTGTACGTGGCCGGCGCGGGGCCGGTGGGCCTGGCCGCCGCCGCCTCGGCCCGCCTGCTGGGCGCGGCGGTGGTGATCGTCGGTGACGTGAACCCCGCGCGGCTGGTGCACGCGCGCAAGGTGGGCTTCGAAACCGTGGACCTCTCGCAGGATGCGTCGCTGGGCGATCAGATCGCGCAGATCCTGGGCGTACCCGAGGTGGACAGCGCCGTCGACGCGGTGGGCTTCGAGGCCCGGGGGCATGGACACGAGGGTGCTCGCCACGAGGCGCCGGCCACCGTGCTCAATTCGCTGATGGAAGTCACGCGCGCCGCCGGCAAGATCGGCATTCCCGGCCTGTACGTGACGGACGATCCCGGCGGCGTCGACAAGGCCGCCCAGCACGGTTCGCTCAGCATCCGCCTGGGCCTGGGCTGGGCCAAGTCGCACAGCTTCTTCACGGGCCAGACGCCGGTGATGAAGTACAACCGTGCGCTGATGCAGGCCATCCTGTGGGACCGCATCAAGATCGCCGAGGTCGTCGGCGTGGAAGTCATCACGCTGGACGAGGCGCCCAAGGGCTATGCCGAATTCGACGCCGGCGCGCCCAAGAAATTCGTCATCGATCCGCACGGCCAGTTGCCCAAGGCCGCCTGACCGTCCTGGACGCGGGCTCGCGCCCGCGTTTCCTCCACCCTAGGGAATGTACCGAGGCCCACGGCGCCCGCCAACGATTGACGTTGGGGGCGCCGTGTTTCATTATTCTCCTGCAATTCACCAAAAGGTGAATTAAGCGCGAACGGCTGGTCCGGCGTTCGTGCCGCACCGGTCGCATGCGTATAAAGACACCGCACCAGGAGACAACCATGAACTTCGTCCGCGCCGCAGCACTCGCTCCGGTATCGTGCCTGATCGCCCTGGCCCACGCGCCGGCCGGTGCCCAGGATGCCGCCTACCCGACCAAGCCCATCCGCGTGATCGTGCCGTTCACGGCGGGCAGCACGACCGACATCATCGCCCGCGCCATCACCGACAAGCTCGGCGCCAGCCTGGGCCAGCCGGTGGTGGTCGAGAACCGCGCCGGGGCCGGCGGCACCATAGGCGCGGCCCAGGTCGCCCAGGCCGCGCCCGACGGCTACACGATCCTGATCCACTCCTCGTCGCATACGGTCAACCCGTCCACCTTCGCCAAGCTGCCTTTCGACACGGTGAAGGACTTCGCCGGCGTGACACCGATCTCGACGCTGCCCAACGTGCTGGTGATCGCGCCGTCCAAGAACATCAAGTCCTTGTCGCAACTGCTGTCCACCGCGCGCAGCCGCCCGGGCACGCTCAACTACGCATCGTCGGGCACCGGCAGCGCCACGCACCTGAACGCCGAGCGCTTCCGGCTGCAGGCCAAGATCGATGCCACGCACATCCCCTTCAAGGGATCGCCCGAGGCTGTCGCCGAGGTCATCAGCGGCCGCGTCGATTATTACTTCTCGCCGGTGGCGCCGGTCATCGGCCAGATCAAGGAAGGCCACCTGGTGCCGCTGGCGGTCGGGTCGCCGCGCCGCTCCAGCATCCTGCCCGACGTGCCGACCACCGCGGAAGCGGGCGTGCCGGGATCGGAGTTCAACTTCTGGATAGGCATGATGGTGCCGTCCAAGACGCCGCGCTCCATCGTCAACAAGCTGCAGGCCGAGGTCGCCAAGGCGCTGGCCACGGAAGAAGTCAAGACGCGCTTCGCCGCGGTGGGCGCCGATGCCTTCGTGCTGACGCCCGAGAAGTTCGATGCCTACATCAAGGATGAAATCGAGTCGAACGCCCAGCTCGTGAAGGCCGCGGGCATCGAGCCGATGTAAGGCTTCAGGCGATGGCCGGGTGGGGCCAGAGCGCGTTGCGGCCGATGTCCTGCAGCGTGCGGCAGCCAGCCAGGGCCATCGCGATCTCGAACTCGGTGCGCAGCATGTGCAGCACGTGGATGACGCCGACGGCACCGGCCGCCGCCAATCCATGCACGTAGCCCCGGCCCACCATCACGGCGGTGGAGCCCAGCGCCAGTGCCTTGAAGACGTCGGTGCCGCGCCGGATGCCGCCATCCATCAGGACGGGCAGGCGGCCGGCCACTTCGGCCGCGACCCAGGGCAGGGCCTCCAGCGTGGCGGGCACCGTGTCCAGGCCGCGGCCGCCGTGATTGGACACGACGATGGCGGCCGCGCCGGCGTCGATCGCCAGCCGGGCATCGGCCGGCGCCAGGATGCCCTTGAGCACCAGGGGCAGCCGGGTGGCCGAGCGCAGCCAGGCGATGTCGTCCCAGGACGGGGCGCCGTCCAGCGCGCCGCTGCCGAAGATGGCGCTTTCGCCGGCCCGCGCCACGGCGCCCGCCATGGGGCGCATGCCCCGCAGGTTGACGGCTTCCACGTCCGGCGGCAGGCCGAAGCCCAGCCGCTGTTCGCGGTTGCGCACGCCGTTGATGGGCGCGTCCACGGTGACCACCAGTGCGCGGTACCCGGCGGCTTCGGCGCGCCGGACCAGCCGCAGGGTATCGTCGCGCTCGCGCTGGAAATAAAGCTGGAACCACAGCGGCGCCTCGGCCGCCCGCGCCATGTCCTCGAGGCCGATGCTCGACTGCGTACTGGCCACCATCACGGTTTTCATGGCCGATGCCGCCAGCACGCTGGCCAGTTCGCCCTGAGGATGGACCAGCTTCTGGTAGGCCACCGGGGCGAGCAGGACGGGGAAGGGCAGCGGCGTGCCCAGCAGATCGAGTCCGGTGCCGCCGCCGGCCAGGTCACGCAGCACCCGGGGCTGGATGCGCACGCGGACATAGGCTTCGCGGTTGGCGCGCAGCGTGTGTTCGTCGGCAGCGCCGCCCGACAGATAGGCCCAGGCGGCATCGCTCATGCGCTCGCGCGCATAGTCCTCGTAGTCGGCCACGGCGGCGATCTGCGGCGGAATCTGCGTCAGGGGAGGCAGCGGCATGTCGGTTCCCGGGCGCCGGGTCAGGTCTGCGACCATTGCCGCAGCAGGTTGTGGTAGATGCCGGTCAACTGGACCAGGGCATCGCTGCCCGGGACTTCGCGGGACAACTGCTGGATGGCCGTGTCCATGCGATACAGGGTTTCGCGCCGGATTTCGTCGCGCACCAGGCTCTGCACCCAGAAGAAGGCCGAGACGCGGGCGCCGCGGGTCACGGGGGTGACCCGGTGCAGGCTGGTGCCGGGATAGATCACCAGGTGGCCAGCGGGCAGCTTGACGCGGTGGGCGCCGTAGGTGTCCTCGACCACGAGCTCGCCGCCGTCGTAGTCCTCGGGCGGCGTCAGGAACAGCGTGGCGGAGATGTCGGTGCGCACGCGGTGCGCGGTGCCGGGCAGGCTGCGGATGGCATTGTCGATGTGGTTGCCGTAGTTGCCGCCGCCTTCGTAGCGATTGAAGGCCGGCGGCAGCACCTTCAGCGGCAGCGTGGCGGAAATGAACAGCGGGTTGGCGCCCAGCGCGTCCAGGATCAGGTTGCCCAGTTGCGCGCCCAGCGGGTCGTCGGCGGCCAGTTGCCGGTTGTGCTTGGCGTGGACCGCCATGTGGCCGGCCGTGGTTCGGCCATCGGTCCAGGAGGCGCCCGCCAGCGCCTGGCGGCAGCGCGCCACCTGCTCGGCCGTCAGCACGTCGGGAAGGGTCAGCATCATGGCGGAGTATCCTCGTGGGTATCCCGGCAAGTTTACCCTTGCCGCCCAACCAGGAGCCCCGCATGCCCGCCGAGTTGCCCGACCTGCAATCCCTCTGGATGCCCTTCACCGCCAATCGCCAGTTCAAGGCCGCGCCCAGGCTGCTGGTATCGGCCAAGGGCATGTACTACACCGATGCCGATGGCCACCGGGTCCTGGACGGCACGGCCGGCCTGTGGTGCTGCAACGCCGGGCACGGGCGCGAGGAGATCATCGAAGCCGTGCACGCGCAGATGCGCGCGCTGGACTATGCGCCGCCTTTCCAGATGGGGCATCCGCTGGCGTTCGAGGCCGCCGGCCGGCTGGCCGCGCTGATGCCTCCGGGGCTGGACCGCATCTTCTTTACGAACTCGGGGTCCGAATCGGTCGATACCGCGCTCAAGATCGCGCTGGCCTACCACCGCGCGCGCGGCGAAGGCCAGCGCACGCGTTTCATCGGCCGCGAACGCGGCTATCACGGAGTGGGCTTCGGCGGCATGTCGGTGGGCGGCATCGGCGCCAACCGCAAGGCCTATGCGGGCAACCTGATGCCCGGCGTGGACCACCTGCCGGCCACGCTGAACATCGCCCAGGCCGCGTTCACGCGCGGGCAGCCGGCCTGGGGCGCCCACCTGGCCGACGACCTGGAGCGGCTGCTGGCCTTGCACGATCCTTCCACGGTGGCGGGGGTCATCGTCGAGCCCATGGCCGGTTCGGCGGGTGTGATCGTGCCGCCGGTCGGCTACCTGGAGCGCCTGCGCGAGCTGTGCACGCGCCATGGCATTCCGTTGATCTTCGACGAAGTGATCACCGCCTTCGGCCGGCTGGGCGCGGCCACCGCGGCGCAACGCTTCGGGGTGACGCCGGACCTGCTGACGATGGCCAAGGGCGTCAACAATGCCACCGTTCCCATGGGCGCGGTGGCGGTGTCGCGGGAGATCCACGACACGATCATGGCGGCGGGGCCGGGCAACGCGATCGAGCTTTTCCACGGCTACACCTATTCGGGACACCCCGCCGCGGCGGCGGCCGCGGTGGCCACGCTCGACCTGTACGAGAAGGAAGGGCTGTTCGCGCGCGCGGCCAGCCTGGAGCCGGCGTTCGAGTCCGCGGTGCACGGCCTGCGGGGAGCGCCGCACGTGAAGGACATCCGCAACATCGGGATGGCGGCGGCGATCGAGCTGGAGCCGCGCGCGGGACAGCCGGGGGCGCGCGCCTACGAGGCGTTCCTGGCCTGCCTGAAGGCGGGAGTGCTGGTGCGATTCACCGGCGACATCCTGGCGTTCTCGCCGCCGCTCATCATCGACGAAGAGCAGATAGGCGTGCTGTTTTCCGTGGTGAAGACGGCGCTCGACTCCGTGCGGTAGCGCCCCACGACCCAGGATGCGGTGGATCCGGCTCCGCCGGTCGGGGAAACCCACCCCCACGCGGCCTATGGCCGCGCCCCTCAAGGGGCGGCACTAGCGGACCGGCAAAGCCGGATCCGCGGCGCCCTGGATCTAGTACCGGTTTTTTTGGTACGCCACACCGTTGCTACCGCTGGCAGCCAGCGAAGCACGGCTGCCACAACCCAAGAAACGGGTACTAGACCCAGGATGCGGTGGATCCGGCTCCGCCGGTCCACCCGCATCGCCCCCTGGGGGGCGCCCGTAAGGGCGTAGGGGGGGGTAACTAACTACTATAGTCCGGCTGTTTGGCCGGCGCGGCCTGCTGGAAGGCCGGCTGCTGCTGGCAGTGCTCGTACACGGCCATCACCCGGGGGTAGGCCGAGGTGTCGCAGCCCATGCGCTGGGCGTTGCCGACCTGGGGGACCAGGCAGCAGTCGGCCAGCGTGGGCGCGTCGCCGAAGCAGTACGGGCCGGAGCCGTGGGCCTGGAGCAGGCGCTCGACGGCGGCCAGGCCGTCCTGGATCCAGTGGTCGTACCAGGCCTTCTTCTGTTCCTCGGTGACGCCGATGACGTCGGTGAGGTACTTCAGGATGCGCAGGTTGTTGACCGGATGGATGTCGCAGGCGATGGCCAGCGCGACCTCGAGCACGCGGGCGCGCCGCATCTTGTCCTGGGGGATCAGGCGCGGCTCGGGATAGGTGGCGTCGAGGTAGTCGATGATGGCCAGCGACTGCCCCAGTTGCACCTCGCCGTCGACCAGCAGTGGGACGTTGGCCGAGGGGTTCCTGGCCACGTAGTCCGCCGCGCGGTGTTCCAGCTTGCGGATGTTGACGCCGCGGTATTCGTAGGCCAGGCCCTTGAGCCCTAGCGCGATGCGGACCCGGTACGAGGTCGAGCTGTTGAAGAAACTGTAGAGTTCCATGTCGGCTCGTCCGGCCTCAGACCACGCGGACCTTCAGTTCGCCCAGGCCGGCCACGCCGCCTTCCATCAGGTCGCCCTTGACCACCGGGCCCACGCCTTCGGGGGTGCCGGTGAAGATCAGGTCGCCCGGTTCCAGGCGGAAGTACTTGGACAGGTAGGCCACGGTCTCGGCGATGGACCAGATCAGCTTGGAAGTATCGCTGCGCTGCTTGTCCTGGCCGTTCACCTTGAGCCACAGCTCGGCGTTGTCCATGTTGCCGACGTCGGAGGCCTTGTGCAGGGGAGCGGTGGGCGCGCTCTGGTCGAAGGCCTTGCCGAGTTCCCAGGGACGGCCGACCTCGCGCATCTTGATCTGCAGGTCGCGGCGGGTCATGTCCAGCCCGACGGCGTAGCCCCAGACGTATTCCAGCGCCTGTTCGACGGGGATGTTGGAGCCGGACTTGCCGATGGCGGCGACCAGTTCGATCTCGTAGTGGAAGTTCGAGGTCTCGGACGGGTAGGGCAGGTCCAGCGTCGTGCCGTAGGGCACGGCCACCACGGCGTCGGCCGGCTTGCAGAAGAAGAACGGCGGTTCGCGGTCGGGGTCGAAGCCCATTTCGCGCGCGTGGGCGGCGTAGTTGCGGCCGACGCAGTAGACGCGGCGCACGGGGAACTGTTCGTTGCTGCCGGCGACGGGCAGCGTGGTGACCGCTTCGGGTTGGAATACGTACGACATGGGCGGATAACCTTTGGGTGTAGGGATGGGAAAGGAGATCAGGCGATGCGCTCTTCGCGCAGCAGCCCCAGCGCGGCCTGCACCGGACGATCAGAATAGCTGAAGAGCACCGCGTCTTCGAGCGCGGCCAGTTGCACCGGCTTCCAGGGCGGGACCGCGAACACGTCGCGCGGTCCGAACTGGAAGACTTCGTCGCCGATGCGCACGCTGCCCTGGCCCTCGACCACGCTGAACACGGTGGAGTCCGAGGTGCGGTAGGTCTTGCCCTGGAAACCGGCCGGCAGCCATTGCATGAAGGTCGCCATGGTGGGCATGGGGTAGCCGCCGGTGGCGGGGTTCACGTAGCGCAGCTTGACGCCGTCCCAGGGGTCGAGTTCGCCGCGGCGCGCCAACTGGTCGAGGGCTTCGCGCGAGCGTTCGTAGGGATAGTTGAAGATGGGCGAGGAGGTGCCGCTGAAGGTGTGGCGCACGGGCGCCATGTTGTAGCCGTAGCGCGCGAAGCTGTCCCCCTCGGGACGCATGACGGGCTGCGAGGCCTCGGGATAGTTCTCGGCGAAGCCGGCATCCAGCGACCGCAGCAGCGGGATGTCCAGGCCGTCCAGCCACACCACCGGCTCGCCGCCTTCGGCTTCGGCGGGATTGCCGTGGTCGTGCCAGGTCCAGGACGGCGTGATGATGAAGTCGCCGGGATGCATGGTGGTGCGTTCGCCGTTGACCGCCGTGTAGGCGCCCTTGCCTTCGACGATGAAGCGCAGGGCCGACTGGGTGTGGCGGTGGCTGGGAGCGATCTCGCCGGGCAGGATCAGTTGCAGGCCCGCGTACAGCGTCTGGGTGATGGCCGACTGGCCCTTCAGGCCGGGGTTCTCCAGGATCAACACCCGGCGCACGGCTTCCTCGGCGCTGATGATGGAGCCCGACTCCATGACGTCGGCGCGCAGCTTCTCGTACTTCCAGATCGCGGGCACGCATCGCGGCTGCGGCTGGGGCGGGACGAGGGTGTGCAGGGATTCCCAGAGGGGGCTCAGGTTCTTCTGCGCGATGCGGTCGTAGTATTCGCGGCGCGCGGCATCGGGAGCGGTCTTGTCGAGCATGGGGTCTCCGTGTCTGGCAGGGTGGCGCGGCATGCCCGCGTCCGTGTCCGGGCCATTGTATGCGTCGAGGTATGCAAAATGATATGAAATTATCTTATCAACCATATCAATAAGAATATGGCTCGCCGATCGATGCGGCGAGGCACCGTGCACCGCCCTGGTGCCGCATGGTTTCCGATCGGCGCACGCGTTCTTCCGCATGGTGCGTTTTCCGGCGGCCCTGCCGCCGCGGGACGTGTCCGCGCACGATGCGCGTGCATGCCATCCCGGTACGGCCCTTGCTTGAGCAGCTTCGGATATGGCCAGGAACGAAGGTGCCCATGCTGTCCTACGACGAGATGCAATTCGAGACCGGCGTCGTGCGCCGGCACTACCAGCGGTTCTGCGCCTGGCTGGACCGCCAGAGCGGCGACACCATGGCGCGCAAGCGAGCGGAGGCCGATCTGGTGTTCCGGCGGGTCGGCATCACTTTCGCGCTGGGGGGCGATGCCGGCGACGTGGAACGGCTGATCCCGTTCGACCTGATCCCGCGCATCATCCCCGCGGACGAATGGCAGTTGCTGCAGCGGGGCATGGCCCAGCGGGTGCGCGCGCTGAACATGTTCATCCACGATGTCTACCACGAACGCCACATCGTGCGCGCCGGCGTGGTGCCCGCCGAGCAGGTCTACACCAATGCCCAGTACCGGCCCGAGATGCATGACGTGGACGTGCCGCGCGACATCTATGCCCATATCGCCGGGGTCGATATCGTCAAGGCCGGCGACGACCGCGACGGCACGTTCTACGTGCTCGAGGACAACCTGCGGGTACCGTCGGGCGTGTCCTACATGCTGGAGAACCGCAAGATGATGATGCGGCTCTTCCCGGAGCTGTTCGTGCAGAACCGGATCGCGCCCGTGGCCCACTACCCCGACCTGCTGCTGGAGAACCTGCGTTCGGTCGCGCCCATGGGCGTGGACGATCCCACCGTGGTCGTGCTGACGCCGGGCATCTTCAATTCCGCCTACTTCGAACACGCGTTCCTGGCGCAGCAGATGGGCGTCGAACTGGTGCAGGGCAGCGACCTGTTCGTTGCCGACAACACCGTTTTCATGCGCACCACGCGCGGGCCCAGGCGGGTGGATGTGATCTATCGCCGGCTGGACGACGACTTCCTCGACCCGATCGCCTTCCGCGCCGACTCGGCGCTGGGGGTGCCGGGGCTGCTGTCCGTGTACCGCGCGGGCCGCGTCACGCTGGCCAACGCGATCGGGACCGGGGTGGCCGACGACAAGTCCATCTATCCCTTCGTGCCGGACATGATCGCATTCTATCTGTCCGAGGAACCCATCCTGAGCAATGTGCCGACCTGGCAGTGCCGCAAGCCCGACGAACTCTCGCACGTGCTCGCGCACTTGCCGGAGCTGGTGGTCAAGGAGGTGCATGGAGCGGGCGGCTACGGGATGCTGGTGGGCCCGACGGCAAGCCGCGCCGAGATCGAGTCCTTCCGCGCCCGTCTGCTGGCCAGGCCGCAGGGCTACATCGCCCAGCCCACGCTGGCACTGTCGACCTGCCCGACCTTCGTCGAGCAAGGCGTCGCGCCGCGCCACATCGACCTGCGGCCGTTCGTGCTGTCGGGCCGGAATGTCTCCATGGTGGCGGGCGGCCTGACACGCGTCGCGCTGCACGAGGGATCGCTGGTCGTGAATTCCTCGCAGGGCGGCGGAACCAAGGATACCTGGGTACTCGACGCCGTCGAAGGCGCCGGCACGGAGGAAAAGACATGCTGAGCCGCACCGCCGACCATCTTTTCTGGATGGCCCGCTACATGGAGCGGGCCGAGAACACCGCGCGCATGCTGGACGTCACCATGAAGGCGCTGCTGCTGCCCCAGACCGACGAGAGCGCGCTGCGCAGCCAGCGGGCCGTGCTGGCGATATCCGAACTGGGCGAGGTTTTCGCCGGCCGCTACGACGCGGTGACGGCGGACAACGTGCTGCGTTTCATGGTGGCCGACCCCGGCAATCCTTCCAGCATCCTGTCCAGCCTGCGCGCCGCCCGGGAAAACGCCCGCGCGGTGCGCGGCGCGCTGACGACGGAGTCGTGGGAGACCATCAACCATACCTGGCTGGACTTCAACCGCCAGATCGACGAAGGCATGCTGGCGGTGGATCCGGACTCGGTGTTCGAGTGGGTCAAGCTGCGTTCGCACCTGTCGCGCGGCGTGACCCTGGGCACCGCGCTCAAGGACGAGGCTTTCTATTTCACCCAGCTGGGGACCTTCCTGGAGCGCGCGGACAATACCGCGCGCATCCTGGACGTGCGCTTCGCCGACGGCGCGCCGGCCTCGCGCGCGTCCTCCGGGGCGCCGCTCGACGATTTCTATTACTGGACCTCCATCCTGAGTTCGGTGTCGGGGCTTGAGACATACCGGCAAGTCTATCGGGACGTGCTGGTCCCCGAACGCGTGGCCGAGCTGCTGATCCTGAACCCGTCCATGCCGAGATCGCTGCTTGCCTCGCTGGACCACGTGTGCGAGAACCTTGCCATGCTCAGGACGGACAACTCCCGCGATTGCGAGCGCGAGGCCGGCCGGCTGCGCGCCGAATTGCTGTATGCCGAGATACGGCCCATCCTGTCCCGAGGCCTGCACCTGTACCTGACCGAGTTCCTGGGGCGCATCGCCATCCTGGGCAACAAGATCAGCGCGGCCTTCCTCCTGCCCTTGACCGTCTGAGGGGATATCCATCATGCGCCTGTTCATCTATCACGAGACCACCTATCGCTACGATGCGCCGGTGCTCTACTCGATCCAGCAACTGCGGCTGGTGCCGGGATCGGGTCCGGCGCAGGTCGTCGTCCATTGGGACCTGAACGCGCCCGGCAAGCTGGACATGGCCACGGACGCCTATGGCAACGCGGTCCAGATGCTGGTCATGACGCGGCCCTTGTCGGAGATGAAGTTCGCCGTGCGCGGCGAGGTCGAGACGACGCCGCTGCGCGACGGGCGGCTGGGGGAAGGCCCGGGGCGCATCCCGCTCGAACATTTCACCTGCGCGACGCGGCTGACCGAGGCCGACGCGGCCGTGCGCGAACTGGCGGGCGACACCGGGCCGCTGGACAGGCCGTCGGCCCTGCTCGAGCTGGCGTGCCGCATCCAGGAGCGCGTGGCCTACCGTTCCGGCATCACCCAGGTGACCAGCACCGCGGCCGAGGCGCTGGCGCTGGGCCAGGGCGTATGCCAGGACCATTCCCACCTGCTCATCGCCTGCTGCCGCGCCCAGGGCGTGCCGGCGCGCTATGTCAGCGGCTATATCGATCCGGGCGACGTCCCGCATGCGGCCAGCCATGCGTGGGCCGATGTCTGGCTGGACGAAGGCTGGGTTTCCGTGGACGTGACCCATGGCCGCTATGCTTCCGGCCCCTATTGCCGCATCGCTGTCGGTGCCGACTACGACAGCGCCGCGCCGGTCCGCGGCATGCGGGTGGGGGGCGGCGCCGAGGCGATGGCGGTCGACGTCAGGGTGGGCGCCGGGCAATGAGCCCCCGCACGGCGGGGGCCTGCCCATCCATGCGCCCCTCGGAAGCCGGCGCTAGAATTGTTCAATATTCCGACCAGCATGATTCCGGTATGACCTATTGTGTGGCGACGCGCGTGGACCAGGGCCTGGTGTTCCTGGCGGACACGCGTACCAACGCGGGCGTGGACCACGTCAGCACTTTCCGCAAGATGACCGTGTTCGAGCAGCCCGGCGAGCGCGTCATGGTGCTGTTGACGGCCGGCAATCTGGCGCTGACCCAGTCGGTCGTGCAGTTGCTGTCCGAACCCTCGGACCCGGACCTGCCCACGCCGTGGAACGTGCCCAACATGTTCGAGGCGGCCTGCCTGGTGGGCCGGGCCGTGCGCGAAGTCCATCGCATGCACGGCAGCGCGCTGGGCGATTTCAACATCGAGTTCAATTGCAGCTTCCTGCTGGGCGGCCAGATCCAGGGACAGCCGATGCGGCTGTTCCAGATCTATGCCGCGGGCAATTTCATCGAGGCCTCGACCATGAGCCCGTATTTCCAGATCGGCGAGGCCAAGTACGGCAAGCCCATCCTGGATCGCGTGCTGACGCCCTCGATGCCGCTGGACGAGGCGGCCAAGTGCGCGCTGATCTCGATGGATTCCACGCTGCGGTCCAATGTGTCGGTCGGCCTGCCGCTGGACCTGCTGGTGTACGAGAAGGACAGCCTGTGCGTGACCAAATTCGCGATGATCGACCACGACAACGACTATTTCCGGATGATCCACTCGTCGTGGGGCGAGCGGCTCCGTCAGGTGTTCGCCGAGATTCCCGACCCGCAATGGGCTCCGGTCTCGGCGCTGCCGCAAGGCAAGTCGCCGATGCGCTCGGAACCGCCCCTGGCACCGGGGCATGGGCCCTATAGATCGGTGCACGAGCCGGCCCAGGCGCAGACCCTGGCGCAAGCGCAGGGCGGGCCGTCCGGACCGGACTAGGACCCATTCCCGGCCTGTGCGAGCCTCCTTCCCGCGTGAACAGGCCCTAGACTTCAGGCGATGGGCGCCAGCGCGTTCTCCAGCGCCTGGGCGGTCAGCGGCCGCGGGAACCAGAATCCCTGCGCCTCATCGCAGCCCAGTTCGCCCAGGCGGCGGGCATGGGCCGCGGTCTCCACGCCTTCGGCGGTGACCTTGATGCCCAGCGCATGGGCCATGCCTATGATGGCGCTGATGATGGCGTCGCCGTTCTTGACCGACGAGATCGCCCGCACTAGCGAGCGGTCGATCTTGATGCGGTTGACCGGGAAGCGGGCCAGGTAGGCGAAGCTGGAATAGCCCGTGCCGAAATCGTCGATGGCAATGGCCACGCCCAGTTTGCGCAGGCTTTGCAGCGTGTCCGAGACCTGGCGGGTGTTGTCCAGCAGCAGGCCTTCGGTGATCTCGAGTTCGAGATAGCCCGGCGGCAATTGCCAGCGTTCGAGCGCGGAAGCGACCACGCCGTAAAGCTTGCGATCGCGCAACTGGGTGGGAGAGATATTGATGGCCATGCACGGCGACTGGCCGAACTTGGCATGCAGGCGCACGGCCTGCTGGCAGGCGGTATCGACGACCCACGCGCCCAGCTCGTCCATCAGGCCCAGGTCTTCCGCCATGGGCACGAACTCGGCGGGCCCCACGGCGCCGAGCCGCGGGTGCTGCCAGCGCAGCAGCGTCTCGGTGCGGGTGATGTGGCCGGTGCGCAGGTCGACCTGCGGTTGGTAGGCCAGCGAGAACTGCCGTGTTTCCACCGCCTCGCGCAGCAGGCTTTCGAGATGGTTGCGGCGCGCCGACTGGGTCTGCATGCCGAAGTCGAAGTGGCGGGCGGTGCCGCCGCCGCTGCGGCTGGCGGCGTGCAGGGCCAGCATGGCCCGTTGCAGCAGCGCGCGCGCGTCATTGCCGGCGGTGGGATAGGAGCTGACCCCGATGCTGGCGCTGACGTGCAGGGTCGCCGACGCGAACGGGATGGGCCGCGATACCTCGGCCAGCAGCGCGGCTTCGCGCTCGGCGGACAGCGTGTTGCGGCCGGTGGAGATCATGACGAACAGCGAGCCGCGCATCAGCCCCAGCACATGCTCGTCGCCGCACAGGCGTTTCAGGCGGGCAGCCACCTGCTTGATGGCGATGTCGGCGGCGGCATGGCCGAGGGTATCGCGCAGCTTGCGCAGGTTGTCCAGCTCCAGCAGCACGAGCAGGACCGGATCGCTGCCGGTTTTCGCGCGTTCCAGCGCCAGCCCCAGGCGCTCCTCCAGCAGTTCCTGGTTGGGCAGGCCCGTCAGCGGGTCGTGGTGCAGTAGATGCCAGAGCTGCAGGCCATTGCGGGGGCGGCGCGAGTTGTCGAACACCGTGCCCACGTAGCCGGCGGTCTGGCCGTCGGCCTGGGTCAGCCGGCTCAGGGCCAGCGTGACGGTGACACGCGCGCCGTTGCGGCGCAGGTAGGTCCAGTCGGCTTCGGCGCCCTGGCTGGCGATCATTTCAGAGTCGGGATGCAGGCCCACGATGTCGCGCACCGGCGGCGAAGCCAGTTCGCCCTGGCGCAAGGCCAGTTCCGACGGGTCATGCAGTGCGTCGAAGCGCAGCTTGCCGATCAACTGGCTGGAGGAATAACCCGTGATGCGTTCGTAGGCGGGATTCACCATGGTGAACACGCCATGCGCATCGCACATGAATATGCCGCAAGGGGCCGACTGCATCGCCAATTGGTAGGCGGTGGCGGTCCATTGCTGAGCGGACCACGCCGTCGTGGCGCCCGCATCGTTGTGCACGGTCTCATTCCTCCACGACCAGGACATTCTGTTGTGCCGGCCCCGCCGGCGCGGCATATATTGAATCACAAGCGGCCTGGGCGCGGCGGGCGATGATGGCGCCGCGCCACGTCTGTCAGGGATCTCCCTGGGTAGCGTCAGGCCGGCCGTGGACCTTGGTTACAAAAAATGCCCCCACGCTTGCCGCTACGCGGCGGCGCTGCCCCCCGAGGGGGCGCTTTTTGCCTTGGGGCGGCCCGGCGGCAAAAAATGCCGCCACGCATGCCGCTACGCGGCGGCGCGGCCCGGCGGCAAAAAACCGCCATGCCCCATCCCGGGGCATGGCGGTCGCACGGTCCGGTGCCGGATCAGCGGTGGGGCCAGGGCCTGGCGGGGGCGCCCAGCACCGGTTCTCCCAGCAGCGGGGTCGACAGCGCGTAGGCGCCGTTTTCCGCGAAGGCCCAGATGATGTTGCGGTCGTACTCGGTATAGATCGCGAAGATGCCCTTGCCCAGGGTGTACTTGGGCAGTTGCGTCTCATCGGCCAGGGCAGGCACGAAGTAGCCGGCGATGGTCGGCTTGGCCGGATCCTTCACGTCGTAGATCTGCACGCCGGCGTTGTAGAACGAGTACGGGACGATGCCCTGGCGCCACTGCCCGGGCTGGCCGATCGCGTTGGCGCGCTTGGGACCGTAGTTGCCGCCGCGTTGGCAGAAGTGCGTGAACGGCGCGCCCTTGGGGACTTCCGGCTCGGGCATCTTGGCCGCGACCTTCAAATTGGACGGGTCGCGCGCATCGATGACGAAGATGTCCTTGTACGGTTCATAGCAATCGCGGTTCATCGGGTAGCCGTTGGTGAACACGTACCCCGTGCGCGCGTACTGGCTGACGTCGGCGTTGTCGAACTCCGTGCCGGCGAAGCTCGGTGGCGTGTTCACGCCGCTGAGCATCCGCGGCTTGGCCGGATTGGACAGATCGAAGGCATAGATGCCCAGGCCGCCCATGGCGCCGAAGCCGATCTTGCCGCCATCCTCCAGCGCCTTGGGCAGGAAGATCGGATTGCGGGCGCCCATCCACGAGGTGCGGTTGCCGGCGCGAGGGTTCATCAGATAGGCCGATTCGTGCTCCGGGTTGCCCAGGATCTGCCCCGGCACGGCGATCTGCGACACGAACACCGGATCGGCCGGATCCGACATGTCCCAGACCTGGTAGCCGGGCGAGTACAGGTAGTTGGGATATTCGGTCAGCGCGTAGGTGTCGTCCGGGGCCGCCGCCACGATCATGTACTTGCCGCCGTAGTATTCGGGCGCATCGAGCGAGCCCGATCCCTGCTGCTGGCCAATGGGGGCGTCGGGATGCCGGACGTCGGTGGTACGCGTGGCGAGCAGCCGCCACTGGCTGGGCAGCGGACCGTCCATCGCGAATACCTTGAAGCCCTTGAGCGAGTTGTAGCTGCGCTGGGCCGCCACTTTGTCCGGCTCGTCCAGCTTCTCGGACATCAGGCCATAGCGGCCGATCTCGTACGAGGCCACCAGGACCGGTTTGCCGAGTTTCTTGCTCCACGCGATGGTCGCGCCGCCCAGGTAGTCCTTGACGTTGGCCGCGTCGTACCACTCGCTGGAGCCCTTGGGCCCCCAGACGCCGCCGCTGGAGAAGACGATCTTGCCGTTGGCCGGATCGGTGACGTCCATGATGCGCAGGTAGTCGCGATCATGGATGTACAGATAGCGCTTGCCTTCGAAATCGATGATGTTGTTCCAGGCATGGAAGGGAGAATTCACGCCCGGATAGAAGGCCAGCACCTTGACGTTCTTCGCGTAGCTGTTCTTGTCCCAGCTCGTCATTTCACCGGGGAAGGGCTGGCCCTCGTGGACCTCCGGCGTGGCCTTGGGCCAGATGAATCGTCCGGTGGCGGGATCCATGCCGTAGTCGACGCCGGGCTTGAGCGGTGCGGGACGGCGCTCGGGCGTCAGGCGCAGCCAATCGGCCAGGTAGCGGTCCTTGACGTTGGGGGTGCCGGGCGTGGCCTGGCCGGTCGTGGGCGGGGCCGAGGGGCCGGCGGCCCACGCGGGCGGGAAGGCCGCCACCAGGATGGCGGCCAGGGCCGTGGCGGCGTGCTGGATTCGAGGGGAGAGCCTGTGCATCGATTCCTCCTTTATGACATCGATACGTTTTTCAAACGCTGGGCCGGATGGCGGGAAAATCAGAACGCGTGGCGGATGCCGAGCTGGAAGCCGGTCGGGTTCTGCCCACCTTCGGGATAGGCCTGCCAGGTGACCGGATAGGGCACGGGCGTCTTGTTGCGGTGCTGGACGTGGGCCACGGTGCCGTACAGGTCGGTCCGCCTGGACAGGCTGTAGATGTAGCCAAGCACGCCGCCCGTGGCGTTGGAGATGGCCTGGTTGTGGTCGTCGTGGCGATGGACCAGGCTGGCGAAGATGCGATGGCGGTCGTTGATCTTCCAGCGCACGCCGGCCTGGACGTCCCAGCCCTGGGAATCGAAGGCGACATAGGGCGGATAGGCGTAGTACCCGCTGTAGTTGTGAAAGCTGATCGTCGGTTCGAGGTTGCCCACCCGGTAGACCATCGACACGAAGTTGTCGCGTGCCGTGCGGATCTGCGAGGACTGGAAGATGTCCCGCGTGCGCTGCAACTGGCTGACCGCGCCCAGGTACAGCGGACCGTTGCGGTATTCGAGCGACGCGCTCAGGAAGCGTCCCGATCTGGTGCCGTCTTCCGCGCCGGCGCCGTACATGGCGCGCACCGTGAAGCCGCCGAACGACGGCGAGGTGTAGTTGACCGCGTTGTCGACCCGGTAGGACGAGTAGAAGAACTGCATGTTGTTGACCATGCTGAACGCGGCCGCATAGGACGGGTCCGCGTAGCCCGCGATCCAGAACGAGGGCGTGAACTGCCGGCCCAGCGTCAGCGTTCCCCAGTTGCCCTTCAGGCCGACGAACGACTGGCGAAACTGCGCCGACTGCGCGCCGGTATCGGCCGAGAACATCGGTTCGATGGTGAACATGGCCCGGTTGCCGTTGCCCAGTTCCTCGAAGCCGCTGATGTTGAAACGCGAGTTGTTCAGGCCGCCGCTCGATACTCCGGTGCGGTTGCCGCCCGCGCCGGAAGCGCGCAGGTGTTCGATGTTCAGGTCGACGAAGCCCGACAGCGTCACGCCCGATTGCGCATGCGCTCCCGCGCAGGCCACCGCCATGGCGCAGGACGCGGACAGCCTGGCGCATCGCGTGGATGATCTTCTTTCCATACTCCCTCCAAATGCTCGTTGTTGTCGTGCGCAGGTAGACGCGCCGGCACGCGGTTGGCCAGGCTTCGTTGCAGGCTTATCTCCTGTCGGCGTCAAGTGTATACATATGAATATAAAAAAGTTCATATAGATTATTAAAAATACATTATTCATTTAAGGAATACAAGATAGGAAAACGGACTGGAAGGGAGGAAGTGACGGAAATTCGCGAAAAACTCATGAAAATGGGCTGTTGGCCGGAAATCCGGGGCGGCTGGGCGAAAAATTCGTTAGCTATTCCTTTGTCGAATACCGTATTCCTTATTTGCTATTGAGAATACATATATTTTGATATGTATACTTCATGGCCGTCAGCTATCCCGGCTCGGCGACTTCCCGTCCATTTCTTCAGCGATCCGTCCGATGATTACTCGCGAACACTGCGCCGCGCTCGACGCGGCCGACCCTCTGGCCCATTGCCGGGCGCGCTTCGACCTGCCGCCCGACACGATCTACCTGGACGGCAACTCGCTGGGAGCGATGCCGGCCAACGTCCCGGCCCGCATCAGGCGCGCGCTCGAACAGGAATGGGCGCACGGCCTGATTCGTTCGTGGAACGACGCCGACTGGTACCCGGCACCGCAGCGCACGGGCAACCGGATCGCCACGCTGATCGGCGCGGGCCGGGACGAAGTGATCGTGGCCGATTCGACCTCGGTAAACCTGTTCAAGGTGCTGGTGGCGGCCACCCGCATGCGTCCGGGGCGTCCGGTGATCCTGGCCGAGCGCACCAACTTCCCGACCGATGTCTATGTGGCCGACAGCGTGGCCGAGATGACGGGGCGAGAACTGCGCTGCGTCGATCCGGCCGACGTGCTCGGCGCCATCGACGAGACTGTCGCGATCGTGTCGCTGACCCACGTGAACTACAAGAGCGGCTGGTGCTACGACATGGCGCAGGTAACGCGACGGGCACGCGAGGCGGGCGCGCTGATCGTTTGGGACCTGTGTCATTCGGCGGGCGCGATGCCGGTCCGCCTGAACGACTGCGGCGTCGATTTCGCGGTGGGCTGCGGCTACAAGTACCTGAACGGCGGGCCTGGCGCGCCGGCCTTCGTTTTCGTGGCGTCGCGCCACCTGGCACAGGTGCGCCAGCCCCTGACCGGCTGGCACGGCCATGCCAGGCCCTTCGCGTTCACCCATGACTACGAACCGCATCCGGGCATAGACCGGATGCTGACCGGGACGGCGCCGCAGCTTGGCGTGATCGCGCTGGAAAGCGCGCTGGAGGCCTTCGACGGCGTGGACCTGGACGTGCTGCGTGCCAAGAGCGTCGCGCTGGGCAACCTGTTCATCGACCTGGCCGACCAGCAGCTCGCCGGCCTGGGGTGCCGGCTCGCGTCGCCGCGCGATCCACGGGAGCGCGGCAGCCAGGTGTCGCTGGCGCATGAGGAGGGCTACGCCATCATGCAGGCGCTGATCGCCCGCAACGTGATCGGCGATTTCCGCGCGCCCGACATCCTGCGCTTCGGCTTCGCGCCCCTGTACGTCCGCTACGTCGACATCTGGGACACCATCGCCGCGCTCGAGGACATTGTCCGCACGGGTGCCTGGAACACCGAGGCGTTCAAGACGCGCAAGTCGGTGACCTGACCGCTTTCCCCGGCCACAAGAAATCAACAGCCGCGCCGCGGGGCGCGGCCCATGGAGGAGATACTCATGACGCAGCAGCCTCGGGGCTTCGACACGATCGTCGAGCGCGAGCAAGGACTACAGCGCGGATTGTCGACGGGACAGCTGTCGATGATCGCGATAGGCGGTGCCATCGGGACGGGACTGTTCCTGGGGAGCGGCTTCGCCATCGGATTCGCCGGCCCCAGCGTGCTGGTCAGCTATGCCATCGGCGCGCTGATCGCCCTGCTGCTGATGGGATGCCTGGCGGAAATGACCGTGGCCCATCCCACCTCCGGTTCGTTCGGCGCCTATGCCGAGCACTACATCGGCCCATGGGCGGGGTTCCTGGTCCGGTACGCCTATTGGGCGTCCATCGTGTTCGCGGTCGGCACCGAGGTGACCGCCATCGCGGTCTACATGAAGTTCTGGTTTCCGGCGGTGCCCGGCTGGTACTGGATCGTGGGGTTCTCGGCCGCGCTGATCGGCGTGAACGCCCTGAGCGTGAAGGTTTTCGGCGCGGTGGAATATGTGTTCTCGATGCTCAAGATTGCCGCCATCGTCGGCTTCATCCTGCTGGGCGCCCACCTGGTGTATGAGGCGCCCGCCGGTTCAGGCGTCGGCTTGGCCAATTACACGTCGCATGGAGGGTTCTTTCCCAAGGGGTGGTGGGGCATGTGGGTGGCGGTGATCGTCTCGATCTTCAGCTATCTGAGCATAGAGATGATCGCGGTCGCCGCCGGCGAGGCGCGCGACCCGCAGCAGGCCGTCAGGCGGGCCTTCCGCGCGACGCTGTTCCGGCTGGTGTTCTTCTACCTGCTGACCCTCGCGCTGATGCTGGCCATCGTGCCGTGGACCGCCGCGGGCGTGGATGAAAGTCCTTTCGTCAAGGTCATGGCGGCTACCCGGGTGCCTGGCGCGGCCAGCGTCATCAACTTCGTGGTCCTGGTGGCGGCGTTGTCGGCCATGAACAGCCAGCTCTATATCACCACGCGCATGATGTTCAGCCTGTCCCGCGCCGGCTATGCTCCCGAACGCCTGGGCCGGGTGAACGCACGGGGCGTGCCGGCGGCGGCCCTGTTCCTGTCGGCCATCGGCATCGCGCTGGCCGCGGTGCTGAACGTGGCCTATCCCGAGGCCGCGTTCACGCTGATGATGTCGGTATCGATGTTCGGCGCGATGTTCACGTGGCTGATGATCTTCCTCACGCACCTGTTCTTCCGCCGCCGCTACCGCGGCCAGGCGCTGGTCTTCAGGATGTGGGGGTTCCCGTCGACGTCCGTGCTCGGGGCCGCCCTGATGCTGGCCGCGCTGGCCACCACTTATTTCACCCGCGAGTTCCGGATGACGTTGCTGTGCGGCGTGCCCATGCTGGTCCTGCTGTCGGCGGTCTACGCCGGCTGGTACAGGAAGCACGCCCCGAAAGGCCAGCCCGGCCTCAGGCCTTCAACCGGGCATCCATCGTGATCTGCGCGTTCAGCACCTTGGACACCGGGCAGCCGGCCTTGGCCGAATTGGCCGCGGTCTCGAAGGCCGCCTGGGAGGCGCCGGGAATGGCGACTTCCACGTCCAGGTGCACCGCGGTGATCGAGAAGCCGTCTCCCACCTTGTCCAGCGTGACCGTGGCGGTGGTCGCTATGCTTTCCGCGGTCATGCCCGCCTTGCCGAGTTCGGCGGACAGGGCCATCGAGAAGCAGCCGGCATGGGCCGCGCCTATCAATTCCTCGGGGTTGGTGCCTTTGCCTCCCTCGAACCGGGTGTGGAAGCTGTAGGGGGTTTGCGAAAGCACGCCGCTTTCGGTACTGAGCGTACCCTTGCCGTCCTTGATGCCGCCTTTCCAGACGGCCGAAGCCGATTTCTTCATGAGACGCCTCCTGGTTGACAGAGCCATCCAGCTTAACGCCTGGCGGCCGGCCCCGGCCGGGAGGCAATCGCAAGCGGCTGTAACGCCTCAGGCGTGCAGGGCTCGCTGCCAGGCGGCGCTTTCCAGCATGGGTGAGAGATGCCCCGCCCGGCCGTGGACGACGGCCTGGCGGATGAACGGGGAAAGGACGAGCCCGTGTTCCGGCGGGAAGAGCCGGTCGCCGCTGCCCAGCAGCCAGCGTACCGGCGTGCGGCAAGCCGGCAGCCTCGCCCGCACATCGAAGCTCATGGCCGCCTTCCGAAGGGCGGCCAGCGACCAGGGGGAGAACCGCTCGGTCCAGCGGGCGGCTTCGTGGGCGATGGCCGGCGCGGGATCGGCCACGCCGCTGGCGGCCAGCCAATCGGCCTGGCCGTAGCGGGTCAGCGTCGCCTCGCGCAGCCGCTGCCATTGCGCCCGGGCTTGCGGCTCGCCGGCCTGCCAGGCCCGGGCCAGGGCGCGCAACCGGTCCAGTTCGGCGGGCGTTCCGTTGCCCGCCGGCCCGGAGGCCAGCACGACGACGCGCGAGGTGTCCGCGGGAGCCGCCACCGCCCATTGGAAGGCCTGGTAGCCGCCGTAGGAATAGCCGATGACTTCGTCCAGCCGCGAGATGCCCAGCGAGGCGAGCCAGCGTCCTTGCAGGCGGACGGTATCGCCGATGGTGACGGCGGGAAAACCGGCCGGGTCGGCTTGCGACGACGGTCCGCTGGAGCCGAAGCAGGATCCGAGCGCGTTGGGGACGAGCACGCAGCAATCGCGCGTGTCGTAGTGGCGGCCGGGCCCTATCCACCCGGCGCCCCAGCCCGCGTCGGGAGCCGGATCGGCTCCGGGTATCGGCAGCGCCTGCGGGCTGGCGGAGATGCCGTGCAGGAAAAGCACCACGCGCGAGGCCTGCGCGGGTTCCGGCCCGTAGCGGCACCAGGATAGCCGGGCGGGCGCGAGGCGCCCGCCCAGGTCCAGGGGCAGCCCCGGTTCGATGTGGACGCCGGTCGCGGCGGGAAGGTCGGTCATGGTGCTGGCCCGGGCGAGGTGCCTTCAGACCGGCCGGTCGCCCAGCACGGTGGTGCGCAGGATGGTCCGCTTCAGGTGCGCGGGCAGGTCGCGCGTGGTCGCCTTGTGCATGACGCAGCGGTTGTCCCACATGACCACGTCGCCGGGCGACCATTGCAGCGCGTATTGGTAGCGGTCCTGCGTGCAGTGGGCGAACAGGTGGTCCAGCATTTCGCGGCTTTCGCGCTCGGGCCAGCCCACGATCTCGGCCGTCATGCCGGGATGGACGAACAGCGCGCGGCGGCCGGTCTCGGGATGGGTGCGCACGATGGGGTGCTCGACGTCGGGCGTCTGGGCCAGCTGGCTGCGATTCATGACCACGCGCGTGCCGTCGTCGGTCCTGTCGCTGCGCGGCCGGTAGCGATGCACCGCGAGCTGCCCCTCCAGCCTCGTCTTCAGGCTGTCGTCCAGTTCTTCGTACGCGCGATACATGTTGACGAACAGCGTGTTGCCGCCTTCGGGCGGGATGACCTGGGCGTTGAGGATGGTCGCCTTGGACGGTTTTTCGCGGAAGGCGAAATCCGAATGCCAGTATGAGCCGCCGTCGGCGATGCCGGCGGGAACGCCGTCCTTGACCTCGTTGGACAGCACGAAGATCTCGGGGTATTCGGGATGGTTGTATTGGGACAGCACGTGGATGTCCAGCGGCCCGAGCCGGCGGCTGAATTCCAGCTGCTTCTCGGGGGTCAGGGCCTGGTCCTTGAAGACCAGCAGCTGATGATCCAGGAAGCTGCGGTAGACCGCGTCGTAGGTCGCGTCGTCCAGGTTGCCCAGGTCGACGCCGCGCAGGGCGGCGCCGATCAGCGGACTGAGTGGAGTGGCTTGCATGTCTGGCTCCTTGCGTGTCAGGAAAGGCGCTGCACGCGCGCGGGCGTGCGCACCAGCGGCTCGGCGCCGTGCTCGCCGATGAGCACGGGGTACTCCAGGCGCAGTCCGCCCACGCCGGGCTGGTAGAGATGGGTGCCCAGGGCCGCCACCATGCCGGGTCGCACGGTGTCCTGGCTGCGCAGATTGATGAAGGGGCGAGTGCGCGCGCAGGTGCCCAGTCCGTGGCCGAACAGCGGCAGGCCGAATTCGCCCAGGCCGAATTTCTCGAACACGGCCAGGCCTTCCTTGACGCAGTCGGGAATGGGGCGGCCGGGCCGCAGCGATGCCAGCATCGTGTCCACGGTGGCTTCCCAGCAGTCGATCATGGTCTGCTGCCGCGCGTCCGGCTTGCCCAGGAACACTGGCAGCGCGGTGTCGGCCAGATACAGGTCCAGCATGGGGTGCAGGTCCAGGATGACGAACTCGTTGTTGCGGATGGGGCGGTCGGTGGCCTGCTGGGTCACGCCGCGCAGGAAGCCGGTGCGTTCGCCCGCGCCCACCTCGGTGCCGCCCGTGACGGCCCAGGACCAGGTGCTGCCGCGTTGCCGGATCGCGCGTTCGATCTCGCCCGCTACCTCGTTCTCGGTCGCGCCCGGGCGGACGGCCGCGAGTCCGCGCTCGAAGCCGTAGTCCGACACGTGGGCCGCATGGCGCAGGCGCTCGATCTCGGCGGCCTCCTTGATCAGCATCGCTTCATCGAGCAGGTCGACGCCGTTTTCCAGTTTCGCGCCGGGCAGGTGCGAGGAAATCTCGAAATACTCGGCCGCGGTCAGCATGCCGGGCGCGACCTGCGCCGCGCCGGGGTGGGCCAGGTCGAGGCCGATGCGCCCCCGGTCCAGTCCATGGTGACGCAGGCGCTGCGCGATCAACTGAGGAAAGTCGGAGAACTCGAAGGTGTGCATGGCCACGTCGTGGCCTTCGGCCGCCACGCGCGCCGCGTCCATGGCCCAGTACAGGAATTCGCAGCTGCCGTCGGCCGTGACCAGCACGGCGCCACGCCAGGGCATGAAGGCGCCGCTGAGGTAGTGCAGCGCGCCCTGGCGCGTGCCGAGGTAGGCGTCGAAGCCCGCTTCGCGAACGTGACGCGAGACGTTGCGGCGCCGCGCTGGAAAATCGATGGACTGCATGAGTGTGTCTCCGTGGTTCAAGAAACCGACGCGCCGGACGCCTTGACGACGGGGGCCCACTTCTGGGTTTCCTCGCGCACGAAGCGGGCGAAATCGTCGGGGGTGCTGCCGACGGGGTCGGCGGCCTGCGAAGTGAGTTGTTCCTTGATCTTCTGGTCGGTCAGCGCCTTGGCGATTTCGCGCTGCAACCGGTCGACGATGGGGCGCGGCGTGCCCGCGGGGGCGAAGACGCCTATCCACGACGTCATCGCGTAGCCCGGCACGGTCTCGGCGATGGCCGGCACGTCGGGCGCGGCGGGCGAACGCCTGGGGCCGGTCACGGCCAGCGCCCGCAGCTTGCCCGCCTTCACCAGGGGCAGCGCCACCACCATGCTGTCGAAGGCAAGGTCGGCCTGGCCGCCCATGACGTCGGTCAGCGCCGGCAGGCTGCCCTTGTACGGAATGTGCTGCATGGACACGCCCGCCATCTCGTTGAACAGCTCGCCCGACATGTGCATGGACGTGCCGCTGCCGCCCGAGGCGCGGTTCAGCGCGCCGGGATGGGCCTTGGCGTAGGCGATGAGCCCGGCCACGTCGTGCACCGGCAGCCTGGGGTTGCTCACCACCATGAGCGGATAGGACACGACCTGCGTGACGGGCGCGAAGTCCTTGATAGGATCGAAGGGCAGCGAGCGGTACAGCGTCTGGTTGATCGCGTGCGTGCCCATGGTGCCCATCAGGATGGTGTAGCCGTCGGGCGCCGCCTTGGCCACCAGGTCGGCGCCGATGTTGCCGCCGGCGCCGGGCTTGGCCTCGACGACCACGGGCACGCCCATGCTGTCGGACATTTTCTCGGCCAGCATGCGGGTCACGATCTCGGTCGGTCCGCCCGCGGCCGCGGGAACGATGAAGCGTATCGGCCTGGCCGGATAGGCGTCGGCCGCCGCCGCGCTGGTGGCGAAGCCGGCCGCCGCCAGGCAGGCCAGCCCCAGTGTGAGTCGCAAGGTCTTGCGCATGAGGTCTCCTGGTCGGGTTCTGAAAACACCCTTAAATAGCGAACAAAAGTTCGCTAATTAAATTTACGCCCGGAGGGCGAGACTGTCAAACTACAATCCACGCGGTGCCACGGGACACGAACGGACATGACGCAGAGCGAAGAAAAGGAAAAGAAAGAGGAGTTCCTCGACGGCCTGGCCAACGGCCTGCAGGTGTTGCAGATCTACGCGGGCGGCGTGCCGTCGCTGACCATGCAGGACGTGGCCGAGCGACTGGGCGTGACGCGCGCGGCCGCGCGGCGCATCCTGCTGACGCTGGAGAAGCTGGGCTACGTGGGCCAGGAGGGAAGGCAGTTCTCGGTAACGCCCAAGGTGCTGGAACTGGGGTACGCGTACTTCGCCGCGATGAAGCTGCCGCAGCTCGCGCGCGCGGCGATGCGGGAAGTGGCCGACGTGCTGGGGGAGACCTGCTCGCTGGGCGTGCTGGACCGCGAGGACGTCGTGTTCCTGGCGCGCGAGGATGCGCCCAAGCCGTTCCGGCTGGATCTGTCGGTGGGGAGCCGGCTGCCGGCCTATCCCCATTCCCTCGGGCGCGTGCTGTTGTCGGGACTCGAGGACGACGCGCTGGAAAAGTACCTGCAAACGGTGGAGCCCAAGCGCCTGACGTCCACCACGACGGTGTCCAAGGCCGCGCTGCGCAAGCTGGTCAGGCAGGTGCGCGGCGATGGATACTGCATCTCCATCAGCGAACTGGTGGACGGCTTCGCCGGCGTGGCGGTGCCGCTGCGCGGCAGCGACGGGCGCATGGTGGCCGGGCTGAGCGTCAGCATGGTGCTGGGAAGCCGCAAGGCATCCGAATTGAAGAGCGCATGCCTGCCGGTGCTGTTGAAGGCCGCCGAGCGGATCCAGTCGATGATGCCCAGATGAACCGGGCCGAGGCCGACGCGCGGGCCGTCGTGCCGCTGCGCGTGCTGCGCGCGGTCGCCGCGGTGGCGCAGGCCGGGGGCGTGACGCCGGCCGCGCGGGCGCTGCACCAGTCCGCTTCTTCGGTCACCCGGGCCGTCCAGGAGGCGGAGTCGCTGCTGGGCGTACGCCTGTTCGATCGCGGCGCCCGGGGCATGGCGGCCACGGCGGCCGGCGAGGTTCTGGCCTTGCGGGTCGCGCGCGCGATGGCCTTGCTGCGTGCGGCCGCCGAAGGTTTGCGGTTGCGCGGTGCGCCGGAGTCGGCGATGGCCTTGCCGCGTCTGGTCGGCGATACCTCGCTGGCGGCGCTGGCCCTGCGCGCGGAACATGCCACCGAAGGGGCCGCGGCGGATGCGCTGGGCATTTCCCAGTCGGCGCTGCATCAGGCGCTGCGCCGGCTCGAGCATCTGGCCAGGCTTCCCTTGTTCGAGCGGACGCGCGTCGGCACGCGGCTCAACGAATCGGGCCGCTGGCTCCTGCTGCACGCGCGCCGGGCCATGGCCGAGATTAGGATCGGGCACGAGGAACTGGCCCGCTGGCGAGGACTGGGAGGGCGGAGCGTGTCGATAGGCTCGTTGCCGATGGCCGGCGACGTACTGGTGCCTCGCGCGGCCGCGCTCGCGATCGGCGCCGAGCCCGACATCTCGCTGACCATCAAGGGCGGTACCTACGAGGCCTTGACCGAGATGCTGCGCGCCGCCGACATCGATTTCATGGTCGGTCCCTTGCGCGGCGCCGCGTTGGCCGCCGACTTCGTCGAGGAAGTGTTGTTCGTCGATCGCTTCGTGGCGGTCGTGCGCGCCGGCCATCCGCTGCTGGCGCGCCGCCGGCACCCTTCGTTGCGCCGGATGGCGGCCTATCCCTGGGTGGGGCCCTTGCCCGGCACGCCGGCGAAGCGGGTGTTCGACCACTTGTTCGAGCAGGCGGGCATTCCCATGCCTGGTGTCTCCATGCAGGCCCATAGCACGGCCGTGGTGCGGTCGGTCCTGTTGTCCGGCGACCATGTGGCGCTGGTTTCGCCGTTGCAGGTACGCGCGGAGGTGGAGGCCGGGCTGCTGGTCCACGCAAGCGGTCCCCTGGCCGGGACCGAGCGGGGCATCGGCATCACCCAGCGCCGGGACGCGTTGGCATCGTCGGCCTGCCTGGCCGCCATGGCGGCCTTGCGCCAGGCCGCCGCCGAAACCATCGGCACCCCTTTCGATAAGTAGAACGCAACGCAGGCTCCCCAACACGCAAGGCAGGGCCCGCCCCGGCGCGGGCGCAGTTCGTATACTGCCCGGCAAGGAAAAGCTCCGGCGATGCGCGGCTCGTCCACGCCTTCGCCGCTGGCGGAAACGACAAGAAAAAAGAGGAGGCCACGACATGTGGAATAGCTTGCGCGCAACGATTTGCGTGGTGCTTGCCGGCCTGGCGGCGGGCTGCGCGACGCCCGCGGGACAGGTCCCGGTCCAGGGCGACGCCGGCGGGGGCGGCGGCAGGACCGAAGTGGTCTGGCTGGGCCAGTCCGCCTTCAAGATCACGACGCCGCAAGGCAAGGTCATCGTCACGGACCCCTGGCTCAAGACCAATCCCCTGACGCCCGAGCGCTACAAGCGGCCCGATGCATTCGATCGCATCGACGTCCTCCTGGTCAGCCACGGGCATTTCGACCACATCGCCGATGCGGCCGCGCTGGCGCAGCGCCACGACGTGCCGGTCCGCGCGCCGGGCGACCTGAACCAGACGCTGACGACGCTGGCGGTCTTGCCTCCCAGGCTGCTGCCTCGCATGAACAAGGGCGGCACCATCGAACCGGCGCCCGGCATCAAGGTCACGGCGGTGCGCGCCGAGCATTCCTCCATCTACGTCTGGCGCAATCCGGCCTCGAGCAAGGACGAGACCCATCCCGGCGGCGAACCCGTGGGCTGGATCATCGAGCTGGAGAACGGATTCCGCATTTACCACGCCGGCGATACCGCGGCCTTCGGCGACATGCGGCTGATCGGGGAGCGTTACCGGCCCGACCTCGCCCTGGTCCCCATAGGGGGCAACTTCACGATGGATCCTGAAGAAGCGGCCTGGGCCGTCAAGGAGTTGATCAAGCCCAAGGCGGTGATGCCCATGCACTACGGCACCAATCCCCTGGCGCGCGGCACCGCCGCCCAGTTCACCCAGGCTATGGGGCAGAGCGCGGTGCGCGTCATCGTGCCCGCCCCGGGGCAGCCGACGAGCTTCTGACGGCCCCGGCCGTCTTTCTCCAACCAGAACGAGACCAATCATGACGCCCTCTTTCTTCCTCCTGCCGCGCGCGCGGCGTGCCGCGGCGTTCGCGGCCCTCATGGCCAGTGCGGCCGCCGGCGTGGCCCACGCCCAGGATGCCGCCAGCGGCTATCCCAACCGCCCGCTGCGCCTGGTGGTGCCGTTCACGCCGGGCGGCTCCACCGATATCCTGGGCCGCACCATCGGCCAGCAACTGAACCAGGCCTGGGGCCAGGCCGTGGTGGTCGAAAACGTGCCGGGCGCCGGCGGCAGCATCGGCGCGGACAAGGTGGCCAAGGCGCCCGCCGATGGCTACACGCTGCTGATGGGCCACATCGGCACGCTGGCCGTGACGCCGTCGCTGTACGCCAAGCTGCCATACGATCCGGTGAAGGCCTTTGCCGCGGTGGCCTGGGTGGCGCGCGTCCCCAACGTCCTGGTGGTGCATCCCTCGGTCCAGGCGAAGAACCTGCCGGAACTGATCGCCTATGCCAAGGCCCATCCCGACGCGCTCAACTACGGATCCGGCGGCAACGGCAGCGCCGCTCACATCGCCACCGAATACCTCAAGCTGCAAAGCGGCGCGAGCATGCAGCACGTGCCCTACAAGGGCACCGCGCCGGCGGTCAACGACCTTGTCGCCGGCCACATCAAGGTCATGTTCACCGGCGTGCCCGCCGTGATCGCGCAGATCAAGGCCGGCCAGCTGCGGCCGATCGCGGTGTCCTCGCCCCGGCGCATCAAGATGCTGCCCGACGTGCCCACCGTGGCCGAGAGCGGCTATCCGGGCTTCGAGGCGGACCAGTGGTATGGCGTGGTTGCCCCGGCCGGCACGCCACGCGAGGTGGTGGCCAAGCTGAACCGGCAGATCAACCGGTCCTTGTCCTCGCCCGAGATCGAGCAGCGCCTGGCCGGCGAGGGCGCCGAAGCCACGCCCAATCCGCCCGAGGTCTTTGCCAGGCTCATTGCCACCGAGATCGCCCGCTGGCGGCCGGTGATAGAGAAGGGAGGCGTCAAGGTGGATTGAGCGTTCTTTCCATCACGGTTGGGCCGCAGGCCCGGTGTTTTCGCGCCGGGCCCTTGTTGCGTTGCCGACACGCGCGCGGTCATCGGGTCGTCATCCGATGGCGCGGGACCCGCGATAAATCGGCCCGTGCCGGCCCTGGCCCGCGCCGCGGTGGAAAGCGTTACATCTGAGAAGGTAAAACATTCGCGAAAATCGGCTGGCAGCGGAGACCATGGATTAAGCTTTGCCCAACCTCACTTCAATTGGAGGGCATGATGCTCGAGTGGCTTCGCAGGTGGGTGCTGAGTCACGCCCCGACCCCGGAAAGAGAAGCGGAGAAGGCGCTGAACGAGGCGCGGCTGGCGCTGTATCGTGCCGAGCAGCGGGTTCGCGATGCGATCATGTACGCCGAGTACTACCGCGAGCGGGTCAGTTTCCTGAAGCGGGTCAAGGAAGAAGGCATCGAGAACGTGACCGACATGCGGGCCATGCGTCCGTATGCGGGACAGACCGGTGGCTCGCAGGCGACGTTGCGGCTGCACCCGAAGGCGGTCACGAACGAGTAGTCCTCGAGGGGCGTTTTTTGCCTTGGGGCGGCCCAAGGCAAAAAAAAGCCTCCGCATGGGAGGCTTCATTCAACCATCCGAGGATGGTTGGTAGGGTGGGAGGGACTCGAACCCTCGACTCTCTGATTAAAAGTCAGATACTCTAACCAACTGAGTTACCACCCCCCGTACTCACGGAGTTCGCTGCCCGGCTAAGCCGGGCTTGCGACCCGAAGCCCAAAATTATGGCAACCTGACGACGCTTTGTCAAATGAAAAGGGCCGGTATGAACCGGCCCTTTTCATTTTGAACGGATCTCGCGTCACTTCAGCAATTCGAGACGGTCTTTCGCGGTCTGCGCGGCGGGTACGCCAGGATAGTCGCGGACGATGCGTTCGAGCGTGGTGCGCGCGCCGCGCCGGTCGTTCAGTTCGACCTGGCTGCCGGCGATGACCAGCAGCGCGTCGGGCGCGCGGACGTTGGTGGGGAAGTTCTTGACCAGGGCCTGCTGCTGCGCGATGGCCGCCTTGTAGTCCTTGAGCGCGTAGTGGCTGCTGCCGATGTAGAACTGGGCGGCGGGCGCATAGGGGCTTTGGGGATACTGGCGGACGAAGTTCGACAGGGCGGGAATGGCGTCGGCGTAGTTGCCGTTGCGGAAGAGGTCGATGGCGGCGTCATAGGCGCGCTTTTCGTCGGCGCCCACGGTGGCCTGCTGGCCGTCTATCGAGGCCGTCTGGGGCTCGAGGCGCTTGAGGCGCGTGTCGACGTCCAGGTAGATGTCTTTCTGGGCCTGCTGGGTATCGGCTACCTGCTTGGTCAGGATCTCGATCTGACCGCGCAGGCGGGCGATTTCCTGCTGCAACTGCTCGATCTGCGATGCAAGCTGCAGCTGGCTGCGCTGGCTCTGCGCCAGGTCGTCGGCCAGCTTGCGGCTTTGCTGATCGGACCGCTCGCGCACTTCCTTGCGCAGGTCGATGATGGCCTGGCGCGCCTCGTCGTCGGAGAACAGGGCCGCGTGGGCCGAGAAACCCGTCAAGCTGGCGCCGATGCAGGCGGTGGCGGCCAGCAGCCGGAGGCGGGAAGTGCGGAGCGTCATGAGGGCAGATCCTTAGCGGTAGGCGATGTCGGCGCGGCGGTTTTCGGCGCGCGAGGCTTCATCGGTGCCGGTGGACTTGAGCTTTTCCTTGCCGAAGCTGATGGCCTCGACCTGGTCGTCGCGCACGCCCAGCAGCAGCATCATGCGGCGCACGGCTTCGGAGCGGCGCTGGCCCAGTGCCAGGTTGTATTCGCTGCTGCCGACGTCGTCGGTGTTGCCCTCGATCACGACCTTGCGGTTGCGGTTGTTGTTCAGGAAGCGAGCGTGGTTTTCGACGATGGGACGGTACTGGTCCTTGACCGCATAGCTGTCGAAATCGAAGTACACCGAGCGCTGGGCCAGCACGCCCTTCGGATCGTTCAGGGGATCCAGGCCTTGCTGGGTGGTATCGACACGGGCGACGCCGTTGGCGTTGGCGCCGGTGTTCTGGCCGGAGCGGTCTTCGACCGGGACGTTGCTGCTCTCATCGAGCTTGACGGGGCTGCTGCAAGCCGAGACTACCGCGACAACGCTCGCCACGACGAACATTTTGAATGCACGAGTAGACATGATTTTTTCCTTGGGTTCCGAGGGACGATAGTGGGTTGGAAAAGACGATGACCAGACCGAAACGTGATCCTAAAGTGTCACATGAGCCCCACGGCGCGCAAGGTTGCAAGACGTGACAACGATGCGGCGCCGCGACAGCGAGGCCCGTTTCAGGTAATCAATTGTTCAGGAAAGGCCCCCAGGTGGGTTCGCGTACGTCACCGTTGAGCACCGACAGAGTCTGGGTAACGCGACCGTCGCTCGAAACCGCAGCCAGCACACCGCGGCCGGACTGCGATGTTGCATAAAGAATCATCTTTCCGTTGGGGGCAAAGCTGGGGGATTCGTCCCGGCCGCCGTTGGTGAGGACGAGCTCATTACCGGTGGCGAGGTCTAGGGAAGCTATCTGGAAGCCGGCGCGGCGGGTGACGTACAGCAAGGTTTTGCCATCAGGCGACAACTGGGGAGAAATATTGTAAGTCCCTTTGAACGTGACGCGCTCGACTTGATTGCTGTCCACGTTCAGGCGGTAGATCTGCGGGCTGCCGCCGCGGTCGCTGGTAAACAGAATGGCGCGGCCGTCGGGCGTGAAAGTGGGTTCGGTATCGATGCCCGGAGACTGGGTCAGGCGGCGCAAACCCGAGCCGTCGGCGTTCAGCATGTAGAGCTGGGACAGTCCGTCGCGGGTCAGAACGACCGCCAGGCGGTTGCCATCGGGCGCCCATGCGGGGGCGCTGTTATTGCCCTTGAAATTGGCAACCGGTATCCGCTGGCCCGTGGTGATAGTGTGCACGTACACAACAGGCTTGCGCGATTCGAAGCTGACATAGGCCAGGCGGGTGCCGTCGGGCGACCAGGCGGGCGAGATGATGGGCTCGCGCGAGCGCAGGGCGGTCTGGGCGTTCTGGCCGTCGGCGTCGGCGATCTGCAGTTCGTAGATGTTGTCGCGCTTGAGGACGTAGGCGATGCGTGTTGCGAAAATGCCACGATCCCCGGTCAGTTTCTCGTAGATGCGGTCGGCGATCTGGTGGGCGGTACGGCGCATCTCGTTCGCGCCCGACGCGAAGGCCACGCCATCGATCTGTGCCTGCTTGACCGTGTCGACCAGGCGGTAGCGCACGTCGTAGCGGCCGTCGCCCGTGCGCTGCACGCTGCCCACGGCCAGTGCGTCGGCGCCGCGGGTCTTCCAGGCCGCGAAACCGATGACGGCCGAGTCCGATAGCGGCGTTTCCCCGGCATCGATGATGCGGAACAGGCCGGTGCGGTTCAGGTCGGCGCGGATGATTTCCGCGATCGCCTTGCCCTGCGGGTCGGCCGATTCGAAGTTGGCGATGGCCACCGGGTACTGGTTGGCGCCGGCCCCGGAGATCTGGACGGTCAGTTGGGCCCGGGCCGGAGCGGAGCCCAGGGCGAACGCCGTCGCGGCCAGGGCCGCGGCGCATTGCAGGAGCCGCCGTCCTAGCCGGTTGCCGAGGTCACGCAGGCGGGCGCTGCCGGACAGGGCGGACGAGGGGGGGAAAGCGGGATTTGCAAATGTCATCAGTCGAACATCCGATATTGAACTTCTATGTTGGACTCGTACCGGCCGGAGGACGGCCGCGGGAAGGGGTCGCAACGCCGGATACCGGTCTCGACCGCGCGATCGAAAGCCGGGACGCCGGAGGAGCGGAGGAGGCGCGGCGCGCCCGCCTGGTCCCCGGTGGGTAGCAACTGGACCCGGAACACGGCTGTGGGGTTCCCGTCGGAGGAACTGCCACTTGCACTATAAATGACTCCAGGTTTGATGCAAGCGCGCACCAGGTCCGCATAGCCGGGATCGCCCCCGCCGCCGCCCGCCTGGTTGCGGCTGGCGGTGCCGCCCTCGCGGCCGCCTTCCAGGCCGGCGGCGCGCGCGGTGTCGTTGCGGAAGGCTTCGCGCAGCTTGCGGTCGCGCTCGGCCTGGGCTTTCTTCTCGGCGGCGGCCTTCTTCTCCGCCGCGGCTTTCTCGGCCGCGGCTTTCTTTTCGGCCGCGGCCTTGTCGGCGGCCAGTTGCTCGGCCTTCTTCTTCTCGGCCTCGCGCTGCTCGGCTTCCTTCCTTTCCTGCGCGCGCTTCTCGGCCAGCTTCTTTTCTTCCAGCTTCTGCTGCTCGCGTTTGCGCTCGGCCTCGCGCTCCTCGGCCTCGCGCCGTTCAGCCTCGCGGCGCTTCTTTTCCTGCTCGATGGCGATGTCGGGTTTCTCCTGCGTCACCTTGGGTTCGGGTGGCGGAGGCGGCGGCGGGGGAGGCTTGACCGGTTCTGGCTGCGGTTCGGGCGTGGGGGTGGGGTCGGGCTCGGGCTGGTTGGGCGCGGGCAGCGCCGTCCACAGTTCGGCCTGGACCGGGCCCGGCGCGCGCCGGTTCCAGTCCAGGCTGAAGATCAGGGCGGCGGCCAGCAGCAGGTGCATCAGCACCGCCAGGGCGAAGGCTTTCCACTTGCCGGGTTCCGGCGGTCGTCGGAGAGGTCGGTTGGATCGGTCGTTGGGCGCCATGGGCGATCAGGAGCCTTGTTGCTTGACCAGCAGGCCGACCCGCTTGACGCCCTGGCGCTGCAGGTCGTCCATGACTTTCAGCACGGACTCGTATTGCGCCTTGCGGTCGGCGGAGATGACGACGGGCTGGTCGGGATGTTCGGACTGGCGTTCGCGCGCCAGGCGCGCGAGGTCGTTGCGCGGGATGGCGTGCGGCGTGCTGTCGCCGCGTTCGCGGTCGCGGATGGTGACGCTGCCGTCGGCGGCCAGGATGACCTCGAGCGGCTTGACCGGCACCTGCGAGGCCTTGCCCACCGTGGGCAGGTCGATGACGCCCGGCGACATCATGGGTGCGGTGACCATGAAGATCACCAGCAGCACCAGCATGACGTCGATGTACGGGACGACGTTGATCTCGTTCATGGAGCGGCGCCCGCCTCGGCCGCCGCGGTTGCTGGAGCGGATCGAGGGCATCAGCGCACCTGTCGTTGCAGGATGTTCAGGAACTCGTCGATGAAGCTGTCGAAGCGGATGGACAGCCGGTCGATGTCGTGCGAGAACCGGTTGTAGGCGACCACCGCGGGGATGGCGGCGAACAGGCCGATGGCCGTGGCCACCAGCGCTTCGGCGATGCCGGGCGCGACGCTGGCCAGGGTGGCCTGTTCGACGTTGGCCAGGCCGCGGAAGGCGTGCATGATGCCCCAGACCGTGCCGAACAGGCCGACGTAGGGGCTGACCGAGCCGGTGGAGGCCAGGAAGGCGAGGTGGGATTCGAGCGAGTCCATCTCGCGCTGGTAGGCGGCCCGCATCGCGCGGCGGGAGCCGTCCAGCAGCGTGTTGACGTCGCTCAGCTTGCTCTGGCGGCCCTTGACGAATTCGGCCATGCCGGCCTCGAAGATGCGCGCCAGCGCGCCCTGTTCGCCGCGCCGGGTGGCGACGGCCTGGTGCAGCATGTTCAGGTCGCCCCCGGACCAGAAGTCGGCCTCGAAGCGCTCGGTCTGCTGCTTGGCGCGCTTGATGGCGAAATGCTTGCGGAAGATGTAGGTCCAGGACATCAGCGACACGATGGCAAGGATGGCCATCACGCACTGGACCGTAAAGCTTGCCTGGGTGATCAGGGACAGGATGGACATGTCCTGGTTGACGTTCATGCAGAGTCCTTTGGGGGGCGAAAGAGAATGCCTGGGGGTTGATGTCGGGGTTAATCGGTTGCGGGTCCGGCCGCCAGCGGCGCCAGCGTCCGGACGAGTCCGGACGGCAGCGCGCGCGGACGCAGCGTCGCGCGATCGACGCATCCTACCTGGACCTTGCCGGTTGCGAGCAGTTCATCGCCGCGTTCGCAAAACTGCAGGAAATCGATCGATGCCTTGCCCAGGCGGGAGACCTGGCTGCGTATGGTCAAGGAATCATCCAGGGCGGCCGGCCGCCGGTACTGGGTGTCGATGCCGCGCACGACGAAGATGCAGCCCGTTTCGTCCGCCAGCGCGCGCTGTTCCACGCCCAGCGCGCGCAGCCACTCGGTGCGGGCGCGTTCGAAGAACTTGAGATAGTTGGCGTAGTAGACCACGCCGCCGGCGTCGGTATCTTCGTAGTAGACCCGGATGGGGAACCGGAAATCTGCACTGGCGGGTTGGGGCACGAGGCGAACCTTGGATGAGTCGAGCAAGCTTGGAGGCCGATGAGGCCCTGGGGCGAAATTGTAAACAACCCGCCGGCCCTGGGCACCCGGCCGCCATCCGGGCATTGTGCCAAATGTGACGGCTTGTAAAGCGGGAAACTTTAGCGCGCCGGCGCCGTCAGACGCCAGGAAGCGTTGATTGCAAGCCTGTGCGGCTTCGGGTGCGTGGGTGGCGCCGTCCGGGTTATCGACGCTTCCACCCTTTATTTTTATGGTTGGACGATTCCGCTTCGTGCTGTCATGGCTGCGTCATCGACGCCGTTCATGATTTCGTCCGACTTGATGTCGCTGTGCCCTGCACAGTAGAACCCGTGACCTGGGGGATGCCCAGGCACGGGTTTTGTTTTTGTACCCCCTACGCGCTTGCGCGCGCCCAGTAGGGTGAGCCCCCAGCCGCTACGCGGCAGCCCCCCAAGGGGGCCGGGACCTGCGTTGATCATTTCCGTATCAACTGGAGAACAGATCGCCACCGGTTTGCGCGGGCGGGGTCAGGCCCAGGTGGCGGTAGGTGCCCTGGGTGGCGATGCGGCCGCGCGGGGTGCGTTGGACGTAGCCATGCTGGATCAGGTAGGGCTCGATCACGTCCTCGATGGTGTCGCGTTCCTCGCCGATGGCCGCGGACAGGCTGTCCAGGCCGACGGGGCCGCCGTCGAACTTGTAGACGATCGCTTCCAGCAACTTGCGGTCCATGATGTCCAGGCCGGCCGGGTCGACGTCCAGCATGGACAGGGCGGCGTGGGCGACTTCGCCGGTGATGCGGCCGCCGGCCTTGACCTCGGCGTAGTCGCGCACCCGGCGCAGCAGCCGGTTGGCGATGCGGGGCGTGCCGCGCGAACGGCGCGCGATCTCGCGGGCGCCGTCCTCGGCGATGGCGGCGTTGAGCAGGCCGGCGCTGCGGGTCACGATGGAGGACAGTTCGTCGGCGGTATAGAACTCCAGCCGGGCGATGATGCCGAAGCGATCCCGCAGCGGATTGGTCAGCATGCCCGCGCGGGTGGTGGCGCCGACCAGCGTGAAGGGTTGCAGGTCCAGCTTGACGCTGCGGGCGGCGGGACCTTCGCCGATCAGGATGTCGATCTGGAAGTCCTCGAGCGCGGGGTAGAGGATTTCCTCGACCACCGGCGACAGGCGATGGATCTCGTCGATGAACAGGACGTCGTTGCGTTCCAGGTTGGTCAGCAGCGCCGCGAGGTCGCCCGGCCGCTCCAGCACCGGGCCCGAGGTCTGGCGCAACTGGACGCCCATCTCGCGCGCGACGATATGGGCCAGCGTGGTCTTGCCCAGGCCCGGCGGGCCGAACAGCAGGACGTGGTCCAGCGACTCCTGGCGGTTGCGCGCGGCGGCGATGAAGATCTCGAGCTGTTCGCGGATGCGGCGCTGGCCGACGTATTCGTCGAGCGCCTTGGGGCGCAGCGCGCGTTCGATGGCCTCTTCGTTGGGAGACGAGGCGCGCGGAGAGATCACCCGCATGTCGGGGGCGTCGTCTCGGATGGAAAGCTTGTCGGGCTGGATCGCCATGGAGGTATTCTGCCTTGAACTGCTGGTATGTTAGCCCGTTCCGCGCCGGCCTGCGGAGGGCGCCGCCGGTTCAGTAGTCCAGCCGCCCGTACAGTTCGCCGAAGGGCACCATGACGTGCTCGCGATAGGGCGCCCGCTGCTGCAGCCGCTGGTACCAGGCCCTGACATGGGGCACCTCGGGCCGGGCGATGTCCAGGCTGAAATAGCGGTACAGCGCCGTGCCGGCGGGAATGTCGGCCAGCGTCAGCCGTTCGCCTTCCAGAAACGGCCGGTTCGCCAGTCGCGCATCCAGCAACTGGAAATACCCGGCGCATTCCTCGACGCGGGCGCGGATGGCATCGAGATCGCGCAAGGGCTCGGGCGTCCGGTAGTAGCCCCAGAACACGCCGGTCAGGAAGGCGGGTTGCAGCGCGGTGTGGGCCCAGTCCATCCAGCGTTCGGCCCGAGAGCGCGCGGCCGGGTCGGCCGGCCAGAAGGCCGGGGCGCCGTGGCGGGCCGCCAGGTAGCGCAGGATGGTGTGCGATTCCCAGACGACGGTGCCGTCGTCGTCGATGACCGGTACCTTGCCGTGCGGGTTCAGGGCCCGGAACGCCGGCGTATCGACCAGGCCGTGCTCGCCGCCGGCGGGGATGTGCTCGTAGGCCAGGCCCAGTTCGCCCGCGAACCAGAGCACCTTCTGTACATTGAAGGAGCTGCGCCGTCCCCAGATCCTGAGCATGCGGCCTCCGCCGGCCCTAGCGTGCCAGCGCCTTGAGCGCCAGCTTGATGCCTTCCGAGACGCCCACGCCGGCCGGCAGGTTCTTCAACGAGGCCACGGCCTCGCGTTCGGAATAGCCCAGCGCCACCAGGGCGTTGAGGATGTCGGCCTGTCCGTCCGCCACCGCGTGGCCGGCCGCGGCGCCGAGGTCGGCGCCCAGCTTGCCCTTGAGTTCCAGCAGCAGCCGCTCGGCCGTCTTCTTTCCTATGCCCGGCACGCGGGTCAGGCGGCCGGCCTCCTGCAGGGTGACGGCCTGCGACAGCTCGGCCACCGTCATGCCCGACAGCACGGCCAGTGCGATCTTGGCGCCCACGCCGCTGACCTTGATGAGTTCGCGGAAAGTGGCGCGTTCGGCCGCGGTGCCGAAGCCGTACAGCACGTGGGCATCCTCGCGTATGGCGAGGTGGGTGAGCAGCGTCACCCGGGCGCCGAGCTCGGGCAGGGAATACAGCGTGCTCATCGGCACGTCCAGCTCGTAGCCCACGCCGTTCACGTCCAGGCAGACGGTGGGCGGTTGTTTCTCGACCAGCGTTCCGGTCAGGCGTCCGATCATGAATTCACCTTGGCGACTTGTCGTCGCGCGTCATACTAATCTTCCGGCCCGCAGCCGGGTGCCGCGGCGGGCGAAGGCGGGATGGCTGCCATGCTCCCGCAGGCGGTCGGCCATGGGGGAGATGTGCGCATGGCAGATGGCGCAGGCCAGCGCGTCGGCGGCATCGGCCGCGGGGGCGCCGTCCAGCGACAGCAGGTGCTGCACCATGGACTGTACCTGGGTCTTGGCGGCCCGCCCGGTGCCCACCACCGATTTCTTGATCTGCAGCGCGGTGTATTCGTGCACCGGCAGCCCGGTGTCGGCCAGCGCGCACAGCGCCGCGCCGCGCGCCTGGCCCAGCAGCAGCGTCGAGGCGGGGTTGGTGTTGACGAACACCTTCTCGACGGCGGCGAAGTCGGGCGCGGTGTCGCGCACGACCTGCCGCAGGTTGTCCAGGATGATCTTGAGCCGCGCCGACAGGTCGTCGTCGGCGGGCACCACGATGGTCCCGCTGGCGACATAGCGCAGCCGCGGCCCCTCCGATTCGATCACGCCGAACCCCGTACGCCGCAATCCCGGATCCACCCCCAGAATACGCATAACGTCAGCCTACCCCATAACCAGGGCGCCGCGGATCCGGCTCCGCCGGTCCGCCAGCGCCGCCCTCGGGACCCGGCGCCGGGCCGCCCCAAGGCGGGTCCCGGCCCCCTCGGGGGGCTGTCGCGTAGCGGCTGGGGGCTCACCATGCCGGGCGCGCGTAAGCGCGTAGGGGGGGGGCATTTTCAATGGCGGAAGTGGCGGGTGCCCGTCAGCACCATCGCGATGCCGCGTTCGTCGGCCGCCGCGATGACTTCCGCGTCCCGCATGCTGCCGCCGGGCTGGATGACGCAGCTCGCGCCCGCGTCCACGACCACGTCCAGGCCGTCGCGGAACGGGAAGAAGGCATCGGAAGCCACGGCCGATCCCTTGAGCGACAGGCCGGCGTTCTCGGCCTTGATCGACGCGATGCGGGCGGAATCGACGCGGCTCATCTGGCCGGCGCCCACGCCCAGCGTCATGCCGCCGCCCACGAACACGATGGCGTTGGACTTGACGAACTTGGCCACCTTCCAGGCGAACAGCAGGTCGTCCATCTGGGCTTCGGTGGGCGCGACCTTGGTGACGACCTTGAGCTGGTCGCGCGCGACGTTGAACGAATCGGGCTGCTGCACCAGCCAGCCGCCGCCCACGCGCTTGACGTCGAAAGCGTTCACGCCGTCGCCCATCGGGATCTCGAGCAGGCGCACGTTCTGCTTGGCGGCGAAGATCTCCAGCGCGCCGGCCTCGTAGGCGGGGGCGAGCAGCACTTCGACGAACTGCTTGCTGACCGCCTGCGCGGTGGCGGCGTCCACCGGACGGTTGAAGGCGATGATGCCGCCGAAGGCGGACGTGGGGTCGGTCTTGAACGCCTGCTGGTAGGCGTGGAGCGCGTCGGTGGATACCGCCACGCCGCAAGGATTGGCGTGCTTGACGATGACGCAGGCCGGCGCATCGAAGGTGCGTACGCATTCCCATGCGGCGTCGGCGTCGGCGATGTTGTTGTAGGACAGTTCCTTGCCCTGCAGCTGGCGGTAGTTGGCCAGCAGGCCGGCGGCCGGCGCGGTGTCGCGATAGAAGGCCGCGGACTGGTGCGGGTTCTCGCCGTAGCGCATGGCCTGGCTCTTGGTGGCCTGGAAGCTCAGGATCTCGGGGTAGGCCTCGCGCACGGGCACGGCCTCCTGGGCCGGCGCGTCGGTCAGGCTGGTCAGGTAGTTGGCGATCGCGCCGTCGTACGAGGCGGTATGGGCGAACACCTTCTTGGCCAGGTTCAGGCGCAGGGCGTAGGAGGTCGCGCCGGTGGCGTCCATTTCCTCGAGCACCTGGGCATAGTCGGCCGGATCGATGACGACCGTGACGCCGCCGGCTTCGGTGCCATGGTTCTTGGCCGCCGCGCGCAGCATGGCCGGTCCGCCGATGTCGATGTTCTCGACGGCGTCGGCGAAGGTGCAGCCGGGCTTGGCGACGGTCTCGCGGAAGGGATAGAGGTTCACCACCAGCAGGTCGATGCGGCCGATGCCGTGGCTGGCGATGGCGTCCAGGTGCGCCTGGGCGTCGCGGCGGGCCAGCAGGCCGCCGTGGATCTTCGGATGCAGCGTCTTGACGCGGCCGTCCATCATCTCGGGAAAACCGGTGTAGTCGGAAACTTCCTGCACGGGCAGGCCGGCCTGGGCCAGCAGCTTGGCCGTGCCGCCGGTGGACAGCAGTTGCACGCCGCGGTCGTGCAAGGCCCTGGCGAAGTCGACGATGCCGGATTTGTCGGAAACGGAAAGAAGCGCGCGTTCGATTTTCATGAGTGTGGGGCAGAATGGCGTGCCAGGGCCGGCACGGGACAATGGGGATGAGGGGGCCGCGTCAGACCTTGATCTGGTAGTGGTCGAGCTTCTTGCGCAGGGTGTTGCGGTTGATGCCCAGCATCTCGGCGGCGCGCGACTGGTTGCGGTCGGCCTTCTCCAGCACGACCTCCAGCATGGGACGCTCGACGGCCGTCAGCACCATGTCCCAGATGCCGCTGGTCGTCTCGCCTTCGAGATCCTTGAAGTAGCGGTCCAGGGTGTGGCGTACGCACTCTTCAAGCGTATGTTCTTTCATTGGTTGTTTCCTTGATGCGCGGCCTAGGCGGCCAGCCGCGAGGCTGGCGTTGCGGGGCGATCGAACCAGTCGGCCACCGCCTGCCATTGGTCGCGCGTGTTTTCTATCAAATTCAGCTGCGCACAGAACTGCGGCCCTCCCGGCAGCGAGCCCAGATACCAGCCGATATGCTTGCGCGCGGTCCGCACGCCCGTGTACTCGCCGTAGAAACGGTAGTGGTCGTCCAGGTGCTGCAGCAGCAGTTCGCGCATCTCCGACTGCGTGGGAGCGGGCAGGCGGGTTCCGGTGCGCAGGTAGTGGTCGATTTCCCGGAACAGCCAGGGCCGGCCCTGGGCCGCCCGGCCGATCATGACGGCGTCGGCGCCGGTGGCCTCCAGCACGCTGCGCGCCTTCTCGGGAGAGTCGATGTCGCCATTGGCGATGACGGGAATGGCGAGCTCGGCCTTGACCGCGGCGATGGTCTCGTACTCCGCCTCGCCCATGTACAGGTCCTCGCGGGTGCGGCCGTGCAGGGCCAGGGCCGCGATGCCGATGTCCTGCGCGCGCCGCGCCACGCGCAGCACGTTGCGGTCGGCCCGGCGCCAGCCGGTGCGGGTCTTGAGCGTGACGGGCACGCCCAGCGGCTCGCAGGCGCGCACGACGGCTTCCAGGATGCGCGCGACCAGATCCTCGTCGCGCAGCAGGGCCGAGCCGGCGGCCACGTTGCAGACCTTCTTGGCCGGACAGCCCATGTTGATGTCGATGATGCGGGCACCCTTGCCGACGTTGAAGACGGCGGCCTGCGCCATCATCCCGGGATCGCTGCCGGCGATCTGCACGGCGATGGGGTCGCTTTCGCCCTCGTGGTCCAGGCGGCGCGAAGTCTTGACGCTGTTCCACAGGCGCGGGTTGCTGGCGGCCATCTCGGACACGGCGTGGCCGGCACCCAGCCGCTTGCACAACTGGCGGAACGGACGGTCCGTCACGCCGGCCATGGGAGCGACGAAAACGTTGTTCGGAAGGTCGTAGGGGCCGATGCGCATGGCTGGATGCGCCGTCAGCCCCATTCATGGGGGTTGCGGCGCGTGGGCAAAAATGTCCGAGGAAGGCGGGGATTGTACCGCTGTCGGGGCGCCGCGGCGATCAGGCCCGCAGCCCTTCCATCAATTGTCGCGCCAGCGGCCCGCGCAGGGTGCGCGACACGTCCAGGCCCAGCAAGGCCAGGCCGCAGGCATGCTCGACCGGTGCCAGGCCGGTCGCGAAGATGCGCGGCATGAAATCGGTCAGGCCGCTGGTCAGCCAGCGGTCGGCTCCACGGGCGCGGGCATAGGCCGACAGCAGCGGCGCCGCGCGGGCGGACGGGTCGCGCAGCAGGGGCGCGAGGCTTTCGGCCAGCCGGGCGGCATCGCGCAGGCCGAGGTTCATGCCCTGGCCGGCCACCGGGTGCAGGGTCTGGGCGGCGTTGCCGATGGCCACGGTGACGCCATCGACCACGTGGCGGCGCAGATTGATGCCCAAGGGATAGCGGTGGCGCGGGCCGGCGGCGGCGAAGCCGCCCAGCCGGGTGCCGAAGGTCCGGCCCAGGGCGTCGGCGAAGGCGCCGTCGTCCAGGGCCGCCAGGCGCTCGGCATGGCCGGGGCGGCAGCACCAGACCAGCGCGTAGCGGCCGGTGTCGTGGGCGGGGCCGGCGGGGTAGGGCAGCAGCGCCAGCGGGCCCTCGGTGGTGAAGCGTTCCCAGGCCCAGCCCGGGCGCGGGCGGCTGGCGCGGACGATGGCCAGCACGGCATGCTGGCCGTAGTCGCGGTGCAGGTCGTTGCGGGCCTGGTGGTCGAAGGTACCCCCTTCGGCGTGGACGCAGGCCCGGGTGGTCCATTCCTGGCCGTCCTGGCCGACCACCGCGGCGTCGCCCTCCTGGCGCAGGATGGCGGCAGGCTCGCCCGCGCGGATGGTGATGCCCGACAGCGCCAGCGCGGCGTCCAGGGCTTCGACGATGCCCGGATAGGGCACCACCGTGCCCAGCGCCGGCACGCCGAAATCGGCGTGCGAGATGTGGGTGCGGCCCAGGCGGCCCTTCTGCGAGACGTGGACGTGCAGGATGTCGGCGCCGCCGGCCGGCCAGGCTCCCAGCGACGCCAGCAGCACCCGGCTGCCATGGTTGAGCGCCATCGAGCGCGGGTCGGCCGTCGTGTCGGCGGAGACGACCGCGGGGCGCCGGGGCCGGCACAGCACGATGCGCTCGGGCCGGGAGGTCGCCCGGGCCAGGAGCAGCGCCAGCGTGGCCCCGACCGGGCCGCCGCCCAGGATGGTGACGTCCGCTTGCATGCCCGCTTCAGCCCCGCATCAGGGCTTCGATCTCGTCGGCGGCAACGGGGACGCCGCGGGTGATCAGTTCGCAGCCGGATTCGGTCACGACGGCATCGTCCTCGATGCGGATGCCGATGTCCCAGAACCGCTCGGGCACGTCGGCCGCGGGGCGGACGTAGATGCCCGGCTCGATGGTGAGCACCATGCCCGGCCGCAGCTCGCGCCATGGGCGGGGCTCGTCCGCGGACGCCGCCGCGCCCGGTTCGCGGTAGTCGCCCACGTCGTGCACGTCCATGCCCAGCCAGTGGCCGGTACGGTGCATGTAGAAGCGGGTGTACTGCTGGGATTCCAGTACGCCGTCCAGCGTGCCGGTCAGCAGGCCCTCGTCGATCATGCCCTGGGCCAGCACGCGGACCGCCGCGTCGTGGCCCTCGTTCCAGCGCGCGCCGGGACGGGTCAGGGCGGCGGCAGCGTTCTGCGCTTCCTGCACCAGGTCGTACAGCGCGCGCTGCGGTCCGCTGAAGCGGCCGTTGACGGGGAAGGTACGGGTGATGTCCGACGCATAGCCATCCAGTTCGCAGCCGGCGTCGATCAGCAGCAGGTCGCCGTCCTTGAGCTCGGCGTCGCCGGCGCGGTAGTGCAGCACGCAGGCGTTGTGGCCGGTGGCGACGATGGAGTTGTAGGCGACCGACTGCGAGCCGTGGCGGCGGAATTCGTGCAGCAGTTCGGCCTCGATCTCGTATTCGCGCAGGCCCGGGCGCGACGCTCGCATGGCGCGCACGTGGGCGCCTGCGGAAATGGCGCCGGCCCGGCGCATGGTTTCGATCTCGAAGGCGTCCTTGACCAGGCGCATTTCCGCCAGGATGGCCCGCAGGTCGTAGCTGCTGGCGGGCGCGGTGGCGCCGGACCGGCCCATGGCGCGCACCCGCTCCAGCCATCCGCGCAGGTGGGTGTCGAACAGGCGGTCGCTGCCCATGGGCACGAACAGCGCGGGCTGGTCGGCGATGAGCTTGGGCAGTTCGTCGGCCAGCGCCTCGACCGGCAGCGCGCGGTCGAAGCCGAACTGCTCGGCGGCCGCGTCCGGGCCGACCCGGTAGCCGTCCCAGATCTCGCGTTCCAGGTTCTTGCTGCGGCAGAACAGGATGCTGCGGTCTTGCGCACCCGCGATCAGGACCAGCCAGGCCTCGGGTTCGGGAAAGCCGGTCAGGTAGAAGAAATCGCTGTCGAAGCGGAACGGGAATTCGGCGTCGCGGTTGCGGACGAGCTCGCGCGAGGTGGGCAGGATCGCGATGCCGCCGCCTCGGGCGCGCATGACGTCCAGCACGCGGCGGCGGCGCGCGGCGAAGGGGGAGAGGTCCTGGGCGGGAATGCTCATGGCGATGGATCCGTGCGCGGGAATGACCAGGGTTTATTGTAGGCTGGCATCGAGGTCGGCCAGGCGCTGCGGCGTGCCCACGTCGGTCCAGCGCCCCCGGTGGTGCATGCCGCCGACCTGGCCGCGGGCCATGGCGGCGCGCAGCAGGGGCGCCAGCCTGGCCGGCTCGCCCGCCGGCAGGCAGGCGAACAAGGCCGGCTGGTAGACGCCGATGCCGGCGAAGGTCAGCCGCGGATCGCCGTCCCGGACCAGGCCGCAGGATGCCAGGTGGAAATCGCCGGTGGGATGGTGGGCGGGATTGTCGACCAGTACCAGCCAGGCCAGGCGGTCCTGCCGCGACAGGTCGCCGGCGGCGGCCTGTGCCAGGGCGGGATCCCAATCGGTCCAGATGTCGCCGTTGATCACCAGGAAGGGCTCGTCGCCCAGCAGGGGCAGGGCCTGGCGGATGCCGCCGGCCGTTTCCAGCGCGGTGGCCTCGGCCGAATGGCGCACGCGCACGCCCCAGCGCGAGCCGTCGCCCAGCGCTTCCTCGATGCGCGCGCCCAGCCAGGCATGATTGACGACGATGTCGCGCAGTCCCGCGCGCGCCAGCCGTTCGATGTGCCAGACGATCAAGGGCTTGCCGCCGGCCGGCAGCAGCGGCTTGGGGGTGGTGTCGGTCAGCGGCCGCATGCGTTCGCCGCGTCCGGCCGCCAGGATCATGGCACGCATCAGAACGTGTACCCGGTGTCGGGAGTCCGCCCGTCCAGCTTGTCCAGCAGCTTGATCAGCGGCTTGAAGGCCAGATAGCGGCCGGCGACCTGCCGCACGTAGGTGTTCACGCGCGGCATGTGGTCCAGGTAGCCGAGCTTGCCGTCGCGGTGGGCCAGGCGGGAGAAGACGCCCAGGATGCGCAGGTTGCGCTGCAGTCCCATCCATTCGTAGGCCCGATGGAAATCGGCGAAGTCGGCCGCCACCGGCAGGCCGGCCTTGCGCGCCATTTCCCAGTACCGGATGCCCCAGTCGAGCTGCTGCGACTCGTCCCAGGTGGTGCGGGCGTCGGTCAGCACCGAGGCGAGGTCGTAGGTGATGGGGCCCACGACCGCGTCCTGGAAGTCGATGACGCCGGGATTGGGGCCGTAGTCGGGGCCGCCCGCCGGCAGGTCGGTCAGCATCAGGTTGGGCGAGTGGTAGTCGCGGTGCACCAGCACGAAGGGCTGGGCCAGATTGGCATCGATCAGCGTCTGGAACACGGCGTCGAGCGCGGTCCGGTCGGCCGCGTCCAGGGGCAGGCCGCGGTAGCGCGCGGCGTACCAGTCGGGAAACAGCTCGAGTTCGGTTGCCAGGCGGGCCTTGTCATAGCGCACCAGGCCGGTGGTTGCGCTTTGTTGCAACTTCACCAGCGCCGCCAGCGCGTCCATGTAGATGCGGTGGGTATCGTGCGGGGTCGGCGTGCCGCGCAGGTAATCGACGTAGGTCGTGCGCCCCAGGTCGGACAGCAGCAGGAAGCCCTGGCCCAGGTCCTGCGCCAGCACGCGCGGCACGTGCACCCCGGCGTCGTGCAGCAGTCCGGCCACGTGCAGGAAGGGGCGGCAGTCTTCCTTGTCGGGCGGGGCGTCCATCACGACCGCGGTGCCCGGGCCCATGGCGACCCGGAAATACCGCCGGAAGCTGGCGTCGCTGGAGGCGGGCTGGAGGCTGGACGGGTCGAGTTCGAGCTCGGGGGGAAGGCTGGACAGCCAGGCGGCGGCCTGGGCTCGCCGGGGGTCGGCGCCGGCCTGGCCGGCGGCTTGATCGGGGATGGCATTCATGCCTCCTATAATACCGACCGATATCGGTTCCCGGAACGAACCGGCCCCTTTTCGGCGGGGTCCGGCGCCCCCGGCGAAAGCCGGCGGGCCGCTATCTTTTTTTACCGCGCGCGGCCGCCGGCTCGCGTATTCTTCGACTTTCCGTTTTTTCATTCCTCGAGGCCCGTGCGATTGATCCGGTGGTTCAGCCTGTTTGCAGCATTTGCGGTAGCGCCGCTGGCCTATGCGCAAGACGGTCCGTCCGAGTCCCCGGCCGGTGCCGGGCCGGTATCCGGCCCCGGCCTGCGCCTGTCGCCGGGCCTGCGCGAACATACCTATGATCCCGACCAGTTGCCGGTGTTCATGCAGGCCGACACGCTCACGGCCGAGGACCAGGACAAGCTCAGGCTGGAAGGCAATGCGCAGGTGCGGCGCCAGGACATCATCCTGAAGGGCGACGCCATCGAGTACGACCAGGTCGAGGACGAACTGGACGCGCTGGGCAACGTACGGCTGATCCGCGACGGCAACCTGCTGACCGGCCCCAGGCTCAAGCTCAACATGAGCAGCGGCACGGGCGAGATCGACAACGCCCGGTTCTTCTTCGGCCTCAATGGCGGCAGCGGTTCGGCCGAGCGCATCCGCATGCTGGGGCAGAACCGGGTCCGCGCCGACAGGGTGCGCTATTCGGGATGCGCGTGCGAGACGCCTGACTGGGAGCTTCGCGCCCGGCGGGCCGACTTCGACTATGACGCCGGCACCGGGGTGGGCTACGGCGGGGTGCTCTATTTCAAGAACGTCCCCATCCTGGCTTCGCCCATCATTTCCTTCCCGCTGAACAACGAGCGCAAGTCGGGCTTCCTGTCGCCCACGTTCGGCCTGACCAGCAAGAGCGGTCCGGAATTCTCGATCCCGTACTACTTCAACATCGCGCCCAACCGCGACGCCACGTTGACGCCCAAGTTCATGACCCGCCGCGGGCTGCAGCTGTCGGGCGAGTTCCGCTACCTGGAGCCTTCGTTCAGCGGGGTGACGCGGCTGAGCTACCTGCCCGACGACCGGGTCGCGCAGCGCGACCGCTATCTGTTCAGTTCGCAGCACCGGCAGCAACTGACGCCCAACCTGGGTTTCAACTGGAACGTCTCCAAGGCCTCGGACGACGCCTATTTCCGCGACCTGTCCGTGCTGGGCACGGGCCTGGCCTCGACCGCGACGCTGGAGCGCTCGTTCTCGCTGAACTGGCAGCAGGGATACTGGGAAGCCTATGGCCGCGTGATCAGCTACCAGACCTTGCAGGATCCGCTGGCGCCCATCGTGCCGCCGTACGGCCGCGAGCCGCAACTGCACCTGACCGGCCAGCGCTACGACTGGAACGGTTTCGACGTGCGCATGGACGCCGACGCCACGCGCTTTCGCAGCAATACGCTGGTGAACGGTTCGCGCGCCTATGCGTATCCGTCGGTGTCGTACCCCATCATCCGGCCGGGCGGTTTCTTCATTCCCAAGATCGGCATCCATTCCACCCGCTACAACACCGATTCCTACCAGGGCGCGGCGTCCTACACCGCGAACCGGACGGTGCCCATCATGTCGCTGGACACCGGCCTGATCTTCGAGCGCGACAGCACGCTGCTCGGCAAGGAAGCCCGCCAGACCCTGGAGCCGCGCCTGTACTACCTGCGGGTGCCGTACCGCAACCAGTCGAACCTGCCCATCTACGACACGGCGCTGGCCGACTTCAACTTCGCCCAGATCTTCTCCGAGAACCTTTACTCGGGCTGGGACCGGATCGCCGAGGCCAACCAGCTGACCGCGGCGCTGACCACGCGCTGGCTCGATCCCAAGACCGGCGTGGAGCGCGCGCGCATCATGGGCGCCCAGCGGCTGTACTTCAGCGACCAGCGGGTCACGCTGCCGGGCGAGGAGCCCAGTTCCGACGGCCGTTCCGATTTCCTGGTGTCGGTCTATGGCGCGCTGACGTCCACGCTCAGCGGCGAGACGACGGTGCAATACAATCCCAAGATCGAGCGGGTGACCCGGTCCACGATCGGCGCGCGATGGAGCCCGCAACGCCTCAGCACGATATCGCTGGCCTACCGCTACAAGCGGGAGACGATCAGCGTGCCGGGGCAGGAGTTGATCGACATCGCCTTCCAGTGGCCGCTCGCGCCCCGCTGGTTCGGCATCGGGCGCATCAACTATTCGCTGCTCGAGAACCGGATTGCCGAGGCGGTGGCCGGCATCGAATACAACGGCGGGTGCTGCTGGGCTTTCCGCCTGGTCGGCCAGCGCTACGCGGTGGCCAAGGACAACGCCACGACCGCGATGTTCTTCCAGCTCGAGCTGACCGGATTCGGCGGCATCGGGGCGAGCCCGATGACGACGCTGCGCCGGAGCATCCCGGGTTATCAGGTAATCAACCCGCCGCCTGAGAAAGGGACGGTGTTCGAAAGGTACGAATGATGGTTTCCAAGGTATTGCCCAGAATGACGAAAGCGGCCCACGGCGTCGCCCTTTGCTGCCTGGCCGCTTTGGCGGGCGGTTCGGCGGTGGCCCAGGGGCTGCGCATGCCCGGCGACCTCGGCGGCTCGCCGGGCGGCAACGGTCCCACCCTGCTCGGACCTCAATCCGCGCCGCCCGCCAGCCAGGCTCCCGCGGCCCCGGCGGCTCCCGCCGCGCAGGCGCCGCGCAGCACGAACGGTTCGCGCATCCAGATGGGCGACAACATCGTCGCGGTGGTCAACACCGACGTCATCACCCGCCGCGAACTCGACGCCCGCGTGCACGCCGCCCAGGCCACGCTGGCGCGCCAGCAGATCGCGCCGCCGGACGCGGCCACGCTCGAGCGGCAGGTCCTCGAACGCATGGTCGTCGAGAAGACCCAGTTGCAGGAAGCGGCGCAGACCGGCATCCGCATCGACGACCTGCAACTGGACCGCGCCATCAGCCGCATCGCCCAGCAGAACAACGTGTCCGTGTCGCAGATGCGCGACCAGATCGAACGCGACGGGCTGCCGTTCTCGGTCTATCGCGAAGACCTGCGGCAGGAGATCACGCTGCTGCGCTTGCGCGAACGCGCGGTGGACAGCCAGATCCAGATCTCGGAACCCGAGATCGATGCCTATCTGTCCGAGCAGCACGAAGCCGCGCCTTCCGACCTGACGCTGGCGCAGATCCTGGTGCGCGTGCCCGAGGGCAGCTCGTCGGACATGGTGGCGCGCCTGCGCCGCAAGGCGGAGACCCTGCTCCAGCAGGCGCGCGGCGGCGCCGACTTCGCCCAGTTGGCGGCGTCGTCCTCGGATGGCGAAGAGGCCCTGCGCGGCGGCGATCTCGGTTCCCGTCCCGCCGACCGCTGGCCGTCGATGTTCGTCGACGCGGTGGCGCAATTGAGCCCCGGCGGCATCAGCGAGATCATCCAGAGCGGCAACGGCTTCCACATCATCAAGCTGGTCGACCGCAAGTCGTCCGGCGGCGGCACGGGCGGCGCGATGCCGGTGCGGCAGACCCATGCCCGCCACATCCTGATCCGGCCCACCGAGGTGCTGACCGCCGAGCAGGCGCGCGAGCGGCTGGTGAACATCCGCCAGCGCATCGTGCAGGGTGGGGCGAACTTCGCCGACATGGCCCGCCAGTATTCCAACGATTCGTCGGCGCCACAGGGCGGCGACCTGGGCTGGCTGTCGCCCCAGGAAACCGTGCCGGAGTTCGAGCGCGCCATGGACGCGCTGCAGCCCGGCCAGGTGAGCGAGCCCGTGCAGTCGCCGTTCGGCTGGCACCTGATCCAGGTCGTCGAGCGTCGCACGCAGGACGTCGGCCGCGAACGGCAGCGGGCCGAGGCGCGCCAGACGCTGTTCCAGCGTAAGCTGGACCAGGCGTACGAAGACTGGGCGCGGCAGTTGCGGGACAAGGCCTATGTCGAAATGAGACTGAATCCCCCCCCTACGCCCTGACGGGCGCCCCCCAGGGGGCGGCACTGGCGGACCGGCGGAGCCGGATCCGCGGTGCCCTGGGGTACTACCCGGCGGGTGGGGGACGGCGTCTTGGGCGCCGTTTTTTGTTTTTTTGTGATGGCCGGTCGTTGGGCTGGCGGATGAGTGAGATGAGTGCGATGCGCAGGCTGGTCTTGACGACCGGCGAACCGGCGGGGATCGGGCCTGAGTTGTCGGTCGCGGCCGCGGCGTGGTTCGCGGGCGAGCGCGGGGCGGGGCGGGTGCCGGCGGACGTGGAGCTGGTGCTGGTGGGCGATCGCGATCTGCTCGCGCAGCGCGGCGGGCGGGATGCCGCGGCGTTGGCGGGGGTGGCGGTGCATCATGTGCCGCTGCGCGTGCCCTCCGAGCCGGGCAGGCTGGCGGTGGCCAATGGGCGCTACGTGCTCGACACGCTGGATGCGGCCATCGCCATGGTGGCCGATGGCCGGGCGCAGGCCATCGTTACCGCGCCGGTCCACAAGGGCGTGATCAACGATGCCGGCGTGGCCTTCTCGGGGCATACCGAATATCTGCAGGAGCGGGCGGGCGTCGACAAGGTCGTCATGATGCTGGCCGGCGGCGGCCTGCGGGTGGCGCTGGCGACTACGCACCTGCCGCTGCGGGCGGTGCCCGATGCGGTCACCGCGCAGACGCTGGACCAGGTCCTGCGCATCCTGGACGCCGACCTGCGCCGGCGCTTCGGGCTGGCGAACCCGCGCATCGCCGTGTGCGGCCTGAATCCGCACGCCGGCGAAGGCGGCCACCTGGGGCGTGAAGAAATCGAGGTCATCGAACCTGCCATCGCGCGCGCCCGCGCCGCGGGTATCGACGCGCGCGGGCCGCTGCCCGCCGATACGCTGTTCGTGCCCGCGCACGTCGCGCAGTTCGACGCGGCCCTGGCCATGTTCCATGACCAGGGCCTGCCCGTGCTCAAGCACGCGAGTTTCGGGCACGGCGTCAACATCACCCTGGGCCTGCCCTATGTGCGGACCTCGGTGGACCACGGCACCGCGCTGGACCTGGCGGGAACGGGCAAGGCCGATCCCGGCAGTTTGCAGGAGGCCATCGTCACGGCCCTCCAGATGATACGAGCGGGTGCCCAGGCCGCCGGCTCCGGAGCTTCCGCATGAAACATCAGGCGCGCAAGCGCTTCGGCCAGCACTTCCTGGTCGACGAAAGCATCACCGATTCCATCGTCCGCGCGGTGAACCCGCGCCGGTCCGACAACGTGGTCGAGATCGGTCCCGGCCTGTCGGCGCTGACCCGGCCGCTGCTGGACAGGCTCGATTGCCTGAAGGTCGTCGAGATCGACCGCGACCTGGCGGCGCGGCTGCGGGGGCAGTATCCGCCCGAGCGCCTGCAGGTGACCGAGGCCGACGTGCTGACGGTGGATTTCGCGCCGTTCGGCCAGGCGCTGCGCGTGGTGGGCAACCTGCCCTACAACATTTCCAGCCCGCTGCTGTTTCACCTGATGGCCTATGCCGACCAGGTGCGCGACCAGCATTTCATGCTGCAGCGGGAAGTCATCGACCGCATGGTGGCCCGGCCGGGCGATGCCGACTACGGGCGCCTGTCGGTCATGCTGCAGTCGCGCTACGACATGGAGAAGCTGTTCGACGTGCCGCCCGAGGCCTTCGATCCGCCGCCACGCGTGGTCTCGGCCGTCGTGCGCATGATCCCGCTGCCGGCCGACCGGCCGCGCGCGCGCAGCGAGGAAGCCCTGTCGGCCACCGTGGCCCGCGCGTTCGCCCAGCGCCGCAAGATGCTGCGGCGGGGGCTGGGCGACTGGGCGGGGCTGGTGCCCTGGGAACGACTGGGGATACCGGAAACCGCGCGCGCCGAGGCGTTGTCGGTGGCGCAGTTCATCGCGCTGGCCGACGTGCTGCACGAGGCCGGCGTGGTCTGATCGCGCCGCCATCCGGCGGCGCGGCGCGCTACTCGGGCTGGATGCCCGCCTTGGCGACGATGCCCCGGTAGGTGTCCACGCTGCTGGCCAGCAGCGACGCGAATGTCGCCGGCGAAGGATGCGCCTCGACCTCGAAGCCCGCGGTCTCCAGGCGTTCCTGCAGGTCCGGCGAGGCCAGGGCGTCTTCGATGCCGCCGCGCAGTTTCTCGACCACGGCGGGCGGCATGCCCGCCGGGCCGAGCAGTCCCACCCAGGTGTCCGGCACGGCGAAGCCCGCCAGGCCCGCCTGGGCCAGCGTGGGGACCTCGGGCGCGGCCTTGGCGCGCTCGGCCTGCAGCACCCCCAGCAGACGCAGCTTGCCCGCCTTCACGTGCGGCAGGACGTTGGAAAGGACCAGGATGCCCACGGGCACCTGTCCTCCCACCACGTCGTTGAGCGCCGGCGCGCCACCCTTGTAGGGCACGTGGATCATGTCTATGCCGGTCGAGGCCTTGAGCAGTTCGCCGCCCAGTTGCTGGGATGAACCGACGCCCGATGTCCCATACGAGAGCTTGCCCGGGCGCGCCTTGGCATAGGCCAGGAATTCCTTCAGGTCCTTCACGGGCAGCGCGGCGTTGACCACCATGGCCTGCGGCGCCGTGCCTATCATCGCCACCGGCGTGAAGTCCTTGACCGGATCGTAGGGGACGTTGCGCGAGAAGAATGGCAGCGTGTTGTGGGGCGGCCCGAGCTGCATCAGCAGCGTGTAGCCGTCCGGGGCGGCCCGCGCCACCAGTTCGGAGCCGATCATGCTGTTGGCGCCGGCGCGGTTGTCGACGATGAAGGTCTGCCCCAGCGCCTCGCCCAGCTTGTGGGCCACGGCCCGGGCCACGGTGTCGGCGGCGCCGCCCACCGCGAAAGGCACGACCACCCGGACCGGGCGGTCGGGATAGGTGCCGGCCAGGGCCGGCAGGGGCATCAGGCACAGGGCGGCCAGCGCCCGCCTCATCGGGTTCATGGTGTCTCCTTGATGTTCGTGGTCGCGGCCGCGCGAGAGGCGGCCGTCGCCGTGTCAGGCCGCGGGCGGGAAGCGCACGGAATAAGGAATGAATCCGATGCGGTTTTCGTTGACCCAGCGGGCCAGCTCATCGTGCCGGGGGAACCAGACGCCGGGATGGGCGGCGATGTAGCCCAGCACCTCGTCCAGCATCGCGCTGATCAGCGGCCGCCCGCCGAAGTGGCCATGCACGGTGATGTTGATGAACGCGTTGGGTTCCTTGCGATACAGGAAATCGAAGGTGTCCCGGTAGCACTGGAAGAAGTCGCGCGGGGCGGCGCGCAGCACGCGGTTGTCGGCGAAATCGCTGTGCGGGATGGCGACCATGCCGCCGTGCCGGGTCTGGATCTGGCAGGGCAGGTCCAGGTAGTTGTAGTCGCCATGCCAGAGCATGCCTTCCTCGGCCAGCAGGTCCGCCGTCCGTTCGGTGGTCGCGATGGTCGAGCTCAGCCATCCTTGGGGCCGCACCCCGGCGGTGCGATGCAGGATGTCCAGGCTCTTGCGGATCAGGGCGCGTTCCTCCGCTTCGTCCAGGCCGGGCAGCACCTCGTCCTGCGCGTAATTGTGGCCCGCCAGCTCGAAGCCCTGGCCGACGATGGCGTGGATGACCTCGGGAAACAGTTCGGCCACCCGCGCGTTGACGCAGAACGTGGCGGGCAGCCCGCGGTCGCGCGCCAGCCGCATCAGCCGGTAGGCGCCGGCCCGCGCGCCATATTCCGACCAGGTGATGCCGGCCAGGTCCTTCGCGCCCGGCTTGGGGGGACTCGTCATGGGCGAGTAGGGCGGGGCCTTGCCCTCGGACCAGCTTTCGACCAGGAAGGTCAGCGCCACGACGATGCGCGCGCCGCCCGGCCACATGGATGCGGGAGTGGACATGAAGTCTCCGGTTGACGTTGCCCACGGTCTTGCCGTGGCGATGCCGCCCACTATCCGTGCTTCCCGGGCTTTTAACAATTTTAATTTTTTTAATTAAAATTAAGACTTACTGGAAAACCGGCCACGTCCCCATGCCCGAGGCGTTCAAGATCCCCCAGCTTCGTCAGTTCGTCATCGCCGCCACGCGGCAAAGCCTGCGGGCCGCGGCCGAGGAAACCCACCGCACCCAGGCCGCGGTCACGCTGGCCATGCAGAACCTCGAGGCCCAGGTAGGCGGCAGCCTGTTCGAGCACGGGCACCAGGCCCGCCTTACGCCCCTGGGCGAGTCCGTGCTGCCGCTGCTGCGGGAGCTGGTGGCGCTGCACGACCGCGTGCAGAACGAGGTCGGCCTGCTGGCGTCGGGCGAGCAGGGGTCGATCGCCCTGGCCGTCATGCCGTCGCTGGCGGAGGAATGGCTGCCCCGGGTGCTGCGGCGGTTCGCCGCGGATCATCCCGGCGTCAGCCTGAAAATCGCCGACGTGTCCTCGCCGCAGGTCGGCCCCATGGTGGCCAGCGGCGAGGCCCAGCTCGGCATCGCCGGAGTGGGCGCGGACCTCGCGGGCCTGCGCTGCATACCCGTGGCCCAGGACACGTTCGGCGTCGTCTGCCGCCGCGACCATCCCATCGCCGGGCGCGGGAGACCGGTGCCCTGGCGGATCCTGGAAGGCGAACCCATCATCGAGAACACCACTTTCCATGCGCTGCGCGGGCATCGCGTGGCGGCGCTGCTCCAACGGCCCCACCTGGTCATCAAGAACCGGACGTCGCTGATCGCCGCCGTGAAGGCGGGCCTGGGAATTACCGTGCTGCCGACGCTGGCGCGGCCGGCGGTCGAGCACGACCTGGCGTTCGTGCCGTTGGCGGCGCCGCGCATCGAGCGCCGTGTCGGCGTGCTGCATGGCGAGGGCCGGTCGTTGTCGCCGGCGGCGGCGCACATGCTGGCGCTCATGCTCGATTCGCTGCGGGCCTTCGCGCAGGCCAAGGGCGCGCGGCCGATCGCCGCGCCGGCGGGTCAGCCGAAGAACCAGTAGCACACGCCTATGGCGGCCAGCACGCCGGCCAGGTCGGCCAGCAGCGCGCAGCCCACGGCATGCCGCGTGCGCTGGATGCCGACCGCGCCGAAGTACACGGCCACCACGTAGAAAGTGGTTTCGGTGCTGCCCTGTATGGTGGCCGACAGCAGCGCGGGGAAGCTGTCCACGCCGTGGTTCTGCATGGTCTCTATCATCAGCGCGCGGGCCGCGCTGCCGGAGAAAGGCTTGACCAGCGCGGTGGGCAGGGCGTCCACGAAACGGGTGTCGAAACCCAGCCACTGGATGGCCAGGCGCAGCCCGTCCAGCGCGAAGTCGAGCGCGCCCGAGGCCCGCAGCACGCCGATCGCGCACAGCATGGCGACCAGATAGGGCAGCAACCCCTTGGCCACGTCGAAGCCGTCCTTGGCGCCCTCGATGAAGCTTTCGTAGACGGGAACCTTGCGGATCGCGGCCACGACCAGGAAGAACAGGATCAGCGCGAACAGCGTCAGGTTGCCCAGCAGCGAGGACAGCGCGCCCAGCGCCGCCACCGAAAGCGTGGACAGGAAGGCCATGAAGCCGCCCAGCAGCAGCGCGGTGCCGCCCACCCAGGCCAGCACCACGGGATCCCAGACCCGCAGGCGCTGCACCGCGGCTACGCACAGGAAGCCGGCCAGCGTCGAGGCGCTGGTCGCCAGCAGGATGGGCAGGAACACCAGGGTGGGGTCGGCCGCGCCCTGCTGCGCGCGGTACATGAAGATGGTGACCGGCAGCAGCGTCAGCGACGAGGCGTTGAGGACCAGGAACAGGATCTGCGCGTTGCTGGCCGTGGTGCCGCTGGGGTTGAGCGTCTGCAGCGACTTCATCGCCCGCAGGCCGATGGGCGTGGCGGCGTTGTCCAGGCCCAGCACGTTGGCGGCGAAGTTCAGCGTGATCAGGCCGATGGCGGGATGGCCGCGCGGTACCTCGGGCATGAGCCGCGCGAACAGCGGTCCCAGGATCCGCGCCAGCGCGTCGACCAGCCCGGCCTGTTCGGCGATCTTCAGGAAACCCAGCCACAGCGCGATGGTGCCGAACAGCAGCACCATGACTTCCACCGAGAGCTTGGCCATCGCGAACAGCGAGGCGACCATGGCCTGGAAGACCGTCGGATCGTGGGCGATGCCCCAGCGCGCCAGGGCGGCGGCTGCCGCGGCGATGAAAAATCCCAGCCAGAGTTTGTTCAGCATGCGCGACAGGAGTAGAGGACAAGGCGCCGGCCCGGGAGGCGCGGCAAATCCCGCTGATTGTAGCGATTCGTCCGGCTGCCGGTCAGCGGCGGCGGGCGTAGGCCGCGGGCGTCATGCCGTTCCAGCGCCGGAAAGCGCGCGCGAACGCCTTGTCCGATTCGTAGCCCACGGCGGCGGCGATGTCGTCCAGGGTCAGGGCGGGATCCTTGAGTTTCTCGGCGGCGACGGCCATGCGGTACGAGGCCAGGTACTGCATGGGCGTCATGCCCACCAGGTGCCGGAAGCGTTCGCTGAACACCGTGCGCGAGAGATGGCAGGCCGAGGCCAGCGTGGCCACGGTCCAGGGGCGCCCGGGATGGTCATGGATGGCCAGCATGGCGCGCGCGATGCCCTGGTCCGCCATGCCGCGCAGCATGCCGGCGCCCCGTTCGGCCGAGGCTCGCAGGTGTTCCCCCAGGATGTGCGCCAGCAACAGGTCGGCCATGCGGGCCGTCGCCAGCTGCCATCCCGGGGGCTGCAGCAGCGATTGGTCGACCAGCGACTCCATCGTCTGCGCCAGCGCGGCCGTCATCGGCGCCTCGCTCCGGCGGATCACGATCAGCCGGGGCAGGGTATCGACCAGCGTGCCCACGCCGCTCTCCGGCATCCACAGGTGGAGCGAGAACATGCCCGTGACCGCGCCGTCGCCGCCGTGCGAGAACACGATGGGCCGTTCGCCGTGGGCGCCGATCTGGTGCGCCGCGATCAGCGGCTGGAACGGACGCGCGGGCAGCCCGGGAGTGGACGAGATGGTATGCGTGTCGCCGTGGGGCAGCATCAGGATGTCGCCGGCCTCGATCCTTTGCGGTTCGTCCTGGCCGACGGCGATCCAGTAGGGAGTCCCGGTCGCCATCCTGATCAGCGCGCCTTCGACGCCATCCGATCGCAAGGCCCAGGGCGCGGACAGCGCGAAACGGGCCGTCACCGCGCGATCGGATCGCCAGTGGGCGAGCAGGCGGCTCAGAAGGTCTCCGGAAGCGTGCATGCGGAATCGGAAGTCGGGACGCGCCGCGTGGCGGATTTCCGGACGCTTGGTGCCCGGATCCGGCGTCTCGAGGGTTGAGGCGGGAGCCGGCGGCATCGACACTCATGGAATCGACACGGAGATTATCATGCCTCGAATCGACCACGCCCTGATCGTCGGCGCCGGCATCGCCGGTTGCTCGGCGGCGATCGCGCTCGCGCAGCAAGGCACGCGGGTGACCCTGGTGGAAAAGCAGCAGGCCTGGCAGTTCCAGAGTTCCGGGCTGTTCATCTACAGCAATGGCCTGCGGGCGTTGCGGGAAATCGGCGTGCTTGCGCAGATCCTGCAGGCGGGTTTTGCCGTGCCGGGCGGGCGCAACCGCTATTTCGGCCCGGACGGCTCGTTCATCGTCGAGACGGTCTATCCCTCGCCGGAGGGACTGCCTGCCATCCTCGGCATCAAGCGTGCCGAGCTCCATCGCATCCTGGCCGGCCGCATCCAGGAGCTGGGCATCGCGCTCAAGCTCGGCACGACGCTGGCCAGCCTGTCGTCCGCCCAGGACGACGGTCCGGTGCGCGTGGTCCTGTCCGACGGCACGCGAGCCGCCTGCGACCTGGTCATCGGCGCCGACGGCATTCGATCCCAGGTACGGGCCGAGGCATTCCCGGAGCTGGCGCCGACCTATTCGGGCTTTGGCGTCTGGCGCAGCGTGCACGATCGTCCGCGGGAGCTCGACGCCAAGATCATGATGATGGGCACGGGCAAGCGCCTGGGCATCATGCCCATCAGCGACGAGAAGCTCTATCTGTTCGGCGTCATGCTCGAACCCCGGGACTGCTGGTACGAGCGCGCGGCGTGGCCGGCACTGATGCGCGAGCGCTTCGCCGAGTTCGGGGGGCCGGCGGCGCCCTTCCTGGATCAGCTGGGCGAGGGGGCCGAGGTGCTGTACACCGGCGTGGAGGAGGTGATCGCGCCCTTGCCCTGGCACCGCGGGCGGGTGCTGCTGATCGGCGATGCCGCGCATGCCTCGACGCCCTTCATGGGGCAGGGCGGTGCGATGGCGCTCGAGGATGCGGTGGTGCTGGCCGAGTCGCTGGAGGCGGAAGGGACGCTGGACCAGGCCTTGCTGGCGTTCGGCCGCCGCCGCCATCCCATGTGCCGGCTGGTGCAGGAGGTCTCGCGGCAGGTGGGACAGGCGGGCGCGCTGGAGGACGCCGAAGGCTGCGCGCGCCGCGACGAGGCACTGCGACGGGAAGGGCAGGCGAAGGTGGACGGCTTTTTCGCCGAACTGGAGCGCCTGCGCACGGCGGGCCGATAGCGGCGCGCCGCGCGGCCGCGCGTCAGTCCTTGTGGGTGTTGGTCTGGATGAACTCGATCTTGTAGCCGTCCGGGTCCTCGACGAAGGCGATGACCGTGGAGCCGTGCTTCATGGGGCCGGCCTCGCGCGTGACCTTGCCGCCCAGTTCGCGCACCCGGTCACAGGCGGCATAGGCATCGTCGACCGCCACGGCGATGTGGCCGTAGCCGGTGCCCAGGTCGTACTTGTCCACGCCCCAGTTGTGCGTGAGTTCGATCACCGCGCCGTCCTTCTCGTCCTGGTAGCCGACGAAGGCCAGCGTGAACTTGCCGTCGGGATAGTCCTTGCTGCGCAGCAGGCGCATGCCCAGGACCTTGGTGTAGAAGTCGATCGAACGTTGCATGTCGCCGACCCGGAGCATGGTGTGGAGTAGTCGCATGGATGACCTCGCTAATCGTGGGAAGGGGAATCCGGCCCCTTAGTGTAAACAGGCTTAGTCGAACCGCGGCAGGCTGCCTGGATCGTGGCGCCGCAGGGCGTCGCGGGCGTTCTCGAAACCGGGCATCAGCTGGCCGACCTCGGCCCAGAAGCCCGGGCCATGGTTCATCTCGCGCAGGTGCGCCAGCTCGTGCGCGATGACGTAGTCGATGATGTCGACCGGGAAATGGATCAGGCGCCAGTTCAGCAGGATGCTGCCCTCGCTGGTGCACGATCCCCAGCGCGTGGCGGCCGACGACAGGCGCCAGCGGCTGATGGAAAGCCCGGTGCGGGCCAGGAAGTCACGCAGGCGGACGTCGAACAGGACGCGGGCACGGCCTTGCAGCCAGGCCTGGACGGTATCGCGGATGCGGGCCGCCGTCGCGTCGGGCGGCAGGCCCAGCCAAAGCACGTCGCCATCGGTCGGCGCGTCGAGGTCGGCCGTAGCCAGCCCGGTGTCGCGTTGCGCGTCCAGGCGCATGACGATGCGGCGGCCCAGGTAGGGCAGGTCGCCTCCTTCTTCCCAGCGCGTCTGGTTCAGCGCGAGCCGTTCCCGGCGCTGCTGCCACTCGTGCAGCTTGGACAGGATCCAGCGCGCCTTCTCGCGGACCGCGCCGTCGATTTCTGCCAGGCCGACCCAGCGTGGCGCCGTCACGCGCAGGCCGTCGTCGCCGATCAGGAAACCTATGGTGCGGCGGCGCGAGCGTTGCAGGACGAATCGTATCCGCTGTCCCTCGGCCACCACTTCGTGCCAGCGCGCGCCGGGCGGCAGCTGGATGGCCGGGGAGGCGGGTGCCGGCGCGGCGGGCGCGAGGACGGCGGGCGCGGCCGCCGCGGGCGCGGCCACGGCCTGGGGGGGAGGCTCGGCGAACAGGTCGAGCTGCGCGGACTGTGGAGCGGTCTCTCGCTGCGGAGCCGGAGGCGCGCCGGGATCGGTAGCGGGACGTGTGGCCATGGCGGTCAACCGGCGGCGCGTTCGGCGCCCCGGGCCTCCGGATAGCGCTCGGGGTTGAGCTGGCGCATCTCGGCTTCGATCCAGTCCTCGACGCGGCGGTTGATCTCGTCGGCGGTCAGGCCCTGCGGATCGATAGGCGGGCCGATGGAAACGGTGACCAGGCCGGGGCGCTTGACGAAGGCCTTGCGCGGCCAGCATTCGCCCGCGTTGTGGGCGATGGGCACCACCAGGGCGCCGGTGCGGGCGGCCAGGCGAGCGCCGCCGCTCTTGTACTTGCCTTTCTTGCCCGGAGCGATGCGGGTGCCTTCCGGGAACATCACCATCCAGCGGCCCGCGGCCAGGCGCTCGCGGCCCTGCGCCACCACCTGCTCGAAGGCGTCGCTGCCTTTCTTGCGGTCGATGGCGATCATGCGCAGCCCCGCCAGGCCCCAGCCGAAGAACGGCACCCAGTTCAGTTCGCGCTTGTACACGTAGCAGATCTCGCGCGGCATCCAGCCGGCCAGGAACATGGTTTCCCAGGTCGACTGGTGCTTGGGCAGCAGGATGGCCGGTTGATCGGGCAGGTTTTCCCAGCCCTTGACGCGCCACCGTATGCCGACGATCCAGCGGGCACCCCAGATCATCAGGCGCGGCCAGCCTATCGTGAGCCGGTAGCGCCACCGCAGGGGCAGCGGCAGCCACAGCACGCAGGCGATGGCGTAGGGAATGACCGTGGCGATGAAGAAAACCGAGAACAGCAGCGACCGGAGCCAGCGCATCAGTGCTCCTCGGCCTGGGCCGCGGCTTCGAGCGCGTCGGCCACCTCGCCCAGGTCGTTCCAGACCACGGTGCCGGCCGGCAATTGCCCCTTGGCGAGGGTCTTGGGGCCGTTGCCGGTCAGTACCAGCCAGGGCGTGCATCCCGCGGCCGCCGCGGCTTCCAGGTCGCGGGCCGAGTCGCCCACCGAGGGCACGCCGTGCAGGTCGGCCTCGAAGCGCCGGGCGATTTCGCGGTACAGGCCGGGCAGCGGCTTGCGGCAGTCGCAGCCTTCATCCGGCGCATGCGGACAGACGAAGATGGCGTCGATGGCGCCGCCATGCTTGGCCAGCGACGCCCGCAGCTTGGCGTGGATCGCGTTCAGCGTGGCCGCATCGAACAGGCCTCGGCCCAGGCCCGACTGGTTGGTGGCGACCACGACGCGATAGCCGGCCTGGTTGATCCGGGCGATGGCCTCGAGCGCGCCGGGCAGCGGAATCCACTCGTCCGGCGACTTCACGAAGTCGGGGCTGTCCTGGTTGATGACGCCGTCGCGGTCCAGGACCACCAGCTTGGGGCGGGCAGGAGTGGTGGGCATGTCAGGTATCCATGGTGTGGCACGATGCGCATCGCATGAAACGAGCGCGACTCGATCCGGGACGCAGCGGATCCGGCTTTGCCGGTCCGCCTGCGTCGCCCCCTGGGGGGCGCGCGTCAGCGCGTAGCGGGGGGCTCATCATGTCAGGCGGTTGCCAAACGGGACAGATCGGCCACGTGGTTCATCGTGCGATGCAGTTCGGCCAGCAGCGCCAGGCGGTTGGCCCGCACGGCGGGATCCTCGGCCATGACCATGACGTCGGCGAAGAAGGCGTCGACCGGTTCGCGGGCCTGCGACAGCACCGTCAGGGCGCCGCCGAAGTCGCCCTGCGCGAACTTGCCTTCGGCCTGCGGCCGCAGCGTGCGCACGGCCTGCGCCAGCGCCTGTTCGGCTGGCTCCTTGAGCAGGGCTTCGTCGACCGCGCCGGGTTCGCCCTCGACCTTCTTGAGCAGGTTGCCGATGCGCTTGTTGGCGGCCGCCAGCGCGGCGGCCTCGGGCAGCGCCGAGAAGGCGACCACCGCGCGCACCCGCGCCGGCACCTGGGCCAGGGGCGGCGTCACGGCGACCACGGCATCGACCGCGGCACGGTCGAACTGGCCGGCCAGCTGGTTGCGGTAGCGTTCGAACACGAAGGCGCGGACCTCGTCGATCTGGGCCGCCGTGGGCGGCGTGGCGAAGGTTTCCGCCGCCCGCGCCAGCAGGCCGTCCAGCGTGAGTCCGCTGCCGTCGGCGGGCAGGCGCCCACCCGCATCGAGCTGCTCGAACGCGCTGATCAGTCCCAGCGCCGCGCGGCGCAGGCCGTAGGGGTCCTTGTCGCCGGTGGGCACCAGGCCGATGCTCCAGATGCCCAGCAGCGTTTCCGCGCGTTCGGCCACGAACAGCGCGGCCGCCGTGGCGCCGTCGGCGTCGACGGGCCGGTCCAGCCGGATGCGGTACTGCTGGCGGATGGCCTCGACCACGTCGGGGGCTTCGCCGTCCGCCGCCGCGTAGTAGGCGCCCATGACGCCCTGCAGTTCCGGGAACTCGCCCACCATGCCGGTGACGAGGTCGGCCTTGGCCAGCAGGGCGGCGCGGTCCGCGCGTTCGGGGTCGGCGCCGATCGCGCCGGCCACCCAGCGCGCCAGCGCGCGCACGCGCTGCGCGCGTTCGAGCTGGGTGCCGAGCTTGTTGTGATAGACGACGGTGGCGAGTTGCTCGACCCGCTGGGCCAGGGGCACCTTCTTGTCGGTCTCGAAGAAGAAGCGCGCGTCGGCCAGGCGCGGCCGCACGACCCGCTGGTTGCCTTCGACGATGTTGGACGGGTTGGCCAGCGCCATGTTGCTGACGATCAGGAAGCGATGCGTCAGCTTGCCGGTGGCGGCGTCGAACAGCGGGAAGTACTTCTGGTTCAGCCGCATCGTCAGGATCAGGCATTCCTGGGGCACGGCAAGGAATTCGGATTCGAACTCGCCCACGTAGACCGTGGGGTACTCGACCAGCGCGCATACCTCGTCCAGCAGCGAGGCCACGTCGGCCTCGTCGCCCAGCGACGACTGCAGGCGCGCGGCCTGGTCGCGCAGCTGGCGCTCGATGGCGGCGCGACGCTGTTCGAACGAGGCGATCACGCGGCCCGGCTCGTGCAGCAGCGCCTCGTAGGCGTCGGCCGAGGGCAGTTCGATCGTCGCCTGCGACTGGAAGCGGTGGCCGCGCGTGTTGCGGCCGGCGCGCAGGCCCAGCGCGGAGATGTCGACCACCGTGTCGCCGTGCAGCGCGACCAGGCCGTGCGCGGGGCGCACGAAGCGGACGGTGGTGACGCCGTCGGCCAACTGGTAGCTCATGACCTTGGGGATGGGCAGCTTGCCCAGCGTATCTTCCAGCGCCGCCTGCAAGGCGGGCGCCAGCGCCGCGCCCTTGGCGATGCCGCGGTACACGAGCTGTTCGTTCTTGCCGTCCGACTCACGCGCCAGCCCGGAGACGTCCACGCCTTCCAGGCCCTTGGCCGCGAGCTTCTTCAGCAGCGCGGGGGTGGGCTGGCCAGTGGCGTCCAGCCCCACGCTCACGGGCATGAGCTTTTCGGAGAATTCGCTGTCGGCTGCTTGCGGCAGCACGGCCGACAGGCGTACGGCCAGCCGCCGCGGCGTGGCATAGGCGGTGGCGGTGCTGCCCTCGGCCAACAGACCCCGGCTCTTCAGGCCGGCGGCGATGCCTTCGGCGAAGGCCTGTCCCAGGCGGTTGAGCGCCTTGGGCGGGAGTTCCTCGGTGAACAGTTCCAGCAGGAGGGGTTGAGCGGCCGGCATTTACGCGGCCTCCTTGCGTGCAAGCATGGGAAAGCCCAGTCGTTCTCGTGATTCGTAGTACGCCTGCGCGATGGCGCGCGACAGGTTGCGGATGCGGCCGATGTAGGCGGCGCGCTCGGTGACGCTGATGGCGCCGCGGGCATCGAGCAGGTTGAAGGTGTGGGCCGCCTTGAGCACCATCTCGTAGGCCGGCAGCGCCAGCGGCACTTCCACCAGGCGCTTGGCCTGGGCCTCGTAGTCGTTGAAATGGCGGAACAGGGTCTCGGCCGACGAATGCTCGAAGTTGTAGGTGGACTGCTCGACTTCGTTCTGGTGGTAGACGTCGCCGTAGGTGACGCGCGTGCCGTCCGGCGCTTCGGTCCAGACCAGGTCGTAGACGCTTTCCACGCCTTGCAGGTACATGGCCAGGCGCTCCAGGCCATACGTGATCTCGCCCATGATGGGCTTGCAGTCGATGCCGCCGACCTGCTGGAAGTAGGTGAACTGCGTCACTTCCATGCCGTTGAGCCAGACCTCCCAGCCCAGGCCCCAGGCGCCCAGCGTGGGGTTTTCCCAGTCGTCCTCGACGAAGCGGATGTCGTGTTCCTGGGGATCGATGCCCAGCGCCTGCAGCGAACCGATGTACAGGTCGAGGATGTTCGGGGGCGAGGGCTTGAGCACCACCTGGTACTGGTAGTAGTGCTGCAGGCGGTTGGGGTTCTCGCCATAGCGGCCGTCCTTGGGGCGACGCGAGGGCTGGACGTAGGCCGCGCGCCAGGGCTCGGGGCCGAGCGCCCGCAGGAAGGTGGCGGTGTGCGACGTGCCGGCACCGACTTCCATGTCGTAGGACTGCAGGAGGGCGCAGCCTTGCTGGCTCCAGTATTCCTGGAGTCGGAGAATGATTTGTTGAAATGTCAGCATGGTGTTGGAGTAGATGCGGCCGCGGGCGGCCTTGCGGCACGGCCAAACCCTGGATTTTAACTGGCCCGGGCGAAATACGGACGGACGGTGCCGCGGCGGGCTCAGTCCACGCGCCGGACCCGCAGCCAGCCCAGTACCGCCAGCAGGGCCGCGACGATGAACAGGATGGGCACGTTGCCGGTGCGGGCGTAAGGCGTGAGCCCCGTGGTGCCCTGCACCGTGGCGTCCAGCGCGCCGGCGGTGTGCGGCGCCAGTTCGCCCACCACCTGCGCCCGCTCGTCCACCACCGCCGTCATGCCGGTGTTGGTGGCGCGCAGCATGGGGCGACCGGTCTCGCGCACCCGCATGCGGGACATCTGCAGGTGCTGGGGCAGCGCCAGCGAATTGCCGAACCAGGCCAGGTTGCTGACGTTGGCGAGGATGGTGGCGCCCGGGTCGGCCGGCCCGGGTCGGACCGCGGGCAGCAGTTCCTCGCCGAACACGTCCTCGTAGCAGATGTTCATCGCGATGTACTGGCCGCCGATGTCGAACGGTTTCTGCCGTTCCCGGCCCCGGTCGAAGTCACCCAGCGGCATGACCATCTCGTCCACGAACCAGCGGAAGCCGGGCGGCACGAATTCGCCGAAGGGGACCAGATGGCGCTTGTCGTAGCGGTGCGCGACGCGGCCGGCGACCAGTTGTTCGGGCGAGCTGCGGCCATCCAGCGAGATGACGCTGTTGTAGTAGTAGTCGCGGTCGGGATGGATGTCGCGCATGGCCACGCCCAGCGCGAACGTGCCGCCCCGCAGCGCGGCGCTGTCCACCCATTCCTTCCAGGCCTCGGCGCTGAGCTGGTCCTGGAACACCGGCACGGCGGTCTCGGGCAGCAGCGTCAGGGCGATGGGCTTGCCGTCGGCCCGCGGGGGCTCGGCCAGGTCGCGGTGCCGGTCCATGCCCTGCCAGATCTGCGCCGGGTCGAACTTGTCGGACAGCGGGATATTGGCCTGGACCAGCCGGACGGTCAGCGGCGCGCCGTAGGGTTGCACCCAGTTCCAGGCGGCGCCCGCCATGCCGACGGCCAGCGCGGCCAGTGCCGCCGCGGGCGCGCGCCAGCCCGGGCCCAGCGCGGCCGCGATGCCGGCGGCGCGGCGTTCGGCCACGGCGCTGGCCGCCCAGACCAGCCCGGAGGCGGTCAGCGCGGCGGCGAAGGCGACGCCGTAGACGCCCAGCAGCGGAGCCCAGCCTTGCAGCGGGCCGTCGACGTGGGCATAGCCGATGTTGAGCCAGGGGAAGCCGGTGAACAGGATGCCGCGCAGCCATTCCGAGCCGGTCCAGGCCACCGCCATCGCCAGCACGCACGTCAGCGGCGAGGCCAGCCGGGCGGGGCGGCCCGCGGTGGCCGGCCGTTGCGACAGCCACCACGCCACGCCGGTGGCCAGCGCGGGATACAGCGACAGATAGGCGGCCAGGAGGCCGACGCCCAGCGCGGCCAGCGGCGCCGCCATGAAGGCGTAGACGTGCAGGCTGATGTAGATCCAGGACACGCCGACCAGGAAGGTGCCGGCGCCGAAGGCCGCTCCGGTCCAGATGGCGCCCCGCAGGCCCTCGGCGCGCCAGGTCAGCCAGCTCATGCCGCCGAAGGTGGACAGCTGCAGCACCGGCAGGAACCAGGCGGGAAACGGGGTGGGCGCGAAGGCCAGTCCCTGCAGCATGCCGAGGATCAGCGCTCCGGCCAGCGCGGCATAGGGCATGGGCACGGGCGGGCTCAGCCTTGGTTGGGAAGCGGGGCCGCGGGCGCGGCGCCAGCCGCCAGGCGGGAGACGCGCAGCCACAGCGCGCGGCGGGCGTCGGCGCGGATCACGTCTATGCGCAGGTCGTCGCGTTCGATGCGGTCGCCGCGCCGGGGAATGCGGCCCAGGGTGCCGGCCATCCACCCGCCCACGGTGTCGTATTCGTCGTCGTCCAGCGACGAGCCGAAGGTCTCGTTGAAGCGGCGGATGTTGGTCAGCGCCATGACCCGCCAGCGGTTCTTGCCGTCGGGGAAGATGGACTGCTCGACGGCGGCGTCGTCGAACTCGTCCTCGATCTCGCCCACGATCTGCTCGAGCACGTCCTCGATGGTGATCAGGCCGGCGGTGCCGCCATGTTCGTCGACGACGATGGCGATGTGGTTGCGGTTGCTGCGGAATTCGCGCAGCAGCACGTTCAGGCGCTTGGATTCGGGGATGAAGACCGCCGGCCGCAGCAGCGTGCGCAGGTCCAGTTCGCGGTCGATCATGTAGCGCAGCAGGTCCTTGGCCAGCAGGATGCCGATGACGTTGTCGCGGCTGTCCTCGTATACCGGGAAGCGCGAGTGGGCGGTCTCGATGATGGTGGGCAGCAGGACGTCGATGGGCTGCAGGACTTCCAGCATGTCCATGCGCGAGCGCGGGATCATGATGTCGCCCGCGGTGAGCTCGGAAACGGCCAGCACGCCCTCGATCATGGACAGCGCCTCGGCGTCGAGCAGGTCGCGGCTGTAGGCCGCCTCGAGCACGGCCTTGAGGTCCTCGCGGTCTTCCGGTTCGCGGTGGATCAGCGCCGAAAGCCGTTCGAAGAAGGTTCTGGGTGGGTGTTTGGGCGTACGCGAAACGTACGCCGGACTAGGCGAGGTGTCTGACATCGTCCAATAGGACAAGTGTTGCAAAAGTTTAGGATACCCGATACGGGTCGGGTATTGCCATCTCGGCCAGGATACGGGTCTCCAGGGCCTCCATGCGCCGGGCGTCGCGATCGTTCAGGTGGTCGTAGCCCAGGGAATGCAGTACGCCGTGGACCACCAGGTGGGCGGCGTGATGCAAAAACGGCTTTTTCTGCGCCCGGGCCTCGGACGCCAGCACCGGCAGGCACAGCACGATGTCGCCGCCCACCACGCCCTCCGGGTCCGCGCCGTATTCGAAGGTCAGCACGTTGGTGGCGTAGTCGCGCTGGCGGAAATCGCGATTCAGCCGCCGGCCCTCGGCGGCGCCCACCAGCCGCAGCGTCAGGGCGACTCCCGCCACATGGGCCAGTTCCGGCGCCCGCAGGGCCTGGGTCACCCAGCGCCGCAGCCGCCAGCGCGGCAGCCTGGCCTCTTCCTGCCCGTACTGGACGGCCAGGGACAGCGCCGGCCCGGCGGCGGCCGCGCTAGCGGCCCGGGGCGTTCTGCTGGCCATGCTTCTCGTAGGCGTCGACGATGCGCGCCACCAGCGGGTGCCGCACCACGTCGCCGCTGGTGAACTGGGTGAACGAAATGCCCTGCACCGAGGCCAGCACCTGCGAGGCGTCCAGCAGGCCGCTGCGCTGGCCCTTGGGCAGGTCCACCTGCGACGGATCGCCGGTGATGACCGCCTTGCTGCCGAAGCCGATGCGCGTCAGGAACATCTTCATCTGCTCGGGCGTGGTGTTCTGCGCCTCGTCCAGGATGACGAAGGCGTGGTTCAGCGTGCGCCCGCGCATATAGGCCAGCGGCGCGATCTCTATCGTCTGCTTCTCGAACAGCTTGGTCACGCGTTCGAAACCGATCAGGTCGTACAGCGCGTCGTACAGCGGACGCAGGTAGGGGTCGACCTTCTGCGTCAGGTCGCCCGGCAAAAAGCCCAGCCGCTCGCCCGCCTCGACCGCCGGCCGCGTCAGCACGATGCGGCGCACCGACTCGCGCTCCAGCGCGTCGACCGCGCAGGCCACCGCCAGATAGGTCTTGCCGGTGCCGGCCGGGCCCATGCCGAACGAGATGTCGTGCGCCAGGATGTTGCGCAGGTAGTCGCGCTGGCGCGGTGTGCGGCCGCGCAGGTCCTGCCGGCGCGGCAGGCGCAGCACCACCTCGGCCTCGTCCGGGGCGCCCTGCGGCGGCGTGTCCTCGTCGGTGTCGTGGGCGGCGGTCATCGCGCCCAGCTCGACCAGGTTCAACTGCAATTGGTCCACCGACAGCGGCTGGTCCGCGTGCTCATACAGGTATTGCAGCGCCGCCGAGGCCGCTTCGGCGCGTTCGCCTTCCAGCGTGATGCGGTGGCCGCGGCGCGCCAGTTCGACGCCATAGGCGGCGGCCAGCTGGCGCAGGTTCTCGTCCAGCGGGCCGCAAAGATTCGACAGCCGGGCGTTGTCGTCGCCCAGCGATACGACGACCGGCGCGGCGCGGCGGTGGGAAGCGCGGGAGGCGGCCGTCATGCGGGCACGCCCCCGGCCGTCTCGCGCGTTACGACCTCGCCGCGCAGCGTGTGCGACAGCGCTGTGGTGATGCGGATATCGGCCACCTGGCCGACCAGCCGCGCGGGTGCGGGGAAGTTCACGATGCGGTTGTTCTCGGTGCGGCCCATCAGTTCGTTGGGATCCTTGCGCGACGGGCCTTCGACGATGACCCGCTGCGTGGTGCCGACCATGCCCTGGCTGATGGCCGCGGCCTGGTCGTTGATCAGCGCCTGCAGGCGCTGCAGGCGCGCCAGCTTGACGGCCTGCGGCGTATCGTCGGCCAGGTCGGCCGCCGGCGTGCCGGGGCGGCGCGAATAGACGAACGAGAACGAGGTGTCGAAGCCGACCTCGTCGATCAGCCGCATGGTCTTCTCGAAGTCTTCTTCGGTTTCCCCGGGGAAGCCCACGATGAAGTCCGACGACAGCGACAGCCCGGGCCGGGCGGCGCGCAGCTTGCGCACGATGGACTTGAACTCCAGCGCCGTGTAGCCGCGCTTCATCGCCGCCAGCACGCGGTCGCTGCCCGCCTGCACCGGCAGGTGCAGGAAGGACACCAGCTTGGGCAGGCGCGCATAGGCCTCGATCAGCCGCGGCGTCATTTCCTTGGGATGCGAGGTCGTGTAGCGGATGCGCTCGATGCCGGGGATGTCGTGCACGTATTCCAGCAGCAGCGCGAAATCGGCGATCTCGGCCGAGTCGCCCATCCTGCCGCGATAGGCGTTGACGTTCTGCCCCAGCAGCGTCACTTCCTTGACGCCCTGGTCCGCCAGGTCGGCGATCTCGGTCAGCACGTCCTCGAACGGGCGCGACACTTCCTCGCCGCGGGTGTAGGGCACGACGCAGAAGCTGCAATACTTGCTGCAGCCTTCCATGATCGACACGAAGGCCGTGGCGCCTTCCACCCGGGCCGGCGGCAGGTGATCGAACTTCTCGATTTCCGGGAAGCTGATGTCCACCTGCGACACGCCCGAGGCGCGCCGCCTGGCGATCAGCTCGGGCAGCCGGTGCAGCGTCTGCGGACCGAACACCACGTCGACATAGGGCGCGCGCGCCACGATGGCCTCGCCTTCCTGGCTTGCCACGCAGCCGCCCACGCCTATGACCAGGTCCGGCTTCTCGCGCTTGAGCATCTTGGCGCGGCCCAGGTCGGAGAAGACCTTTTCCTGCGCCTTCTCGCGCACCGAACAGGTGTTGAAGAGGATGATGTCCGCGTCTTCGGGACGATCGGTGATTTCCAGCGGCTGGTCGGCGTTCAGGACGTCCACCATCTTGTCCGAGTCGTACTCGTTCATCTGGCAGCCGAAGGTGCGGATGTACAGCTTGCGGGGAGTGGGATTGCTCATGTCGATTGCCGTGACGGGGTTATAGCCCGGGGGCAGGAAGGCGGAACACGCCATTTTAACAGAGGGGCGGGGTTGGACGGACGCCACGCCGGCGCCGTGTTCAGGTCTCTGTCAGTCCCCCCGGTCTAGACTGGAGCCTCAGATGATTGCTTTGCCGCTAAGGGCGCCGGCGGAATCCGCAGATCCCCAGCGCCTGGCAGGGTTGTTGTCCGACACCGATACCGCGCTTCCCCCGCGAGCATATTGAGGCGCGGCATTGTGTGCTCCCTATTGGCCCGACAGTTTACTGTCGGGCCATTTTTTTGGGTGATTCCGGGGTATTGGCCTGGGCCGGACGCCCATTTGCGTCCCGTTTCCGGACTGTATATAATCGCGGTCTTAGATTTTTTGGCGCATTAGCTCAGCCGGTTAGAGCGACGGAATCATAATCCGCAGGTCCCCTGTTCGAATCAGGGATGCGCCACCAGAATTCATGCGGCCCGCAGCGATGCGGGCCGTTTTGTTTTCAGCGGCCGGTGGCAGCCACGCCTTCACTCCGGCAACCGCGCCGGAAACACCAGCAACAGCCTCGCACCATCGTCTCCCATCGTGAACGCCACGCGCCCGCCCAGCTCGCGGGCCCGGCGTTGCATGTTGCGCAGCCCGTTCCCCGTGCCGGCCTGGAGCGGCCGGCCCCCATCATTGGACACCGATAGCGTCGCCATCCCGTCCTCGGTCGTCCTGCCTTCGATGGACAGGCGACGCGCGGGCCCATGGCGGATGGCGTTGGTGACGGCTTCCTGGAGGATGCGCAGCACGGACAGGGCGTTCTGCGGCGTGACGCCGGTGACCGCGGGCAGTTTCTCGGTGGACCAGTGGAATGCGATGCCCAGGCGCCGCAGTTGCGGCTCGAGCCGTTCGCGGAAGGCCGCCAGGGCCACGCCCAGGTCGCCGTCGCCCAGGTCCAGGGAATGGACCACCAGCCGCAGGTCGTCGAGCGCGGCCCGGGCCGCGCGCTCGATGGCCTGGCCGCCCTCCGGGTGGCGTTCGGAAAGAGCGATGATGGCGACGAGGTGGCCGCTCATCCCGTCGTGCAGGTCCCGCATCAGGCGCTGGCGTTCCTGTTCGCGCACCATCTGGCCGGCGTGGATTTTTTCCTTCTCGTGCAGCAGCCCCAGTTCGGACTCCCGCGCCGCCAGTTTCTGCCGCAGCGTGTCGTTGGCATGGTCCAGGCTGTTCAGGCTGCGGGCCAGCCGGCCCATCAGGATGACCATGATGGCCAGCAGCATCAGGGTACGGGCGTACGAGGCAAGCAGGAAGGGGTCGTCGTATCGTCCGGTCACCACCAGGACGTCGTGCACGCCGAACCAGACCGTCAGCGCGCAGGGCCCCACCATGATGGCGGCATCCCAATTCTTGTCCTGCGCGAATTGATGCGCCAGGATGCCGGCGGCGGCGACATAGGCGGTCAGCGTGATGCAGGCGCTCAGAAGTCCGATCATCGGGAACGGAACCAGGCCGGTCAGCCCCAGGGCCAGGAGACATGCCGGAACGGCGATGACGGCCGGCAGCAGCTGCCTGGGGCGGCGCCGTCCCGCAATGGCCAATGCCATGCCGATCGCCATCAGGCCGACGGCGGACATGAGCGAGATCGACTGGAGTTGCTCCAAGGTGCCCAGCGTGGCGTGCGGGGACTGGGCCACGACGACCAGGATGCTGGTGATCGACATGGCGGCCAGCCATCCAAAGACCGGGTCGTGCCGGCGGGCGGTCCAGATGCTGGCGATGCCTATCGCCAGGGCGATGTGCAGGGCGAAGGTCATGGCGCGGACTTCCTCGATGAGGAAGTTCGACAGCTGGTACGCGGGCATGACCACGGCGGCGGTTCCCACGCTGACCTGGGAAAGACGGCCCGGCAGCCATCCGATCTTGCGGGTCTGCCGCAGCAGGATTTCGTTGTGGCCCGGGTGGATCGCGCCGTCGGGAATCCGCGCCAGGAAGGCATAGCCGCTGGTGGGCGTCGACCACACGGTATCCGGCGCCGTGTCCGCCCTGCGGCCGTTGACCCAGGCTTGGACGTGATGGCGGACGGCGGGGATGAACAGGAACATCGACTCGCCCGGTACGTCGGTGGCGTGGAAGGAAAGGCGATAGCTGCCGGTCGTCAGTTCGTAGAGCGTCTCGGGCAGCCAGTGGTGCGGCAGGGAAACCTGCTGCTCCGGGCCTTCTCCTTCCTGGATGAAGCGCGCTTCGGCGATCGCCAGGGCGCCAGGCGGGGGCGAGGTGTCAACGAGGTGGGGCAGGGCGCCGATCGCGATCGTGGCGGCGATCAGCAGAATCCAGGCGATCAGCTTGCCACGGTCGTGCGACAGGCCAGCGCGCGCTTCCATCACAGCCTGATGAGCCCGAGCCGCGAAGCCTCGAACACGGCCTCGGAGCGGTTGGTGGCTTGCAGCTTGCGATAGATGTTGCGGATATGGACCGGAACGGTCTGCCGGGAAATGGCGAGCTTGTCGGCCAGTTCGCCATAGGTGAAGCCCTTGGCGATGCCCCACAGGATGTCCATCTCGCGTTCGGTCAGGATGGGTTTGTCCGCGGTCTTCCCGGCGTTGCCGGCAGCGTGTCCCTGTTCGGCCAGGCGACGGACCAGGACGCGGGCGATGCGCGAGGAGATGGGCGAACGGCCGGCCATGACGTCCCGGATCGCGTCGAGCAGGTCGATGGAGTCGGCGTCCTTGAGCAGGTAGCCGGCGGCGCCCGCCTCGATGGCATCGAGGACCGAGCGCTCATCGGCCAGGATGGAGATGACCATCGCCTCGGCCTTGGGCTGTCGCTTGGCCAGGAAACGGATGGCATCGATGCCGCTGCCGTCGGGCAGGTTGAGATCGGTGATCAGGAGATCGATCTCGTTGGCCCCGATGGCGATCAGGGTTTCCTCGAGGTTGGCGCAAGCCGCGCACAGGTTCGCTTCGGGCCATTCGCCGATGATGCGGGCGAGGCGCTCGCGTATGGGCCCGTCGTCTTCGGTCAGCAGAATCCTGAGCGGACCCTTCGTCATTGCAGTTCTCCTGGCCGCGCTGCGGCCGCGGCCGTCCCGCGGGCCTGGCGCGAGCGCGCATTTCTCCATTGAGCAAGTATCGCAGAGGCCGCCGCGCCGGCCATACCATGTACATGGTATTCAGCCGCCGGCCCAGGCGTGACTAAGATGCGCCCATCGCGGGCGATCGACCGCGCGGGTCCGGGGGAATACCAATGAGAAGATACATCCGCATGGCGGCGATGGGAGCCGTCGCCATCACGCTACTGGCCGCCTGCGGCGGCGGATCGTCCGGCGGCGGGGACGGGCAGGCCGAGGGGCCGGGCACGAGGCCGCCCAATATCCTGTTCGTCGTGATGGACGACGTGGGCATCGACCAGATGTCCGCCTTCGGCTATGGCGGCGCCACCGCGCCCAGCATGCCCAACATCAATGCGGTCGCCGCGGCCGGCGTGCGTTTTCGCAATACCTGGTCGATGCCGGAATGCTCGCCGGGACGGGCGGCCTTTTTCCTGGGCCGCTACCCGACCCGCACCCGCATCTACCAGGCCATCGGTCCCAACGATCTGGCGAATTCCCAGGTGTCGCCGTACGAGACGACGGTGCCCAAGCTGCTCAAGCGGGCCAACTACGAAAGCGCGATGTTCGGCAAGTTCCACCTGGCCGGCCCCGAGAACAACGAGGCCGGCAACGCCACGCCCAGCGTGCTGGGCTGGGACCATTTCTACGGCTGGATAGGCGGGCTGCCGGCATCGATCGACTCGACCGCGGGCGGCATCGCGGCCGAGAAGACCTATGCCTGCGGTTTCGTGCCGGGCAAGGCCGCCGGGGGCGCGGACTCGGGAGCCTGCTACCGGGCCGACAACAGCTGCACGACCGTCAGCCGCACCTCGCCCCTGCAGGATGCGGCCGGTCTGCAATGCCTGTCCGCGGGCGGCATTTTCGTGCCCGGCCAGAGCTGCGGCAAGGTGCCGGCCACGCTGGACTTCGAGCGCGAGAATGCCTATTACGTCTCGCCGCTGGTGATCATCGATGGCGGCAAGGTCACCGAAGTTCCGCTGACGGATGCGCGTGCGCGCGGCTATCGCACGCGCATCGAGACCGATGCCGCCATCGACTGGATCAAGTCGCGTCCGTCCTCGCGCCCGTGGATGGCCACCGTCAGCTATAGCGCCGCCCATACGCCCTGGCAGCAGCCGCCGCGCAGCCTGGTGCCGGTCAGCGGCAACGCGCTGTCCGACGGCTGGGACTGCAATGGCACGCTGACCGGCCGCCTGATCCAGGACCAGATGACCGAGGCCATGGACACCGAGTTCGGCCGCCTGCTGGTGGAGACGGGGCTGGCGCGGCGCGGCGACGACGGCCGGCTGCAGTACGACCCGAAGGCTGCCAACACGGTGATCGTGATCGTGGGCGACAACGGCACGCTGGGGTCGGCGGTCAAGCTGCCGTTCAGCGGCTCGCGGGCCAAGGGCACGGCCTACCAGACCGGTGTCTGGGATCCGCTCATCATCGCCGGGCCGCTGGTCGCTCAACCCGACCGCGAGGTCGATCACATGGTCAACATGGTGGACCTGTTCCAGTTCTTCGGCGAGGTGGCCGGCATCGACGCGCACGCGGCGGTACCGCGCACGATCGACTCGGTGGCCATCCTGCCCTACCTGACCCACCCCGACCAGCCCAGCCTGCGCACCATCAACTTCACCATCGGCGGCTACAACCAGCAGGCCGATGGCGGGCGCAACGGCGCCTGCGTGATCAATACGAGCTGCACCCAGATCCCGGTGTCCAAGAGCGTGTGCGAGGACAACCAGGGTACCTGGTGGGGAGCCGGCCATGACGATCCGTCGGTGGTGCCCGATGGCGGCGCCGGCTACGGTTCGTGCTGGAGCGTGAACCAGGCGCTGTACAAGGCCGGCCGCGATCAGCTCGATATCCTGCCCGAGATCTCGGCCGCGATCCGCAACGACCGTTACAAGCTGGTCCGCAACACCCGCCAGGCCTACGATGCCGCGAGCGACAGCGGCACCACGGTGGTCACCGAGGAGCTGTACGAGGTCGACCAGGCCACGCCCACGCCGCTGCTCGATACGCCCGACCGCGATCTGCTGGCGGCTTCCCCTTCCGCCGAGGTCAATGCCGCCTACGTCGACCTGCGCGCCAGGCTCGACGAGATGCTGGCCGCCGATCCCGACTGCCCGGGCGACGGCAACCGCGACGGCGTGGTCGATGCGCAGGACCTGTCCAACTGGAGCCGGCTGGCCCGCGACTGGGGCCTGTCCAGCGTCTATGACTTCGTGATCGGCAGTGTGCTCGACGGGCGCACCAACGACGCCGACGGCCAGATCGTCCGGAACAACCTGGGCAAGACCTGCCCCAAGAGCCATGGCATCTACTGACCCCAAGAATGGCCGCCGGCGCCTGCTGATGGGCGGAGTGGCCCTGGCGGCCGCGGGCGCCGCCGCCGGCGGTGTCCTCGGGTGGCAGGCGTGGCGCAGCCGACCCGCGCAAAGGCCACGCGTCGTGCTCGGCGACGGCGTCCGTACGCCCCAGGGCATGGCCTGGGTGCCGGGCGGCGTGTTCCTGATGGGCAGCGATCACCGGCTGGCCTATCCCAACGAACGCCCCACGCACCAGGTGCGCGTCCCGGGCTTCTGGATGGATGTCACGCACGTCACCAACGACCAGTTCGCCCGCTTCGTCCGGGAAACAGGCTACGTCACCACCGCCGAACGGAAGCCGGACTGGGAGACCGTGCGCGTGCAACTGCCGCCCGGCACGCCGCGCCCGCCCGACGACGTGCTGGTGCCCGGGGCCATGGTGTTCGTCGGCACCGACCGGCCCGTGCGCCTGGACGACTATTCCCGCTGGTGGCGCTACGTTCCGGGTGCGGACTGGCGCCATCCCCAGGGGCCGGGCAGTTCCATCGAGGGCAAGGGCGGCCACCCGGTGGTCCAGGTCAGCCATCCCGACGCGCTGGCCTATGCCAAGTGGGCGGGCAAGCGCCTGCCGACCGAGGCCGAATGGGAGTTCGCCGCGCGCGGCGGCCTGGAGCAGGCCACCTATGGCTGGGGCGACGAACCGCTGGTGGACGGCGCGCGCCAGGCCAACTACTGGGACGTGCGCGAGCGCCGCTTTCCCGTGGTCAGTCCGCGCGCGGGCGGAGCGGCCGGCACGGTCGAAGCGGGCACCTTTCCGCCCAATGGCTATGGCCTGCTGGACATGACCGGCAACGCCTGGCAGTGGGTGGCTGACTGGTACCGCGCCGACTACTTCGCGCAGCAGGCCAGGCTGCCGGCCCATCCCATCGACAACCCCCAGGGGCCGGCCGGCTCCTATGACCCCGGCGAGCCCGGCGTTCCGTTCGATGCGCCCAAGCGGGTCATCCGCGGCGGCTCGTTCCTGTGCAACGAAGACTATTGCCTGTCGTACCGGCCCAGCGCCCGGCGCGGCTCCGACCCCTACAGCCCCATGTCCCACCTGGGATTCCGGCTGGTCAGGACTTGAAAGGGAGAGCAAGCATGAAAACGATACCGTGCGCCAAGCCGACCATCCTGTGCGCGGCGGCCGCGGCCGCATCCGCGCTGCTGCTGTCGAGCTGCTCGGACGACAGCGGCGCCAAGCCCTCGCCGCAGGCGCAGCAGAAGCCCAACATCCTGTTCATCGTGATCGACGATTTCGGCCTGGATCAACTGACCTCGTATGGCTACGGCGGCGCCGTGCCGCCCAGGACGCCCAACCTGACGGCCATCGCCAAGGCCGGCCTGCAGTTCCGCAATGCCTGGGCCATGCCCACCTGCACGCCGACCCGCGCCACCTTCTTCACCGGCCGCTACCCGTCCAGCACCAACATCCTGAACGCGGTGGTGTCCACCGACCTGGCCAATTCCGAGATCTCGCCCTACGAGGTCACGCTGCCCAAGCTCCTGCGCACCCAGGGCTATACCAGCGCGCTGATCGGCAAGATGCACCTGACCGGCTCCGACCTGGGCACCGCCGCCAACCTGCCGTACGGCCACCAGACCATGTGGAAGCTGGGCTGGGACTACTTCGACGGCTATCTGGACGGTGCCCCCTATCCGATCGACACGCGGGCGGGCCTGGCCACCGTGGCCGAAGGCACCTACAAATGCGGCTTCGTGTCGAACACGACGATGGACCCCGTCAACGGCGCCGACGGCGGCGCGTGCTATTTCGCGACGGGCAGCTGCGAGTCCATCACCCGCAGCAGCGACATCGTCACGCCGGGCCGCAGCTGCATGGAACGCGGCGGGATCTTCGACCCCGGCCAGTCCTGCCAGGGCGCCCGGCCCGGCTACATCGACTTCAGCGCGCAGAACGGCTACTACACCGGCGAGTTCATCCAGAGCTGGGCCGACGGCACCTCGCGCAAGGTCACGGCCACCGATCCGTCCGCGCGCGGCTATCGCAGCACCATGGAGACCGACCGTGCCGTGGCCTGGGCCCGTGGGCAGTCCACGGACACGCCCTGGATGATGTCGGTCGGCTATTCCGCCATCCACGCGCCGCTGCAAGTGCCGCCCCTGTCGCTGGTGTCGGAATCGACCCCGGGCCGCAACGACAACCTGCTCTGCTCGCCGGCCAGCGACATCGAAGGCGCGCCGGGCCGGATCACGGCGCTGATCGATGACCACATCGTCACCAACCTGATGGTCGAGGCCATGGACAAGGAGATCGGCCGCCTGTTGGTGGAACTGGGTCTTGCCACCTGGAACGGCGACGGCACGCTGAACTACCAGCCGGAGAAAACCAACACCGTGGTGGTCGTCATGGGCGACAACGGCACCTACGTCAACAGCGTGAAGTTCACCGCGCCGGGCCGCTTCGACCCCACGCGCGCCAAGGGCTTCCCCTACCAGACCGGCGTATCGGTGCCGTTGCTGGTGGCCGGCCCGATCGTGAAGGAGCCGGGCCGGGAGGTGGCGCACCAGGTCAGCTCGCCCGACCTGTACCAGTTGTTCGCGGAAATCGCCGGGGCCGATGTCAAGGCAGGCGTGCCCGCCAACCGCCCGGTGGACGCCCAGCCCATGCTGGCCTACTTGACCAACCCCGGCCAAGGCGCCATCCGCAGCCTGAATTTCTCCGAAATGGGTACGAATTTCACCAATCCTGCCAGCGACATCACGCCCCAGCCCTGCGTCGTGGAAGCGGCCAATGCCTGCTTCACCATTTTTCCGAACAAGGCCTTGTGCGAAGACCAGAGCGGCGTCTGGTACGGGGCGGGCTCCGGGCTGGCGGGCGTGCCCGCGGAAGGTTTCAGCCAATGCGGACAGGTGCTGTCCTACCGCAAGGCGCTGGACGCGGACGACGCGGTGGACGTCCTGCCGGATTCACAGAAAGCCGTCAGCGACGGCAGCTACAAGCTGGTGCGCCTGAACCGCAAGACCTATACGGTGGACACCGCCAATCCGGTCAACTCGGCATATGTGGAAAACCGGAACACCGACGAACTCTACCGGATCGACATGGCCGTTCCCGATCCCACGCTGGACCGGAGCGGCAGCGCCATCGCCACGGGCTCGCCCACCATCACCGCCGCGCTGGATGCCCAGGCGCAGCAGGCCTATGCCGCCTTGAAGGCCGAGATGGACCTGCGGGACCGCGTGGCGGCCTACAACTACAGCTACGACTCGCTCAACTGTCCGGGCGACGGCAACCGCGACGGCGTGGTCGACCAGAAGGACCTGGACAACTGGATGGAGCTCAGCCGGTTGAACCTGCACGAGGGCGTGGCCCAATCCAGCTGGTACGACCTCAACCACGATGGCAAGACCGATGACGCGGATCGCGCCATCATCCAGGCCAACCTGGGCAGGTCGTGCAAGCTGACCGTGGCGGGGTGAGCGCGGGCGGCAACCGCGGACTCAGATCGTCCGCAGCCACCTGCCGCGGCTCTTGCGCTGCTGGCTGGCCAGCGGCGGCAGGTCGAAGGGACGGTCGTCGTCGAAGGGCGATTCGTACGGCGTCCTGATCAGTCCGGCCAGCTTGTAGGGCGGAGACGGCAAGGGTTCGAAGCGCTGGCCCGTGCGGACCAGGCGATTCATCCTGTCGGCGTTGTACAGGCGCCAGCCGGGCGGATCGCCCGAGCGGCCGTCCAGCTGCCAGGCGATCACGATCAGCGTGCCGTCGGTGGTGGAGCCCAGGCTGTGGGGATGGGCTATGCGCGTGGCGCCGTGGTAGTGGAACTGAAGTTCGGACCGGACGGCAATGGCGGCGGACAAGAGGGTGGAGCGGGTTTCGTTGTGCATCGCAGTTCGGGTAATCCTGGTGGATTGCCTTGATGGTAGCGCCTGAAAAACCGGATCGCCAGAAAAATGTTGCGATGCACAAATAAGGGTCAAGGCGCACCATGAAGGCGCGCCCGGAACCCTGTCGTGGTGCTTGGGAGATCAGACCTCGACCAGCCTGCGGTTCGACGCGCCCGGCAGCGTGGCGAGACTCTTGCCCAGCGACGCCCGATAGTCGCGGGCATGCACCGTGTCGACGTACTGCCAGTCGGCGCGGATGCGTTCGGGCGTGACGGTCAGGACCATGTAGCCGCGCAGGCTGGTGTCGGCGTATTTCAGGCTGCCGGCCCACTTGTTGCCTGCGGCCAGGGTGGACAGGTTGGCCAGGCCGGTCAGCAGGGCCGCCAACTGGCCCGCAGGCACGCCGTCGCCCAGGTATTCCTCGAAGCCGGGAGAGGTCACCGACGACGCGGCGAACTCCACGCCCACGGCGTTCCCGTCCTTGTCGCGCAGGTCGCTGGCCCATGCGTTGTGGGTGTCCCCGGCCAGCACGACCAGGTTCTTGTCAAGTTGCCGCGCCATCCCCAGCACGGTCTCGCGCGCGGCCCAATAGCCGTCCCAGGAATCGAGGTTGTACGGGATGCAGGGCATGGCCAGGATGGCGCGTTCCTGCGCGGTCAGGGTCGGATCGCCGGCCTGCTGCCGGGCCACCAGCCGGGCATAGGCGGCGGGGTCCATCGCGAACTGGGCGGGGATCTCGACGTCGCCCAGTTGGCCGGTCGAGGCCAGCAGGCCCAGCAGGACCGGCATGGGCAGGTGCACCGGCGCCATCAGCACCTGCTGGCCCAGGATTTGCCAGGTCGCCTTCGAGGCGGCCATGCGGTCGCGCAGCCAGGTGGTCTGCGCCTGCCCCATCAGTTGCCGGCCAGGCGCGGCGACGTCGGCGGTGAATGCGGCGGCGAACTGCGCGAGACCGGCGGCGGGGTCGGGATTGCCGAGCAGCGCGCCGAAGTAGCGGGTGTAGGACAGCTGCCTGGCGCGGGCCAGGACGCGCGTATCGAGCATGTGGAGCGACAGCAGGTCGCCGAAGTCGAAGCTGCGGTAGATGACGTTGGGCGCCGACTGCGGTCGCGTGGGCAGCCACTCGTGGTAGGCGCGCACGGCGGCCGCCTTGCGCAGCGCAAAATCGCCCTCGGTATCGGGCTGGTGGTTCTCGGCGCCGTTTTCCCAGGTGTCGTTGGCGATCTCGTGGTCGTCCCACACGGCGATGAAGGGCAGGGCGGCATGCACCGCCTGCAGGTCGGGGTCGCTGCGATACTGGGCATAGCGGCGTCGGTAGTCCGCCAGCGAGACGATCTCGTTGGCGGGTTCGGACGGCCGGCCCATGGCCTGCGCCTGTTCCGAGGCATAGCCGTCGCGGCCGTATTCGTAGATGTAGTCGCCCAGGTGGATGGCGGCGTCGAGGTCCCCGCGCCTGGCGGCCTCGGCGTAGACGTGGAAATAGCCGGCCGGGTAGTTGGAACAGGAGAAGACCACCAGCTTGGCCTGCTTGACCGGGCCGGTGGGCAGGGTACGGGTGCGGCCGATGGGCGAGACCTTGTCCTCGTGCTTGAAGCGGTACCAGTAGACCGTCCCCGCCGCGAGCCCGGCGACGTCGACCTTGACGGTGTGGTCCTGGTCGGCGCGGGCGCTGGCCGCTCCGCTCTTGGCGATGTTCTTGAAGGCCTCGTCGGTGGCCATTTCCCACTTGATGTCGACGTCGCCGCCGCCGGCCGGGACGGCGCGGGTCCAGATGACGACGCGGTCGGCCAGCGGATCGCCGCTGGCCACGCCATGGGTGAAGCCGACGTCGACGGGATGGTCATCGTCGCCGCCGCCGCAGGCGGCCAGGGCCAGGGAAGAGGCGGCGCCGGCGCCGCCCAGGGCGACGCCGCGCAGGAAGCGGCGGCGGGCAAGAGTATCGGTCATGTTCGTCGTGTTCGCGTGGGGAAGACGCCGGGCAGGCTACCCGCCGCGGGTGACAACGAAGTGAACGATCCGCGCCGCCGCGCGGCGGGTCAGACCACCGTGAGCGTGACGTCGATGTTGCCGCGGGTCGCGTTGGAGTAGGGGCACACGACGTGGGCCTTCTGCACCAGCGATTCGGCCGTGGCGCGCTCCAGGCCCGGCAGGGAGATCCTGAGTTCCACCTCGATCGCGAAACCGGTCGGAATGGGACCGATGCCCACCGCGCCTTCGATCTGCGTGTCCGCTGGCAGGCCGACCTTCTCCTTGGCGGCGACGAACTTCAGCGCACCCAGGAAGCATGCCGAGTAGCCGGCAGCGAACAGCTGTTCCGGATTCGTGCCGGGGCCGCCCGCGCCGCCCAGTTCCTTGGGCGTGGACAGGCGCACGTCCAGCGCGTTGTCGGAAGAGGCGGCCTTGCCGTCCCGGCCGCCGGTGGCCGTCGCGTGGGCAACATAGAGGACTTTTTCGATGGGCATGATGAAACTCCTGGAAGGGCTCGCAGAGCCATGGGTGGCGGTTGGGGATGCAGTCGGCCGCCACCCCGGCCGGCTACATGTGTATTTAGCGATTTAATCGTGTGCTATTTAAATGCCGTGACGCGCCATGCGGATCTCCGGTTGGGCCGCCATGTCTCAGCCGTTCTTCAACAGGCTGTCCCGCAGGGCCTCCAATTGCTGCTTGGTGGCGGCGAGCTGGGCAGGGGTGCATGCGCTGGCGCACAGGACGGCGGAAGGAACCGAAGCGGCCTTGGCCTTGAGCGCCCGGCCTTTCGGCGTCAGCGTGACGAGCACCTGGCGTTCGTCTTCCTTGCCGCGCGTGCGGGCGATCAATTCCATGGCCTGGAGCCGCTTGAGCAGGGGCGTCAACGTGGCGGAATCCAGGAACAGCCGCTGGCCCAGCTCGGAAACCGTCAGGCCGTCCCGTTCCCATAGCACCAGCATGGCCAGGTACTGGGGATAGGTGAGCTCCAGCTTGCCCAGCAACTGACGGTAGAGCTTGTTCATCGCCAGGTTGGTGGAGTACAGCGCGAAGCAGAGCTGGTTGTCCAGCGACAGCGGCGCGGACCTGGCGGCGGCTTGGGGTTTCGCATTCATGCCGGCAGTATAGATAGCGAAAAATTAAATCGCAAGCGATTTAATTGATGGAAACATGCCGCATGCCGGTGCCGTCACGGCATGGCCGGCGCCGGTTCTCCCAGGACGCCCTGGATGAGCGTGCGCAGCCAGATACTCTTGGGGTCGTCGTGGAAGCGCCGGTGCCAGTACTGCTTGAGGTCGTAGCGGCGGATGGGGAAGGGCGGTTCGACGATGCGCGCGTTGGCGCTGCGCACGTGCAGTTCGGCCACCGCGCGCGGCAGCACGACGATGAGGTCGCTGTCGTTGATCAGCGTGCCCAGGCTCATGTAGTGCGAGGTGCGCAGCGCGATCTTGCGCTCGATGCCGCGGGCGGCCAGTTCCTGCTCGAACATTTCCTGGCTGCGCCCGTCGTCGCGCACCAGCACGTGGTCCATGCCCAGGAATTCGTCCAGCGTCATGCGCGGGCCGGCCAGTGGATGGGCCTGGCGCACGAGGCAGGTCAGGTCGTGCGAATACAGCCGCTGCTGGAAGATGAAGTGGGATTGCAGGTCGGGGAAGTAGCCCAGCACCGAATCGACGCGGCCTTCGTACAGGGCGCCTTCCAGTTCGGCCGGCAGCAGGCCGATGGTGCGCAGGCGCGCGCCGGGTGCCTCGGCGCGGATGCGCCGGTAGAGGGCGGGCAGGAAGACCGCCTCGCCGATCTCGCTCATGCACAGCGTGAGTTCGCCGTCGAAGCGGGACGGCGAGAACTCGGGGTTGGGCAGGATCTCGTGGTCGATGACCTGGATGACCTCGCGCGTGCGGGCAATGATGTGCTGTGCGCGCGGCGTGGCTTCCATGCGGGATCCGCGCCGCACGAACAACTGGTCGCCCAGGGATGCGCGCAGGCGCGACAGCGCGGCGCTGGCGGCCGGCTGGCTCATGGCGAGGCGCTGCGCCGCGGCGCTGACGCTGCCGGTGTCGTAGATGGCGACCAGCACGCGCAGCAGGTTCAGGTCGGTCTTCATGTCGCGGATATTATCTGAATATCAAATAGTCGATATTAGAAATATTTGCTATTGGAATTCTGTTGGCGCCGTTAGATTGCTGGCTGGGCCCCCGGCCGGGGGGGGCCATCCAAGAACGAGGCGCCAGGCGCCGACAGGAGACGATGCATGCAAGCAAGATATCCGCTGGCCGCGGCGCTGGCCTGGGCGTGCCTGGCTTCGGGGGCGCAGGCCCAGGTCAGGATCGGTTTCATGGGAGAGCTGTCCGGTCCGCAGGCCATGCTGGGCCAGGACATGTACGACGGCTTCATGCTGGCGGTGGAACAGGAAGGCGGGAAGCTGGGTGGCATTCCCGTGGCCATCGTGCGCCGGGACAGCCAGCTCAAGCCCGAGGTCGCGACGCAGATCGCCGACGAGTTGATCGAGCGCGAGAAAGTGGCGCTGGTGGCCGGCATGACGTTCTCGAACGTGGCGATGGCGGTGACCCGCAAATTCGCCGCGGCGCAGGTGTTCATGGTGTCCGGCAACGCCGGACCGTCGCCCACGGCCGGATCCGCCTGTTCGCCTTTCTTCTTTTCGGCGGCCAAGCAGAACGACCAGTTCGCCGAGGCCAGCGGCACCTATGCCAGGCAGCAGGGCTATGCGCGCGTGATCGCGCTCGCGCCCAACTATCAGGCCGGCAAGGATTTCGTGGCCGGTTTCAAGCGCAACTACGGCCAGCCGCTGGCCGACGAGATCTACACCCCGCTGGCCCAGCTGGATTTCTCGGCCGAGATCACCCGCATCGCGGCCGCGCGGCCGGACGCGGTCTATGCGTTCTACCCGGGCGCCAACGGCGTGGCCTTCGTGCGTGCCTATGGGCAGGCAGGCCTGCTGGGCAAGATCCCGCTGCTGACCAATGCGGCGGCCGACGGCACCAACCTGCCCGCCCTCAAGGAGGCCGCGCTGGGCGTGTTCAACAGCAGCAACTGGGGGCCCGACCTGCCCAATGCCGAGAACCGGCAGTTCGTCGCAGCCTTCGAGGCCAAGTACGGCCGCATTCCGTCCGAGTACGCGGCGCAGTCCTACGATTCCGCGCGGCTGATCGGCTCGGCGCTGAAGGCCACCGGCGGCAAGGTGGACGACAAGCAGGCCCTGGGCAAGGCCTTGCGGGCGGCGGATTTCAAGTCGGTGCGCGGCAATTTCCGCTTCAACACCAACAACTACCCGATCCAGGATTTCTACATGTTCGTGGCCGCGCGCGATGCTCAGGGGCGGGTCAGCCTGAAGACCGTGTCCAAGCCCTTGTCCGACGCCAAGGACAGTTTCCACGCGCAATGCCGCATGTCGTGAGGATGGCATGGAGTTCCTGAGAAATTGCTGGTACATGGCGGGCTGGAGCGAGGAGCTCCCCGCCGGGACGCTGCTGCCGCGCACCTTCCTGGAGCAGCCGGTGGTGCTGTTCCGCCGCGGGGACGGCGCACCCGTCGCCCTGCTGGACCGCTGCCCGCATCGGGTGGCGCCGCTCAGCCGCGGCACGCTGGCCGGCGATACGCTGCGCTGCATCTATCACGGCCTGCGCTTCGATGCCGGCGGGCGCTGCGTGGAGAACCCGCACGGCGCCATCCCGGCCAAGGCCGGCGTGCCGGCCTTTCCGATGGCCGAGCGCGACGGCGTGCTGTGGATCTGGATGGGAGTGCCTGAGGCCGCCGACGCCGCCCGCGTGCCCGACCTGGGCCACATGGCGCGCGTGCCTGCCACCGCGCAGTCGCGCGGCGCCATGCCCTCGGCGTGCCATTACCAATTGATCGTCGACAACGTCGCCGACCTCAGCCATGTCGAGTATCTGCATGCGACCACGCTGGGCGGCGGCGCCTTCGTCGAGAACCGTCCCGTCGTATCCGAGCAGGGCACCGAGGTGGTCATCGAACTGCGCAGCCAGGGACAGCCGGCGCCGCCGGTCTACGACCGTTTCCTGCCGCAGCCGGGCGTGCTCGTGGACTTCGTCAATCGCGTGACCTGGAGTCCCGCCGGACTGCTCAAGCTGGATATCAGCGTCACGCCCATGGGCGCGCCCGCCGAGCAGGGCCTGCGTACCTTCAATGCCCATATCGTCACGCCCGAGACGCGGACCTCGTCCCACTATTGGTACTGGTTGACGCGCGAGTACCGGCAGGACGACGAGGACATGACCCGGCTGCGGCATGCGCTGATGACGCGCGTCTTCGTCGAGGAGGACAAGCCGGTGATCGAGGCGCAGCAGCGGCTGCTGGGGGGCACCGACCTGTTCGACGCCCAGCCGGTGTTGCTGGCCACCGATACGGGCTCGATCCGCATACGCCGCGTCCTGAGGCAACTGCTCGAGCAGGAGCGCGGCCCGGCCTGAGCGGCGCGTGTCGCGGCGGCGGGACGGTCCGCCCGGCTTATTGCAACATCGCCCGGCCCGCGCCGCGCCTGGAGATTCCGTCCGCGGGGCCGCCGCGCGCACACGTTTGATTACGTATGTAGCAATGTATCAATATTGCCGCGGTGTACAGTCAGCTTGCCGAAAGCCAAGTGTGCTCGCCGCTGCGTACGCGGCGGCGCAGGCGGCGCCGGGTTAGAAGGAAACGACATCATGATCAAGAAGACGCTGGTGATTGCGATGGCCTGTGCCGGCCTCGCGCTGGGCGCTGCGGCCCAGGCCAAGGGAGACCGTTGGGATCGCGGCCACGGTCACGGCCATTACGACAAGCACGACCGGGGCGGCCATCGCCATTGGGACGACCGCCGCCGCGACCGCGACTACCGCCATGGCTACCGCGACGGTTATCGCGATGCGCCGCGCGTCGTCCATCGCGGCTGGGCGCCGCCTCCGCCGCACCGCTGGGCGCGCGGCGACCGCCTGCCCAACTACCATCGCGGCGGTTATTATGTCGTGAACGACTGGCATGCCCATCGGCTCTATCGGCCGCGTCCGGGCTACCAGTGGGTGCAGATGGGTTCCGAGTACCTGCTGGTCGCGATCGCTTCCGGCGTGATTGCCAGCATCATCCTCAACAACTGACGGCCCTTGTCCGCGAGGACATCGGAGCGGGAATCCATGTCCATGCGGCATACGCGCCTCGCGGCGCGCGTGGCGGTCCTGGCGCTGGCGGCGGCAACGCCGCTGTCGGCGCAGACCATTCTCCACAACGAAAAATCGGCCTTCGAGGACATCGTCGTCTACGAGTCCCGGGGCGAGCGCTGCATGAAGTTCGGCAGCGTGCATGCGCCCGGGCGCCAGACCTGCCAGTTGCCGGCGCGGCCCGAACAGCTGCTGTTCGACTACACCCGGATGATGATGGCCTCGCTGTACCTGCGCCCGGACCCGCAACGCATCCTGGTGATCGGCCTGGGCGGCGGCAGCCTGCCCATGGCGCTGGCCAGGGTCGTGCCCAAGGCCCGCATCGACGTGGTCGAGATCGATCCCGCCGTGGCCCGCGTGGCCGAACGCTTCTTCGGCTTCCGGACAGGGCCGTCCATGCGGGTGGAAGTGGCCGACGGACGTGCGTTCGTAGAGGCGGCGGCCCGGCGCGGCGACCGCTACGACATCGTCATGCTCGATGCCTTCGACGAGACCTACATTCCCCGGCACCTGTCGACCGTGGAGTTCATCCGCGAGGTGCGGTCCATCCTGCGGCCCGACGGCGTGCTGGCGGCCAACACGTTCGCGTCCAGCGGCTCGTACGCGAGCGAATCGGCGACGTATGCCGAGGTGTTCGGGCCGTTCTACAATCTGCGCGGCGCCAACCGGGTGGTCCTGGCCTCGGCCGGGGCGCTGCCCGGCCAGGAGGAGGTGGCGGCGCGCGCCCGTTCGTTGCAACCCGCCCTGGCCCCCATGGGCATCGATCCCGATCGCCTGCTGCCGATGTTCTCGACCCGCCCCGACTGGCCCCAGGACGCGCGGCCGCTGCGCGACTGAGGCGGCCTTACCGCTTGGTCAGCGCAGCAGCGATGCCGGATCCTCGCGATGCAGGCGCCGGACCGCGAACAGCCCGGAGATCAGCGCGATCGCCATGACGAGGATGGCGCACACCGTTGCCACCGCGGGCGTCATGCGCACCGGCACGTTCTGCCCGCGCGCGATCGTGAGCAGGACGACGCACAGGATGGCGGCCAGCGCGGTGCCGGTCACGCCCACGCCGAACGCCTGCTTGAGCACCACCGTGCGCAGCGACGAAGCGCTGACGCCCATGGCCTTGAGCGTGGCGTAGGCACGCATGGAGCCGGCGATGGCGGCGATCAGGGTCTGGCTGGTGATGGCTGCGCCCGCCAGGAACACCACGCCGGCCAGGAACAGCACGCCAGCGCCGGCGCCCGTCTGCAGCAGCCAGTACAGCTGCGTCTTCTTGGAAAACTCCTTGCTGCTCCAGACCTCGTAGGCGCCGAAGCTGCGCTGGTTCGCGATCCGTTCGCGCACCGCTTCGGCTTCCGACGGGTTGCGCACCTTGGCGACGAAGTAGGTGGGCAGGTCGCCTTCGTCCGGGGTGCTGATCAGCCGCGCCGTGTCGGACGAGGCCAGCACGTTGGCGCCGTCCAGGGCGCGCAGGCCGCTGATGACGCCGATGACACGCACCGGATGGCCGTTGAGCGTCGCCTGTCCGCCTTGCCGCGTACCCAGCTTGTGCAGGTCGGCGCGGTCCACGACGATGGTGCCGATCTCGGCCAGGCGTTCGCGCATCTCGGGCGACAGCAGGCGCGCGAAAAGCATGCTGCCCGGCCGGACGTCCACGCCCGAGACGGCCACGCTCATCCCGCCATGCACCTCGGGGCTGCGCCATTCGGCCGAGCGCAGGTAGAAGGGTTCCACGGCCGCGACGCCGCGGTCCATGCGCAGGGGCATCTCGATGTCGGGGTTCAGCGGCAGGCCCTGGTCGATGCTTTGCGTGCCGGGCGAGCCTATCCAGATGTCGGCGTCGGACGCGGTGATGTAGACCGCCGCGTTGCCGAAGATGCCCAGTACCAGGCTGGCCTGGGCCAGCAGCAGCAGGCCCGAGAAGGCCACCGCCACCACCGCCGGCAGGAAGCGCGGCCATTCGTGGATGAGAGTCTTGCGTGCGAGCATGTCAATGATCGTGGGGGGAAGCGGCGGCGGAGGATTGTTCCTCGCCGCGCCAGGCCGGGGCGCCGCCCACGGCCTTGTGCAGCGAGATGAACGCGAGGTCCCGCGCCAGCGTGGTGGCCGACAGCGCCAGCTGGGCCTGGATGCGGCGCGAGGCGAGGTCGGCGTTGTCGAATTCGCTCGACAGCTTCGAGGCCGTCAGCCGCCCGGCGTGGTCGGCGGCCCGGCCGATCGCTTGCAGCGCGCGTTCCTCGGCTTCGCGGCGTTGCCGGTAGTGGTCGAGTTCGATCAGCGCCGACTCGGCCTCGGACAATCCTTCCAGCACGGCCTGCCGGTAGGCCAGCAGGGCGGCATCGAGTTCGTCGCTGCGGGCGTGCGCGGCGGCCTGCCGCTGGCCCCAGTCGAACAGCGGGATGTCGATCAGCGGCCCCAGCGAGAAGATCGTCTGGGTATAGGTAGGCGTATTGCGCCGGTTGAAGTTGTTGGCGAAGTTGCTGGCCACCGTCAGCGAACCGCCTATGCCCAGCCGGGGGTAGAGGTCGGCCCGGGCGATGCCTAGCGCGCCCGCGGCATCCAGCACGCGCGCCTGGGCCATCTGGACGTCGGGACGGGTGCGCAGCATGTCGGCGGGCGTGCTGGCGATCGCGGCCAGCGTGGCGGGGGGCGTGGCGACGGCCGGCTCGCGGGTCCAGGCGGGGTCGGGCTCGTGGCGGCCCAGGAGCACGGCCAGCTTGAGCGCGCTTTGCCGCACGGCCATGCCGGGGTCGGCCAGCGAGGCCCGGGCCTGTTCCAGCGCGGCCTGGGTCCGCTCGACGTCCACGCGCGACGCGAGGCGCGTACGTTCCCGTAGCGAGACAAGTTCTACCTGGCGTTCCTGCAGAGTGACCGCTTCCTTCAGCAATCGCTGCCGGGCCTGGGCGCTGCGCAGCTCGCGCCAGGCGCGCACGACCTCGGCGGCGACGCTGACGCGCGCGCCCTGCAAGGTGGCGGCGGCCGCGTCCACGCTGGCGCGGGCCTGCCGTTCGGCGCTTTCGCCGCGCCCGAACAGGCCGAATTCCCAGGTGGCGTCGAATCCGGCCTGGAAGTACGAACTGCTGGCGTCGGCCGCGACCGCGTCGCGCGTGCGGAAATTCAGGTTGGGCAGGTAGGGCGCGTTGGCTGCGTCATGCAGTTTGCGCGCGGCCTGCAGGCGGGCATGGGCCTCGGCGATGGTCAGGTTGCCGGCCAGCGCCTGCTCCACCAGGCCGTCGAGCTGCGGGTCGCCGAACGCCTTCCACCATTCGGCGGGCGCGGGTGCGGCCGCGCCCGGTGCGGCATTGCTCCATTGCGCGGGGACGTCGGCATGCAGGTCCGGGGCCGGAACGCTCACGCAGCCGGCCAGGGCGGCGGCCGCCAGGACCAGCGCCCATCGGAGGCCGGGGCGAAAAGGAGGGCACTGCGGAATACGGGAAAAGGGCATGGCCAGGCGCGCAGAGGAGCTGTGGGGCGTGGAGGCGGTAAGCGGCCCCGGCGACGAGGGGCGAAATCGCGACAGGCGTGATCTTACTGTCTGTTGGGCATCGGGCGCGAGCGGCGCGATATATCGGGCGCCGGGCAGCTATAATTCCGCGGCAGGAGCGTCTTACTGAATGGTAATGGAAATGTCCACCATGGCCGTTTACCCTATGCGCCTCCTGCAACAGGCGCAGCCCACCGGCCGTGTCGACGATGGCAGTCCACGGCTTTTCTGCGATACTGCGCAACGGCGGAGGGTCGGGAAGGTCGCCGGGGACTTTCCCGTGTACTTCCCAGAACGATAAGCGGTGGGCGCCCAGCCCACAAGGCCCGCGGCCGCAACTGATCTCCCCCGAGGTTTCCCTTAATGAGCTCCGAATCCCAACTGCTTGCCGACGAAGCGCAATACTGCTCGTTCGGTGATACCGTCCATTACGTCAATCCGCCGAAGATCTTCGATCGCTGCGAAGGCAGCTACATGTACGATGCCCAGGGCACGCCGTACCTGGACCTGCAGATGTGGTATTCGGCCGTCAACTTCGGCTATGGCAACGAGCGCCTGAACAACGTGCTCAAGAAGCAGCTGGACGTGCTGCCCCAGGTCGCCAGCCAGTACCTGCATCCGACCAAGATCGAGCTGGCCAAGGTCATCGCGCAGGACGCCGAGCGCAAGTTCGGCTACAAGGGCCGCGTGCACTTCAACGTCGGCGGCTCGCAGTCCGTCGAGGACTCGCTCAAGCTGGTGCGCAACGCCACGGAAGGCAAGAGCCTGATGTTCGCCTTCGAGGGCGGCTACCACGGCCGTACCCTGGGCGCCTCGGCCATCACCTCCAGCTACCGCTACCGCCGCCGCTACGGCCACTTCGGCGAGCGCGCCCACTTCGTGCCGTTCCCGTATCCGTTCCGCCGCCCGCGCGGCATGACGCCCGAGGAATACAGCGAACATTGCGTGGCCGGTTTCGCCCGCCTGTTCGAGACCGAATACAACGGCGTCTGGGACCCGAAGGTGGGCCAGGCCGAATACGCCGCGTTCTACGTCGAGGCCATCCAGGGCACCGGCGGCTACGTCGTGCCCCCGCCCGATTTCTTCAAGGGCCTGAAGAAGGTGCTGGACCAATACGGCATCCTGCTGGTGGTCGATGAAATCCAGATGGGTTTCTACCGTACCGGCAAGCTCTGGGCCATCGAGCACTTCGGCGTCAAGCCCGACGTGCTGGTCTTCGGCAAGGCGCTCACGAACGGCCTGAACCCGCTGGCCGGCCTGTGGGCGCGCGAAGAGCTGATCAACCCCACGGTGTTCCCGCCGGGATCGACCCACTCCACCTTCGCTTCCAACCCGCTCGGCACCGCCGTCGGCCTGGAAACCATGAAGATGCTGGCCGAGGTCGACTACGAGGCCATGGTGATGGCCAGCGGCAAGCACTTCCTGGAGGGCCTGAAGGACCTGCAGAAGCGCCATCGCGAGATCGGCGACGTCGACGGCCTGGGCCTGGCCCTGCGCGCCGAGATCTGCACCGAGGACGGCTTCACGCCCAACAAGGCGCTGCTGGACCGGATGGTGGACATCGGCCTGTCCGGCGACCTGGACTACAAGGGCAAGAAGATGGGCCTGGTCCTGGACGTCGGCGGCTACTACAAGAACGTCATCACGTTCGCGCCTTCGCTGCACATCACGCCGGAAGAGATCGACCAGGGACTGGCGCTGCTCGACCAGTTGCTGACTCGTGCAAAGAACGGCGGTTGAGGTTGCCGGTCCGGGGGCGACCCCGGACTTCCTGCGGCCGTACCTGAACAGGTTGGAACCCGAGGGGCTGGTAGGCCATTTCCTGGCTTGCCCGCCCCAAGGCTTTTCTGCGTGGGTGACCGCCAGCGGCGGCCCGATGTTCCGCGCCCGCTTCGACCTGCTGACCACTGCCGACGACGGTGCCAAGCGCCTCGTGCGGCGCCTGCCGGGCTTCCGCTTCTGGAAGGGCCTGCTGCAGCCGCGCACCGCGTTCGTCGGCACGACCGTCTCGGAATACGCATTGCTGGCCGCGGGCACGGATCCCGTGCGCCTGGCCGCGCAACTGAAGGCCGAGCACGGCGGCCAGCAGCCGTTCCTGATCGTCAAGGACCTGCCGCAGGACTCGCCGCTGCTGAGCGCTGAGGAAAACGACTACGCGGCGGCGCTGGCCCAGGCCTGCCAGGCCGAGGGCTTCGTGCTGGTGGAAGGCCAGGCGCTGGCCTACGTACCCGTGGATTTCACCAGCCTGGACGCTTATCTGGAAAGGGTGTCCTATTCGCGGCGCAAGAACATCCGCCGCAAGCTGCGCTCGCGCGCGGGGCTGGACATCGAGCGGGTCATGGCGGGCGATGCCCGGTTCACGCGCCCCGAGGTGCTGCGCGAGTTCTATGCGCTGTACCGCAACGTCTACGACCAGAGCGAGATGCATTTCGACCTGCTGACGGAAGACTTCTTCCAGCGGGTCCTGCAGGATGGCGACAGCGGCGGGATCATTTTCGTGTACCGGCGCGAAGGCCGGATGATCGGCTACAACATCTGCTTCGAGTGCGACGGCAACCTGGTCGACAAGTACATCGGGTTCCGGTATCCCGAGGCGCGGGACAACAACCTGTATTTCGTCAGCTGGATGGTCAACCTCGAATACGCGCTGGAACGCGGCTTGCGCCATTACATCGCCGGCTGGACCGATCCCGAGGTGAAATCCTACCTGGGGGCGTCGTTCACCTTCACCCGGCACGCCGTCTACATCCGCAATCCCCTGCTGCGGGCCGTGCTCAAGCGCTTCGCCGGGCGTTTCGAGGGCGACCGTACGTGGAGCGAGGGCGACAAGTCATGAATGCGGCTCCGCTGGTGCTCGATTTCGACGATGCCTGCGGCCACGTGGCCGGCGCCACGGTGCTGCCGCTGCAGTCCTGGCAGGAGTCCGTGCGCTTCGGGTGCTCGCTGGCCACGTTCCGCGCCCTGCGGCGCGAGCTGGACGGCGCGATGCCCGCGCAGCATGGCACGGTGCTGATGGGCAGCGGCGATTTCCACCACCTGAGCTGGCCCCTGATCGAGCGCATGCGCGCGCGAGGGCCGTTCCGCGTGGTGGTGTTCGACAACCATCCGGACAACATGCGCTATCTGTTCGGCATCCACTGCGGGTCGTGGGTGCGCAGGGTGGCCGCGCTGCCCTTCGTGTCGCACGTCCATGTGATCGGCATCACGTCGGGCGACGTGGGCTGGTCGCACAGCTGGGAAAACTATCTGCGTCCGCTGGCGGGCGGCAAGCTCAGCTACTGGTGCATGAACGTGGATGCCGGCTGGGCCCGGCTGCTGGGCCTGGGCGGCGCCGTGCGCAGCTTCGACGGCCCGCAGGCGCTGATGGATGCGGTGCTGCCCGTCCTGGCGGCCTCGTCCGAGCCGACCTATGTCTCGATCGACAAGGACGTGTTCCACCCCGAGGTGGCGCGCACCAACTGGGACCAGGGCATCCTGCGCGAGGAGCACGTGGCCCGGGCGCTCGAGGCGCTGTCGGGCCGCGTGATCGGCAGCGACATCACGGGCGAGGTCTCGCACTACGAGTACCGCGCCTGGTGGAAGCGGTGGCTGAGCGCCGCCGACGGCCAGGAGGCGCCATCGGCGGAACTCCTGGCGCAATGGCAGGCCCAGCAGCACGCGCTCAATGCGCGATTGATTGGCCTGCTGGCTGCCGCATCGCCGCATTGATCGCGCAATCCGCGGCGATGCGCTGCTCGATGTGGGCCAGCGCTTCCTCCACCTGATCCACCAGGATCAGGCACAGATCGCCCGCCCCGAGTTCGTCCATGGCCGTGTCGATGGCCAGGAACTCCCCGCGGATCTCGCGTACGTCCTGCGCGCGGGTCGCGCCCGCCAGGCCCTCGCGCAGCAGGGCCAGCACTTCGCCATCCTCGCGGCCGCGCTGGCACTGGTCTTCGTACAGCACGACCTGGTCGAAGGCGGTGCCCAGGATTTCGGTCTGTCGCCGGATGTCCACGTCGCGGCGGTCGCCGGCGCCGCTGATCACCACCGAACGCCGCTTGGCGGGCATGCGCTCGATCGCGCGCACCAGCGCCTGGATGGCGTCCGGGTTGTGGCCGTAGTCGGCGAAGATCGTGGCACCGCGGAACTCGAAGCGATTGAAACGGCCGGGCGCGGTCTGGGCGTCGTTCACGAAGCTGGCCAGGCCGCGGCGGATGACCTGCCAGTCCAGGCCCAGCGCCCAGGCGGCGGCGATGGCCGCCATGGCGTTCTCGACCTGGAAGTCGATCGCGCCGTCGTAGGTCAGCGGGATGTCGGCCAGCGCGATGCGCTGTTCCTCGGCGCCGCGCGCCGCGACGATGGCTTGCCCGTCGCGATAGACCACGCGCTGGTTCTTGGCGCGCTGGGTGGTGATCAGCGTGTGCTGGCGGTCGCTGGAGAAGAAGATCACCGAACCGGGGCAGCTGTCGGCCATGTTGGCGACGTTGGGGTCGGTGGCGTTGAGCACGGCGGTGCCGGTGGGCGCCACGTTCTCGACGATCACCCGCTTGACCACCGCGAGATCCTCGACCGTGCTGATGAAGTTCAGGCCCAGGTGGTCGCCCATGCCGATGTTGGTCACCACCGCCACGTCGCAGCGATCGAAGCCCAGTCCCTCGCGCAGGATGCCGCCGCGCGCCGTCTCGAACACGGCCGCGTCGACGTCGGGGTGCAGCAGCACGTTGCGGGCGCTGCGCGGCCCGCTGCAGTCGCCCACGTCGATGCGCTGCTGGCCGATGTAGACGCCGTCCGAATTGGTCATGCCGACCAGATGGCCGTTGACGCCCTGCAGATGGGCGATCAGGCGCACGGTCGTGGTCTTGCCGTTGGTGCCGGCCACCGCGACCAGGGGGATGCGGCCGTCGTCCTCGGGCGCGAACATGTCGGCGATGACGGCCTCGCCCACGGCGCGCGGCTTGCCGTAGGACGGGGCGAGATGCATACGCAGGCCGGGAGCGGCATTGACTTCCACGATGGCCCCGCCCTGGCTTTCCAGCGGCTTGATCACGGTGCCGGCCACGACGTCCACGCCGCAGATGTCCAGGCCCACCGTGCGCGCCGCCGCGATGGCGTGGGCGGCGAACTCGGGGTGGACTTCGTCGGTGACGTCGGTGGCCGTGCCGCCCGTGCTCAGGTTGGCGTTGTTGCGCAGGATGACCAGCGCGCCCTTGGGCGGGACCGAGTCGGGAGTGTAGCCCGCCTTGGCCAGCGTCGCGATGGCGATGTCGTCCAGGCGGATCTTGGTCAGGCTGGTGGCGTGGCCCTCGCCGCGGCGAGGATCCTTGTTCACTTCTTCCACCAGTTCGCGGATGGTGTGCACCGCGTCGCCGAACACCTGCGGCGGATCCCGCCGCGAGGCCGCGACCAGGTTGTTGCCCACCACCAGCAGGCGGAAATCGTGGCCGGGAATGTAGCGTTCGACCAGGACCGCCGAACCGTACTTTTCGGCCACGGCATAGGCCGCCAGGACCTGCTCGCGCGTCGAGATGTTGACCGCGACGCCCTTGCCCTGGTTGCCGTCGCGCGGCTTGACGACCACGGGGGCGCCTATCTCCTGCGCCGCCGCCCAGGCGTCCTCGGCATCCTCGACGGGGCGGCCCTCGGGCACCGGGACGCCGGCGGCATGCAGCAGCGTCTTGGTCAGTTCCTTGTCCTGGGCGATCGATTCGGCGATGGCGCTGCTGCGGTCCATTTCGGCAGCCTGGATGCGCCGCTGCTTCTTGCCCCAGCCGAACTGGATCAGGCTGCCCTGGGTCAGGCGGCGGTACGGGATGCCGCGCTGGACCGCCGCCTGCACGATGGCGCCGGTGCTGGGACCGATGCGGACGTCCTCGTCCAGGTCGCGCAGCTTGGCCAGCGCGGCCTCCAGGTCGAAGGGCGTGTCCTGTTCGGCGGCCTGGCACAGTTCGAGCGCGAATTTCAGGGCCAGCCTGCCGACTTCTTCCTCGGTGTACTCGACCACGACCTGGTAGATGCCCGCGTCCAGCGTGGGGACGGTGCGCACGAAGGTGACCGGGCAGCCGGCCTGCGATTGCAGCCCCAGCGTGGCGAGCCCGAGCGCGCGTGCCATGGACACGGAGCGTTCCTGTCCCGCCGGCTGCAACAGGCCGATGGCGGGAAAGCGGGCGCGCAGGCGCGCCTCGAAGCCGGGGATGCCGGCGATGGCGCGCTCGGCTTCGGTGCACGAGACGATCGCCTCGAGCGCGGTGCGCCGGCTCCACAGGTTGGGGCCGCGCAGCGCGCGGATACGTGAGACTTCCATGATGTTCTTCCTGTGCGTTTCCCAGGCTTTCAGGCCGCGGCGGCCGCGGGGGCCGGCATGCCGTAGGTTTCGATCCCGGCGCGGATGCAGTCCCGCGGCAGGTCCAGCGCCCAGCCCGCGGCAACGGCGGCCAGGACGCTTTCGATCGGCAGGCCCGGCTGTCCGGCCAGGCAGGGCACGGAGGCAAGCGGGGCCAGGAGGGTTTCGTCCGCGCCGTGGGCGAGCACGATGGAGCCGGCGCGTACGAAGACCGCGCGCTTGCCGGCGGCCAGGTGCTCGGCGATGCGGGGCAGCTTGCCGTCGCGCGCGAAGAACATCACCTCGCCGTCGCACAGCCGGGCCATGTCGGCCACCAGTTCGTCGGCGGCGTTCAGCACGGCGCAGCCGGTGGGCAGCACGACGTCGACCTGGGTGCGCAGCACGTTGAAGATCTGCTGCGGCTCGACGATGGACAGGTCCGGATGCGTCTGCGCGGGGTCCAGGTTGGTCACCACGCCGACCTGGCAGCGGTCGTAGGCCAGGCCTTGCGTCAGGATGGCGCGCGCGCCGTTCTCGATCGCGGCCGCTTCCATCAGGGGGTTCATCAGCGCGCGCTGCACGGCGCTCCAGCCGGCGGGGGCGCGATCGACCTGGCGGTGGTCGAAGTACAGGCCCTGGCTGGACGCCGTGGCCACGCGGCGGCCCGACAGCCGCAGGAATTGCCCGACCAGGTGCACCACGCCGGTCATGCCGTGGCTGCCGGACACGCCCACCAGGGGGATGCGGCCTTCGGCGCCGTTGGGAAACAGGTGGTCGACGATGGCGCGGCCCACGGGACGGGGCTTGCCCTCGGCCGGCTTCAGGTGCATCAGCAGGCCGGGGCCGGCGTTGACCTCGACGATGGCGCCGCCCTGTTCCTCGAGCGGCCGCGAGATGTCCTCGGCCACCAGGTCCACGCCGGCGATGTCCAGGCCGACGATGCGCGCCGCCAGCCGCACGTGCGCCGCGACCGAGGGGTGGACTTCGTCGGTCACGTCGAAGGCGACGTTGCCGTTGCGCTGGATCAGGACTTCCTTGCCGGCGGGCGGGACGGAGTCGCCGTCATAGCCCTGGCGTTCGAGTTCGATGCGCGCGGCGGAGTCCAGCGCGACCAGGTTCAGCGGATGCTCTTCGGTGTTGCCGCGGCGCGGGTCCGAGTTGAGCTGGCTGCCGATCAGCTGCTGGATCGTGGAGCGGCCGTCGCCGATCACCGAGGCCGTCTTGCCGCGCGCCGCGGCCACCATGCGGTCGCCCACCACCAGCAGGCGATGTTCGTTGCCGGGCACGCAGCGCTCGACGATCACGCCGCTGCCTTCGCCGCTGGCCACGTCGAATGCGGTCTCGATGGCTTCGCGCGTGCGCAGGTCCAGGAACACGCCCCGGCCGTGGTTGCCGTCGCTGGGCTTGACCACCACCGGCAGGCCGATTTCCTGCGCGGCTTCCCACGCGTCGTCCTTGCTGTCCACGGCGCGTCCCTCGGGCACGGGGACGCCGCAGGCCTGCAGCAGGCTCTTGGTCAGGTCCTTGTCGCAGGCGATGCCTTCGGCCACGGCGCTGGTGCGGTCGGTCTCGGCGGTCCAGATGCGGTGCTGGGCGGCGCCGTAGCCGAACTGCACCAGGTTGCCCTGGTTGAGGCGGATGTAGGGAATGCGGCGGTCCTCGGCGGCCTGCACGATGCTGGCGGTGCTGGGGCCCAGCCAGTGTTCGTTGACGAGGTCGCGCAGGGCCTCGATGGCCGCCGGCACGTCGTAGGGGCGGTCCTCGATCGCGGCCATGACCAGATCGCGCGCCGTGTGGAGCGCGGCGCGCGTGACTTCTTCCTGGTAGGCGCTGACGATGACGCGGTAGACCCCGCGGGTGGACGTCTCGCGCGCCTTGCCGAAGCCGCCCGGCAGTCCGGCCAGGTTCTGCAGCTCCAGCGTGACGTGTTCCAGGATGTGGCCCGGCCAGGTGCCTTCGCGCACGCGGCGCAGGAAGCCGCCGCGTTCGTCGTAGCTGCAACGGTGCTCGATCAGCGTCGGCAGCCAGGCCTCCAGCCGTTCGTAGAAGCCCGGGATCAGGTTGGACGGAAAGTCCTCGAGCTCCCCGATGTCCACCCAGGCCTCGAGGACGGGCGGATAAGTCCACATGCTGGGTCCGCGCAGGGACAGCACATCGAGGAATTCAATGTGTTTGCGTTTCATGACGAAAATGGGTCTGGAGCGGGGCGCACGGCGCGGAACGGAAAACCGGGGCGTGCAGGCGGCGCGGACAGGCTGAGAAGTTGGGACGAGGGTCCGGGTGGAACGATGCGAGCTGGGTGTACGCTCTCGGGGCGTACTCGAGTCAATCCGATGACAATCGTAGATGAGCGGAAATGTATTGCCCCCTTGCCTGGCAGGCAAGATGGAATACACGGTTTAGGGAATCCCCTAGATGCGACGCTACAACGCATCGGTTTCTCGAACAACGGAAGTTGGTGGGAACTATAATACTTACGTGAGGCTGACATATTTTCATGAATTATAAATAGTTACAAATACTATGTTGCTTATTTGGGGCACTGCCCGCCGATGACTGCCGCGTCTCATCCGTTGTCCTCCCTGCCCGATGCCTGGCGTGGCCAGGCCGCCCCGCCGCTGGCCGACGGCGAAACCGTCTGCGCCTGGCTGGAGCTGGATCTCGATACCGAACTGCGCTATGCCCGGGGCGCGCTGGTGCTGACCGAGACCCGGCTGCTGGCGGCCTCGGCCGATGCGCCGGGATGGCGCGACTGGCCGCTGCGCGAGGGGATGCGGCTGGCGCTGTCGGACCACGCGGGCGTAGTCGCGGTCGAGCTGGTGGATACGCAGGCCCGGCTGGCGCTCTGGCGCACGACCATGGCGCACCACGCCGGTGCCGTCCGGCTGGCCGACCAGTTCGACCGCCAACTGGTCGCGCTGGCGCGGGGCGGCGTGGCGGCCCGGCTGGCCCCGGCCTGCCCGCGCTGCCATGCGCCGCTGCCGGAAGGCGAGCAGGACTGCCCGGCCTGCGAGGCGGAGGCACCGGTCGAGAACCGGGGCTGGGCCCTGCTGCGGCTGCGCCGTTTCGCCCGCCCCTATCGCGGCCGGCTGCTCCTGGGCTTCATCCTGACTGTCCTGTCCACCGCCGCGACGCTGGTTCCGCCCTACCTGACCATGCCCCTGATGGACGACGTGCTGATCCCGTTCCAGAACGGCAAGCCCATCGACTACGAGCTGGCCGCGCTGTACCTGTCCGGGCTGCTGGGCGCGGCGCTGGTGGCCTGGGTGCTGGGCTGGTCGCGCACCTACATCCTGGCGTGGGTCAGCGAGCGCATCGGCGCCGACCTGCGCACCAGCGCCTATGAACACCTGCAGCAACTGTCGCTGGAATACTTCGGCGGCAAGCGCACGGGCGATCTCATGGCGCGCATCGGCAACGAGACCGACCGCATCTGCGTCTTCCTGTCGCTGCACCTGCTGGACTTCGCCACCGACGTGCTGATGATCCTGATGACCGCCGGCATCCTGGTCTCCATCGATCCCTGGCTGGCGCTGGTCACGCTGCTGCCGCTGCCCTTCATCGCCTGGCTGATCCACCTGGTGCGCGACAAGCTGCGCCACGGGTTCGAGAAGGTGGACCGCAACTGGGCCGAGATCACCAACGTGCTGGCCGACACCATCCCGGGCATCCGGGTGGTCAAGGCCTTCGCCCAGGAAAAGCGCGAAGTGGCGCGCTTTCGCGAGGCCAACAACCACAACCTCGCGGTCAACGACAAGGTCAACACCACGTGGTCGATGTTCTCGCCCACGGTCATCCTGCTGACCGAGGTCGGCCTGCTGGTGGTCTGGATATTCGGCATCTGGCAGATCGCCAACCACCATATCTCGGTGGGTGTGCTGGCGGCGTTCCTGGCCTACATCAGCCGCTTCTACCTGCGGCTGGACTCCATGAGCCGCATCGTCTCGGTCACGCAGAAGGCGGCGGCGGGCGCCAAGCGCATCTTCGACATCCTGGACCGCGTCTCCAGCGTGCCCGAACCGGCCCATCCGGTGCCCATCGGCCGGGTGGAGGGGAGCATCCAGATCCGCGAGGCGACCTTCCGCTACGGCACGCGCGCCGTGCTGCGCGGCATAGACCTGGACATCCGGCCGGGCGAGATGATTGGCCTGGTGGGGCACAGCGGCTCGGGCAAGAGCACGCTGGTCAACCTGATCTGCCGTTTCTACGACGTCGCGCAGGGATCGATCAAGGTGGACGGCGTCGACATCCGCGCGTTGTCCATTCCCGAGTACCGGCGCAACATCGGCGTGGTGCTGCAGGAGCCCTTCCTGTTCTTCGGGACGGTGGCCGAGAACATCGCCTACGGCAAGCCCGACGCGACCCGCGCGGAGATCGTGGCCGCCGCGCGCGCGGCCCACGCGCACGAGTTCATCCTGCGCCTGCCGCACGGCTACGATTCGCTGGTGGGCGAACGCGGCCAGGCCCTGTCGGGAGGCGAGCGCCAGCGCATCTCCATCGCCCGCGCGCTGCTGATCGATCCGCGCATCCTGATCCTGGACGAGGCCACGTCGTCGGTCGACACCTCGACCGAACAGGAGATCCAGAAGGCGCTGGACAACCTGGTGCAGGGGCGCACCACCATCGCCGTGGCCCACCGGCTCAGCACCTTGCGGCGGGCCGACCGGCTGGTGGTGCTGGACCGTGGCCGCATCGTCGAGCAGGGCCGCCACGAGGACCTGATCGCCAAGGGCGGCGCCTACTACCGCCTGCACCAGGCACAGACCCGCCAGCTCGATCCTCCCGGCAGCGACAGCGACAACACCTGGGACGGCGACGACGAGGAACAAGCATGAGCCAGGCCTTTCCCTATACGCTGAGCCGCAACGCCTACGGCCGGCTGATCTGCACCCCCGCCGATGGCGGCGCGGCCGAGGAAGTGACGCCCGTGCGCGCCTTTCCCATCGATACCGAGTCCGAGGACATCTCGCTGGTCGGCCCGGGCGGGCACGAGGTCGCCTGGATCCCGCGCCTGGCGGACCTGCCGCCCGCGGCGCGGGATCTGGTGCGGGAAGAACTCGGGCACCGCGAATTCATGCCCGAGATCCAGCGCATCGTGCAGGTGGCGAGCTACGTCACGCCCACGACCTGGACCGTCCGCACCAACCGCGGCGAAGCCCGGCTGTGGCTCAAGAGCGAACAGGACATCCGGCGCATCTCCCAGTCCAAGCTCCTGATCTCGGACGGCCACGGCATTCATTTCCTGATCCGCGACCTGGAGCGCCTGGACCGGGCCAGCCGCCGTATCCTGGACCGCTTTCTTTGACGCGCCGAAGCGCCGCGACGCTCAGGGCGAGGGGAGCGAGGCGGCAAGCGAGGCGCAAATCACCTCGAATCGTTCGTCGTCCAGCCAGCGGCTGTTGGTGATCGACAGCGTCCGCGCCGCGAAGTCGCGGGCGTGGGGCACCGGCGCATCGGCGACGATGGGGCGCAGGTAATCGTAGTCGGGCAGGGTGTGCACGAACAAGGGGCCCACGCCCAGTCCCGCGCCCCATAGCCGGTCCAGCGCGAGCCGCCGGGATTGCGCATCGGGCAGCAGCAGCATGAAGAACGGCCAGACGCCGTCGCCGCCCGCGGTGTCCTGCATCACTCGTACGCCGGGCAGGCCTTGCAGCCGCTCCAGGCGCCGCCGGGCGCGCGCCCGGGCATCGTCCAGGAACGCCGGCAGGCGGCGGGCCGCTCGCGCGCCCACGCCGCGGCGCCAGCGGCCGACCCGGTGGATGGGGATGTCGAGGGGGAAATCGTCGCCGGCGGCTCGTACGGGATCGCCGGCCCGCAAGGCCGCGCGCTGCGGGTTGCCGTAGGCCAGGCGCATGCCGCGTGGCCCGTACAGCAGCGCGTAGGCCAGGAGTTCCAGGCTGCGGCGCGCCTCCCATCCCGGGCGGCGGCCGACGGTGCGCGCGCTGGTGGCGCGCAGCTCGTCGCGCAGCGCGGGATCGCGCGCCAGCAGCAGGCCGCCCTCGTAGATGCTCAGGCCCTTGCCCGCGGCCAGGCTGAAGAAGCCGATGTCGCCGTCCAGGCCCACGCTGCGTCCGTTGCGGCGGGCGCCCAGCGCCTGCGCCGCGTCCTCGATGACGGCCGCGCCGCAGCGGGCGGCGCAGCGCAGCGCGGCATCGGTGTCGGCCACGCGTCCGGCCAGGTGGGTGACCACGATGGCCAGCGTATCGCCGTCGCAGGCCGCCTCGAGCGCGTCCGGGTCGAGATCGAAATGGCCGGGGGCGAGGTCGCACAGCTTCAGCCGCAGCCCGCAGTGGTGGACTGCCAGCGCGACCAGCGGGCAGGTGTAGGCGGGCAGGACGACGGTCTTGCGCGAGCTGCGCCGGGCCAGCGTCAACAGCGAGACGACCAGGCTGGAGGTGCCGGAGCATTCCAGCTGCAAGGCGTCGACGCCCAGCCAGGCTGCCAGGCTGGTCTCCAGGTCCGCGGGACCGCCCGGCAACAGGTCGCTCCACCGCAGCGGCAGGCCCGCCGTGGGGGGGATGTCGCGCCCGTGGGCGCCGGCCGCGAGCCTAGGCGTCGGCACGGCCGGACTCCGGGTGGAGGCGCCGCGATTCGCTGGCCTCGCCGAAGGCCAGGCAGACGATGCCGCCGATGATCAGCAGCGCGCCCAGCATCTGGTTGGTGGTGATGTGTTCGTCGAACAGCCAGACCGACACCAGCATGACCGTCACGACTTCGAGGTGGGAGGCGGCGAAGGCGGGCCCGATGGGCGCGCGCTTGAGCAGCGACATCCAGGTGAAGAAGGCGCCGATGTAGCCGACGAAGGCGCCGTAGATCCACGGCTGGCCGAATACCCGCAGCAGCCAGTCCAGGTCGGCGGCCAGCGGCATCGCATGGTTGGCGGCGTACTTGAAGCTGATCTGCGCCAGCGTGTCGAAGGCCATCAGCAGGCCGAAGCCGATCAGGTAGAAGCGGCGCATCACGGTATCCCCACGACCGCCACGCCGGCGGCGATCAGCGCGATGCCGGCCACCCGCAGCGGCGTCAGGTGTTCGTTGAACAGGAAGCGGCCGGCGATCATGATGGCGACGATGTTGATCGAGCCCAGCAGCACGCCCTCGGACAGCGGCACCAGCGACAGGAAGGCCAGCCAGACGACGAACTCCAGGATATAGCAGGCGATGCCTATCCAGATCCAGGGGCGGCGCGCCAGCTCGCGCCAGTAGCGCAGGCCGCTGCCCTCGGCCGGCGTGGTGGCGGCCGCCTTGAAGGCGAGCTGGCCGCCGGTATCGACCAGCACGTTCAGCGTCCACAGCAGGGCGACGAGCGGAGTCATCGCGCCGCCGCCCGCGGCGTGGCGCCTTCGCGCTGCGCGGCGATTTCCGAGAAGAACTCGGCCGACTCGCGGATGACCTCGCGGCGCTCGCGATCCACCGTGATCATATGGTAGCTGTCGTGCAGCAGCACCAGCTTGGCCGGGCCGCCGACGCGCTCCATCACCAGCTGCGCGTTGCCGACGCTGGCCATGTCGTCCTCGGCGGCGTGCATGACCAGGCAGGGCGCGCGCACCTGGTGCAGCTGGCGGCGTACCGTGGCCGACAGGTCGATGAGTTCGGCCAGCGAGGGCCAGGGGTTCCCGGGCAGTCCCGCGTCCGCGCTGTCGCCGCCCAGCATGCTGGACGATACCGCGGCGCGCAGCCGTTCGTCCTTCAGGCCGTAGGGGGGCTCTTCGTCGAAGACCTTGTCCTGGAACAGGTTGAAGCGCTTGAACCAGGGCAGCAGGAACGACAGGCGCGAGTACCAGGGAATGTTCCAGCCGTCGTAGCGGAAGGTGGCGCCGTAGACGCCGACGCCGGCGATGTCGTCGGGCCGGTCGGCCGCCGCCTTCAGCGCCAGCACCGCGCCCATCGACAGGCCGGCGACGAAGCAGTGGTCGACATCGCGGCGCAGGCGGTCCACGCCCTCCAGCACGCTGGCGTACCAGTCCTTCCAGCCGGTGCGGATGAGATCGTCGACGTCGCCGCAGTGGCCCGCCAACTGCATGCCGTAGACCGTGAAGCCGGCCCGGTGCAGGCCCTTGCCCACGGTGCGCATTTCGTTGGGAGTGCCGGTCAGGCCATGGATGAGCAGCACGCCCGCGCGGCCGCCTTCGAAATAGAAATCCGCGGATTTGATCATGAGGTGAAGAATGGGGCCGCGCGGGGCTCAGGCGGTGCTGGCTGCCGCCGGCGCGGTGGTGAAGCCGCGCGGAGGTTGCGCGATGGCTTGCAACTGGCCTTTCAGGATGAAGTCGAGCGCATTGCGGGCCTCGTCGAAGCCGGCAATGGGAATGTGCACCAGGCCATGGTCGCGGCAGTAGTCGATCAGGCGGTGCTTGGCCAGCACGAAGTCGACCGTGCCGGACACGCAGAAGTCCGAGGCGCCGTCGCCCACGTACAGGATTTTCTCGTGGAGACCGCGCACGCCCGACCCGTAGGAGCACTTGCAGGTACCGCTGGCCTTGCGGCAGGCGGCATCGGCGTAGGGGAAGGTCAGCCGCCAGTCGCGCGGGCCGGCCTGTTCGAAGCGGTTGGCCACCACGGGCAGGTCCGCCAGTCCGTGGCGGTCCATGATGGCGGTGATCACGCCGGCCAGCCCGTCGCTGACGATGTGCACCGGCGTGCCGAGGCTGCGCGCCTGGGCCACGAACCCGGGGAAGGCCGGATCGATCTCGATGCTCGCCACCAGGTCGTCCAGCTCTTCCTTGCTGGCGTCCAGCAGCGCGATCTGCTTGGCCATGCATTCGCGCGAGCCGATCTCTCCCCGTTCCCACGCGGCTTCCAGTTCCTGCCATCCCGGCCGGCCGAAGTGTTCAAGCAGGGTATCGGTGACATCCTGCTTGGAAATGGTGCCGTCGAAGTCGCACAACACGATCCACTCGGAGCCGGGGCGTTCGTCGACGGTGTACTGACTGAGCAACATGGCAAGCCTTTAGGGAAGGAAACGGACCAGCACGCGCTGGCCGACACGCAGCTTTTCGGGGTTTTCGATCGACAGCAGGCTTTCGACGCCGCGGCGGCTGATCCGCTCCTGGGGATCGTCGCTGGGAGACATGACCTGGAACACGCTGCCTATGCGTTCCAGGCGGGCAGGGATCGGGGTGCCGCCGGGGGCGGATTCTTCCACGATCTCGGCCTGCATGCCGGGTTTCAGCGCCCCGACGTAGGCTTCGTTCACCTCGGCCCGGACGATCAGGCGCCGCTTGGGCAGCACCCGCAGCATTTCCGTCTGGGCGGTGACCGCGTTGCCGACCTGCACCTCCAGGCCCACGACCTCGCCGTCCACGGGCGAGCGGACCTGCTGGCGCTCCAACGTCCATTGCGCAGCACGCAATTTCTGGCGCGCGACGTCCACCGTCGCCTGGGCCGCCAGGACCTCGGCCTCGGCCTGCGCCACGGCGCTGCGCGCGTCGTCGGCGGCCTGCCCGTCGATGGCCCCGCCGGCCGCGGCTTCGGCCAGCCGCTGGGCGCGCTGCTTCAGCCCCGGCAGGCGGCTGCGCAGTACGCGTTCCTGGGCTTGCGCCTGGCGCAGTTCGGCGTCGGCCGCATCGACGGCCAGCTGGGCCGCCGAAGGATTGAATTCGATCAGCGCCTGGCCCTTCCTGACCTGGTCGCCGTCGCGCACCGCCACGCGTGCGACGGTGCCGTCCACGGCCGCGCCCACGCGCACCAGGCCGCCTTCGACGTCGACGCGCCCGCGCGCGACGGCGGCGTAGGGCGGCTGGTCGGCCGCCGGGGCTTCGGCCTGCTGTTGGCGGGAACACGCGGCCAGCACCAGGCTGCCGGTCAGCGCGGCCACGATTCCAAGGCGAAAAGAGGTGAAAAGCTTAGGCACGAGCTGGGAAATTCCTCGGTTTCGGCGACCAGCGCACCGGTGCGCCTGTCGTCCAGGATGCGTCCATCCTCCATGGTCAGGACGCGGTCGGCATGGCTGATCAGGCGCGGATCATGGCTGACGCACAACACCGTGGCGCCGTGGCGCTTGGCGATGCGGTGCAGGATGTCGATGACTTTCATGCCGTTGCCGGCGTCCAGCGCGCTGGTCGGCTCGTCCGCAAAGAGCAGTTCGGGTTCCTTGGCAAGCGCGCGGGCGATGGCCACGCGCTGCTGTTCGCCGCCCGACAGGCCGGAGGGCCGCTGGCGGGCTCGTCCGCTCATGCCCACTTCCTCGAGGGCGGCCCAGGCCTGTTCCTCGGCCTGCGGCTTGGACAGGCCCACGTAGCGCAGGGGCAGGACGACCTGTTCGACAGCCGTCAGGGCGGGAAAGAGGTTGAAGCCTTGGAAGACGAAGCCGGTATGCATCAGCCGGAAACGTTCAAGCTCTTGAAGCTGCAACAGGCCAAGGTCCTGGCCCAGGGCGCGCACCATGCCGGCATCCGGACGGAGCATGCCGCTGAGTATGGCCAGCAGGGTGCTTTTGCCGCAGCCCGATGGCCCAGAAATCAATGTCAGTTCGCCGGGCATGATGCTAACCGACAAATCTCGCAAAATGCGCTCGCGAACATTACCGGATAGAAAGGATTTGCTGAGAGACTCGGCGACGAGGCTCGGTGTGCTCCCGGGGGCGCCCCCTGGGGTACTCCCCGATGTGCGGCCTGTGGCCTGGGGCTGGGTCGCCCGCATGGCAAGGTCTCCAACTGGCTGAAAAAACAAAACCCGGCAAGGCCGGGATTGTAACGCTTGGTACGATAACCCAAGACTTGTGATCGTGGGAAGCCTTGCAACAATCCGCCCTGGGGCGGATTGTTGCAAACACGCCGCATCGGGGAAGGGCGCGGCGGGCCGCGCTTCCCCGCCGATATCAGTCCTCCAGGCGGTTGTCCTTGGTTTCCTTGATGAACAGGGTACCGATGACCAAACTCATCACCGCGACGATGATCGGGTACCACAGTCCGTTATAAATGTTACCGGTGGCCGCCACGATGGCGAAGGCGGTGGTGGGCAGGAAGCCCCCGAACCAGCCGTTGCCGATGTGGTAGGGCAGGCTCATGGAGGTGTAGCGGATGCGGGTCGGGAACATTTCCACCAGCATGGCCGCGATCGGGCCGTAGACCATGGTGACCAGGATCACCAGCAGCGTCAGCAGCAGCACCAGCATGGGTTTGTTGACCTGGGCCGGATCGGCCTTGGCGGGGTAGCCGTGGTTGCGGATTTCCGAGGTCAGCCGGGCCTTGAGCTCGTCGCCGCGGGTCTTGAGCTCGGCCGCCGCCAGGCCCGCGCCTTCGAAGGAGTCGATCGTGGTGTCGCCCACCTTGACCTTGGCCACGGATCCCGCCGGGGCCGCCTCGTTGCTGTAGTTCACCGAGTTCGAGGCCAGGAAGGACTTGACCTGGTCGCAGGAGCTGACGAACTTGGCGGTGCCCACGGGGTTGAACTGGAACGAGCAGGTTTTGGGATCGGCCACGACCACCACCGGCGCCTTGGCCTGTGCCGCTTCCAGCGCGGGGTTGGCGTAGTGCGTGATGGCCTTGAACAGCGGGAAGTAGGCCAGGGCGGCGATCAGGCAGCCGGCCATGATGATGGGCTTGCGGCCTATCCTGTCCGACAGCGAGCCGAAGATCAGGAAGAAGGGCGTGCCGATCAGCAGGGCGAGGGCGATCAGGATGTTGGCGGTGGTGGCGTCCACCTTCAGGGTCTGGGTCAGGAAGAACAGCGAATAGAACTGCCCCGTGTACCAGACCACGGCCTGGCCGGCGGTCAGGCCCAGCAGCGCCAGCAGGACCACCTTCAGATTGCTCCACTGGCCGAAGGATTCGGTCAGCGGCGCCTTCGATCCCTTGCCCTCGGCCTTCATGCGCTGGAAGGCGGGCGACTCGTTCAGCTTGAGCCGGATCCAGACCGAAATCGCCAGCAGGAAGATGGAGACCAGGAACGGGATGCGCCATCCCCAGGAAGCGAAGGCTTCCTCGCCGGTGGCGTTGCGCACGCCCAGGATCACCAGCAGGGACAGGAACAGGCCCAGGGTGGCGGTGGTCTGGATCCAGGCGGTGTAGGCGCCGCGCTTGCCCTGCGGGGCGTGCTCGGCCACGTAGGTGGCCGCGCCGCCGTACTCGCCGCCCAGCGCCAGGCCTTGCGCCAGCCGCAGGAGGATGAGGATGACGGGCGCGGCGATGCCGATGGACGCGTACGAGGGCAGTATCCCGACGATGAAGGTCGACAGGCCCATGATCAGGATGGTGATCAGGAAGGTGTACTTGCGCCCGACCAGGTCGCCCAGCCGGCCGAACACCAGGGCCCCGAACGGCCGGACCGCGAAGCCTGCCGCGAATGCCAGGAGCGCGAAGATGAAGGCCGCCGTGTCGTTGACCCCCGAGAAGAACTGTTTGGCGATGATGGCGGCCAGCGAGCCGTAAAGATAGAAGTCGTACCACTCGAATACCGTGCCTAGCGACGAGGCGAAGATCACGCGCCGCTCTTCCTTGGTCATGGGACGCGCGGCCGGAGTCGGCGCCCCTGAACTGCTGACGGTGGTGCTCATGAAGGAATGTCTCCTGGGTGGGCCTGCTGTAAAGGAGTAATAGTTGGAACGGCAGACTGGCCCTCAGCCACGGGAGCCTCGGGCTTGAAATCAGAGTAGAAACAGTTACTGACGCGGTACTGACAAGTTGCTGACAAAAAACTGAATTTTCACGAACTGGTGATATGCCCACGCCCGGGACGCGCCGGCCGCCCGCGCGGCGCCTGGAGGCGGGGCGGGAGCGGCCGTGACTGGGGGTTTCCCGCAGGCGCGCGGGCGGCGTCCAGGCGTGGCGGCGGCGAGACGCCGCGGGGCGGGGATCAGCGGGCGGGCGGGACGTCCGGCCGCAGGTGGGCGACCAGCCAGTCGACCAGGGCGGAGACACGGGCGACGTGCTGCCTGCGCCGGGGGACATAGGCCTTGAACCAGGTTTCCTGCAGCGGGAAATCGTCCAGTACCGTCTCCAGCGTGCCCGCCTCCAGCGCCGGGCGGGCGACGTAGGCGGGCAGGGCGGCGATGCCCAGTTCCGACAGGGCGGCGTCCCGCAGCGTGAGGTTGTCGTCGGCCACCAGCCGCGGGGGGATGTCCAGGCTGATGTCGCCGCGGGCGCTGCGGAAATGCCAGGCGCGGCCGGACGGCTTGAAGACCAGGCAGGCGTGTTCGGTCAGGGCCTGGGGATGGCGGGGCCGGCCGTGGCGCGCCAGATAGCCGGGCGCCGCGCACAGCATGGTGTCCACCGGGCACAGGGGGATCTCGACCACGCCTTCGTAGCTGGCGGGCCTGCCGCTGATGGCCAGGTCGTAGTCCCGCTCGGCGGGGTTGGTGGAATGGTCGACCAGCGAGATCTCCATCGTGATGCCATCGTGCCGCGCCAGGAAGGCATTGAAGAGCGGCCCCAGCCGGACCGTGGTCAGCGTGGTCGGCGTCGCGATCCGCAGGTGTCCCACCAGCTTGGAGGCATCCCGCTCCACGCTTTGCACCAGGTCCTCGAAGCTGGCCACCAGCACGCCGGCGCGGGCGTGCAGTTTCTCGCCCGCTTCGGTCAGGCGCACCGTGCGGGTGGTGCGGTCGAACAGCCGGGCGCCCACGGTGGCTTCCAGCTGGCGGATGCGCTTGGCCACCACCGAGGGGACGACGTCCATCTGCCGGGCCGCCTCGGAAAAGCCGCCGCAGGCGGCGACGGTGGTGAAGGTGCGCAGTTGCGTGATGGCGTCCAATTTATTCCAGTTCGAGATTACTGATAGCTATTTTTTGAACAAATATTCGCCATTATTCCTTAATAAAATGTCTTCCCACAATGAGGGCGCAAGCGACGCCCCCGTATCCATCAAGAGGAGACTCCCATGCCAAAATCGCCGATCCTGCGCATGCTGGCCACCGCCGTCCTGGCCGCGGCATCGGCCGCCGCCGGGGCCGCCGGACCGGGCTACCCGGCACGGCCGGTCAAGATCGTGACGCCGTTCGCCGTGGGCCAGGGGCCCGACGTGCTGCTGCGCATCGTCGCCGAGAAGCTGACCGCCACGCTGGGGCAGCAGGTGATCGTGGAGAACCGGCCCGGCGCAAGCGGCTTCCTCGCCTTCGAGGCCGGCCGGCGCGCCGCGCCCGATGGCTACACGCTGGTCCACATGGACAGCTACCACGTGGGCACCCAGCCCTACCTGTTCGCCAGGCTGCCCTACGACGTGCGCAAGGATTTCGATCCGGTCACGCCGCTGGTCCGCAACTACTTCTTCATCGTGGTACCCGCCGGTTCGACATGGCGGACGATGGGCGATCTCGTCGCCGCGGCCAAGGCCAGGCCCGGCGGTGTCTCGTACGGATCCTGGGGCGTGGCCAGTCCGGCGCACCTGGGCGGGCTGCTGCTGGAGGCGGCCACCGGCACGAGCATGATGCACGTGCCCTACAAGGAATCGGCCCAGCTGTTCCAGTCGGTGGCCGTGGGAGACGTGAACTGGACACTGGGAACGCCCGTGTCGGCCGGGCCCGTCTACCAGTCCGGGAAGGTGCGCTTCCTGGCCGTGGCGGCGCCGCAGCGCCTGCCGGGCTATGCCGAGGTGCCGACCGTGGCGCAGGCCGGCGGACCGGCCGGCTTCGAGGTCGGCGGCTGGAACGGCCTGTTCGTTCCCAAGGGCACGCCGGCCGGGATCGTGCAGCGGCTGAACGAAGGCATCGCCGCCGCGCTGAAGGCGCCCGACGTGCAGGAGAAACTGGCCACCTTCACCTACGAGGCCTATGCCATGCCGCCGCGCGACATGGCGCGGCTGGTGGACGAGGAAATCGCCAAGTGGGGACCGATCATCAAGGGCGCCGATATCCACCTGGATTGACGCCGCACGGGAGCACAGTCGTGGCAAGCAAGCACTTCGAGGTGGTGGTGGCCGGGGCCCGGCCGCTGACGCCGCGCATCAAGGAATATCTGCTGGCCTCGGCCGATGGCCGGCCGCTGCCGCGCTACGAGCCGGGGGCGCACGTGGCGCTGCACATGGTGTCGCGCGAGCGGGGGCCCATCGTGCGGCACTACTCGCTGATAGGCGGACTGGCCGGCCCGGACGATCCGCGGCACGTCTATCGCATCGCCGTGCAAAGGGAGGACCGGGCGCGCGGCTCGGCCTTCATCCACGATACCTTCGCGCCGGGCACGCGCCTGCGCGTCGCCGCGCCGGTCAACGATTTCCCGCTGGACCGGCGCGACGCCCGCACCCTGCTCATCGCCGGCGGCATAGGCGTGACGCCCATCGTGTCCATGGCGCGCAGCCTGGCCCGCCGGGGCTGTCGCTACAGCGTCGTGTATGCCGGACGCGATCCGTCGGCCATGGCCTATCGCGACGTGCTGGAACAGGTGGCCGGCGACCGCGTGCGCTTCCACTACAGCGACGAGGCGGGCGTGCTCGACCTGCGCGGCCTGCTCGCCTCGCAGCCGGACGGGGTGCGCGTGTATGTGTGCGGCCCCGCGTCCATGATCGCCGCTACCCACCAGGCAGGCGCCGCGCTGGGGTGGGAGCCCGGCCGCGTGCGCAGCGAAGTGTTCACCGCCGGACCCACGGGCGACGAGACGGCCTTCGAGGTCGAACTGCGCCGCACGGGCAGGACCGTCCAGGTCGGCCCCGACGCCAGCATCCTGGATGCGCTGCGCCTGGCCGACGTGCCGGTGCTGTGGGACTGCGCGCGTGGCGAATGCGGCCTGTGCCCGCTGCCCGTCGTCTCCGCCGACGGCCCCATCGATCATCGCGATCGCTATCTGGGCGAAGAAGAGCGTGCCGCGGGCCAGACCTTGTGCATCTGCGTGTCGCGCATCCGCGGCACGCGCCTGGTGCTGGACGCCTGACCATTCCGAGCCATTCCTTCAGGAGCGCGCCATCATGAACCGCATCGCCGACCCCATTCCCGAACTCCGCAGCGACTTTTCCTTCGAGCCCGGCGGCTTCGCCGACCACGCCACGCCGCTGGTGCGCAACTGCTGGTACGTGGCGGGCCTGTCCAGCGAGATCACCCGCGAGCTGAGCAGCCGCCGTTTCCTGGGCGTGGACGTCGCCCTGTACCGCACCCAAGCCGGCGAGCCGGTGGCAGTGCGCAACCGCTGTCCGCACCGTTCCTTTCCGCTGGCCAGGGGCCGCCTGGACGGCGACGAGTTGATGTGCGGCTATCACGGCATGCGCTTCGATCCCTCCGGCCGCTGCGTGAAGATGCCGTCCATGCCGCTGGTCCCCACCCATGCCCAGGTGCGCAGCTTTCCGATCGTCGAACGGGCGCCGCTGGTGTGGATATGGATGGGCGATCCCGACCATGCCGACCCGGCCCTGATCCCGGACACGAGCTGGCTGGCCAGCCCGGCATGGAAGAGCGTGGGCGGGTCCTTCCACATGAAGGCGGACTACGTTTCCATGCACGAGAACCTGCTGGACCAGACCCACTTCCCCTTCCTGCATCCCGGCGCCATCGGCACGCCGGAGTACGCGCGCAGCAAGCTGGACGTGCGCCAGGAGGGCGACGTGGTCATCATCGACCGTGCGCTGAAGCATTCGCCGCCGCCCGACGTCTACGGCGTGCCCACCGGCCTGACCGGCAAGCCGGTGGACCGCTATTCCGAGGCCCGCTTCGCCTCGCCCGGCCTGCACGTCGCCTTCGCCCGCATCGTCGACAACCACGATGCCGGCGGCGCGCCGCGCACCTATCGCTTCAACATCACCCACGCCTTCACGCCCGAGACCAACGGCAGCATCCACTACTGGTGGTTCAACAGCCGCGACTCCAACCTCGACGATCCGGCCGCCGACGCCTACCTGCACGAGGCCTCGTCCAAGGCCTATCTCGAGGACGTGGATGCGCTGGAGTGGATACTGGACGTGGTGACGCGCGACACCGAACCGCAGTTCGACCTCAATTTCGCGCCCGACAAGCCCGGCCTGCTGATGCGCCGCGCGTTGTATGACATGGCGGCGCGGGAGGCGGGACTGGACTTCTGAGCGGCCGCGGGCTTCAGGCCGGCGGGAAGCTCACGCTGATGCGCGTGCCGGGCATGCCGGAGGCGGTGTCCTGGGAGTTGTCCGATATCGCCAGGGTGGCACCGTGCCGCTGGGCGATCTCGCGCACGATGGCCAGCCCCAGCCCGCTGCCTTCGGCGTTGGATCCCAGGATCCGGTAGAAGCGGTCGAACACCAATTCGCGTTCCTCGGGCGGGATGCCAGGGCCGGAGTCTTCGACGTCCAGCGTCGCGCCCGTGGCGGCTGCCGCCACGCGCACGGTGACGGTGCCGCCGCCCGGGGTGTAGCGCAGCGCGTTGTCGATCAGGTTGTTGACGAGCTCGGCCAGGAGCAGGGCGTTGCCGGCCACCAGGACCGGCGTTTCCGGGCCTTCCAGGCCCAGGTCTATCCCGCGCTCCATCGCCTCGTGCACCCAGTTCTGCGTCTGGTCGCTGGCGATGGCCAGCAGGTCGACCCGGGCGGAGACGTCCACGGGACTGCCCTTGTCCTCGGCGCGCGCCAGCGCCAGCAACTGGTTCACCAGGCGCGTGGCCCGTTCGGCGCCCGAGATCAGGTGCCGCAGGCTGGCCTCCATGTCTTCCGGACTCGCATTGCGCAGCGCCAGCTCGGCCTGCGTGCGTATGCCGGCTAGCGGGGTCTTCAACTGGTGCGCCGCGTCGGCGACGAAGCGCTTCTGCGCGTCGACGTTGGCCGACAGGCGCTGCAGCAGCTCGTTCATGGCGCCGACCAGCGGCGCGATCTCCTGCGGCACCTCGCGATCGTCGATCGGCGACAGGTCGTCCGGCCGCCGTGCGCGCAGCCGCGCCTGCAGCCGGCCCAGCGGGGCGATGCCGCGCGACAGGCCGAACCACACCAGCACCACCGCCAGCGGCAGCACCACGAACTGAGGCAGCACCACGCCCTTGATGATCTCGTTGGCCAGTTGCGATCGTTTCTCCAGCGTCTCGGCCACCTGCACCAGCGCCGGCTGCGCGCCCGGGATCGTGGGCAGCGACACCCAGGTATAGGCCACGCGCACCGCGAAGCCGCGCATCACGTCGTCGCGATACTGGACGATGCCGGGCAGCGGGCGCTCGAGCGACGGCAGCGGCAGTTCACGGTCGCCGCCCAGGTATTCGCCGCGGCTGCCCAGCACGAGGTAGAACACGCTGTCGGTTTCGTCGGCGCGCAGCATCTCGCGCGCCGAGACCGGCAGTTGCAGCCGGGCCCGGCCGTTGACGTCCTTGATCTGCTGGGCCAGGGCCAGCACGTTGTTGGCCAGGCTGCGGTCGTAGGGAGCGACGGAGATGGACTGTGCGACCACGTAGGTGATGGCGACGCTGACCGGCCACAGCAGGAACAGCGGTACCAGCATCCAGTCCAGGATCTCGCCGAACAGCGAGCGCGCCGGCCGTTCGACGGCGGGGATGGGCTGCGGCCCCTTGTGGTCGTCGTCCATGCTCCCGGAACAGGTCCTAAGCCGCGCCGTGCTGGGCGCCGGGCTCGCGTTCCAGGCAGTATCCCAGCCCGCGCACGGTGGCGATCTTGACGCCGCCCGGTTCCAGCTTCTTGCGCAGCCGGTGCACGTAGACCTCGATGGCGTTGGTGCTGACTTCCTCGCCCCATTCGCACAGGTGGTCCACCAGCTGTTTCTTGCTGACCATGCGGCCGCTGCGGGACAGCAGGACTTCCAGCAGGCTGACTTCGCGCGCGGACAACTCGACGATCTGCTCGTCTATGGTCACCACGCGGCCGACCTGGTCGAAGGCCAGACGGCCATGGCGCAGCACCGCCGGGCCGCCGCCCGCGCCGCGCCGCGTCAGCGCCCGGACCCTGGCCTCGAGCTCGGACAGCGCGAACGGCTTGGCCATGTAGTCGTCGGCGCCCAGGTCCAGCCCCTTGACGCGCTGCTCCACGCTGTCGGCGGCGGTCAGGATCAGGACCGGCATGTGCGAGTTGCGCGCCCGCAGGCGGCGCAGGACTTCGGTGCCCGAGAGCCGGGGCAGGCCGATGTCCAGGATCAGCAGGTCGAAGGGTTGCGCCGCCAGCGCGGAGTCCGCCTCGAGTCCGTCGTGGACGGCATCGACTGCGTAGCCGTTCTGGCGCAGGGAGCGGGACAGGCCGTCGGCAAGGATGTTGTCGTCTTCGGCGATGAGGATGCGCATGGGGGAATTGTAGCTTCGGGGGAATGCGTCGAGGGGCCCCGATGCATTGTCCCCCAGGCGCGCGTCCCCGTCACTATCGCTATTCGATCTGATACATCCCCGTGCGGCGCGTCGCGTCGGCCCAGTAGGCGGTTTCCTTGTCCACGAAGCGGCCGAATTCCTGGGGCGTCATGGGTTCCACGGCCTCCAGGCCGAGCTGGGGCAGCTTGGCGACGATATCGGGCGTCTGCAGCACCGCCCGCACGTCGGCGACGATGCGCGCCATGGTGGCGGGGGGCGTGGCCTTGGGCGCGAACATGCCGTACCAGGCGCGTCCCGGCAGGCCGGTCAGGCCTGCCCTGCTGGCCAGCGGCACGTCCGGCATGAGGGTGGACGGCGTGTCGCTGCTGGTGATGGCGATGGCCCGGACCCGGCCCGATTTCACCTGGGGCATGGCGCTGGGCAGGGCGTCGATCATCAGCTTGATCGAGCCGCCGATCAGGTCGGTGAACGCCGGCGGGCTGCCCTTGTAGGGCACGTGCACGATGTCCACGCCCGCCAGTTGCTTGAAGACTTCCATGCTGAGATGGCTGGTGGAGCCCGTGCCCGGCGATCCGTAGCTGAACTTGCCGGGATTGGCCTTCAGCTGGGCGATGACCTCGGATAGCGTGGTGGCCGGGAACTGCGCGTTCACCACCATGAGCATGTCGGTGCCGGCCAGCAGCGCGACGGGCTGGAAGTCGCGTCCCACGTCGTAGGGCAGGTGCTTGTACAGGTTGGGGTTGATCACGACCGGAGAGTTGGAGGTGACCAGCAGCGTGTACCCGTCGCCCTCGGCCCGCGCCACTTCCTGCAGCGCGATGGAGCCGTTGGCGCCGGCGCGGTTCTCCACCACCACGGGCTGCCCCCATTTCTGCGCCAGCTTGTCGCCGATGGCGCGGGCCAGGATGTCCGACCCCTGTCCGGGCGGGAAGGGGATGACCACGCGTACCCGCTTGCTGGGGAACGCCTGGTCGGCTTGGGCGGGTTGGCTGGCCAGGCCCAAGGCCAGGCAGAGCAGTAAGAGCAGTTTGTTCATGGGAAGGGTCTCCTCGGGAATAGTGCCATCGGTCGGCTTTTCTGTTTCCGGATTTTGATATATTGTTATAACAAACTCAAGATGTCCTTGTCCCACACCGTCCGGGGAGCTTCATGTCGCTACTTCACGGGTTCCGTATTCTTGCCGTCGAGCAGTACGGCGCGGCGCCTTTCGGCACCCAGTTGCTGGCCGCGCTGGGGGCCGAAATCATCAAGATCGAGCAGGCCGCGCAGGGCGGCGACGTGTCGCGGCAGGTCGGGCCGCATTTCCTGGCCGGCCTGCCCGACAGCGCGCAAAGCCTGTTCTTCCAGAGCCTGAACCAGGGCAAGAAAAGCATCACGCTGAACCTCGCCCACCCCGAGGGGCGGGCGGTGTTCCGCAAGCTGGCGGCCACGGCCCATGGCGTGGTCGACAACCTGCGCGGCGACGTCGCGGGCAAGCTGGGCCTGACCTACGAAGACCTGAAGGACGTCAATCCGGCCGTGGTCTGCGCCCACATATCGGCCTATGGCCGCACCGGCGAGCGCGCGGCCTGGCCGGGCTACGACTATCTGATGCAGGCCGAGGCGGGCTATTTCTCGCTGACCGGCGAGCCGGACACGGCGCCCTCGCGCATGGGCTTGTCGCTGGTCGACTACATGACCGGCGTGATGATGTCGGTGGGGCTGCTCAGCGGCATGCTGGAGGCCACGCGCAGCGGCAAGGGATGCGACGTGGACACCAGCCTGTACGACGTCGCGCTGTTCAACCTCAACTACGTGGCGGCGTGGTACCTGAACGGCGCGGCCGAGACCGACCGCCAGCCCCGGTCCGGCCATCCCTCGCTCACGCCGTGCCAGCTCTATCGCACCGGCGACGGCTGGATCTACCTGATGTGCAACAAGGAAAAATTCTGGCGCAACCTGTGCGAGCGGATCGGGCGGCAGGAGTGGATCGCGGACGCGCGTTTCGTCGACTTCGGCGCCCGGGGCCGGCATCGCGAGGAGCTGACCCGCCTGCTGGACGAGGCGCTGTCGGCCCGCACCACGGCCGAGTGGATGCGGCATTTCGCCGGCACGGTGCCCGCCGCGCCCGTGTGGTCCGTGGGGCAGGCGCTGGACGCGCCCCTGGCGCAGGCCGACGGCCGCATCCGCCGCGTCGACCTGGCGGGCGGCGGCGCGCTGCGGGTACTGGACAGTCCGCTGCGCACGTCGCGGCCGGCGGCCGCCGTCGGACCGGCGCCGGCCATGGGCGCCGATACCCGCGAGCTGCTGGCCGGCATCGGGATCGGCGAAGAGGAGCAAGGTAGACTAAGGACCCTTGGTGTTCTCTGACGTGTCGCCTCATGTTCCAGCGCAGTGCCGGCTCGCAGTACAAGCTGTTGGCCCAGACCTTGATCCGGCGGATCCGCGATGGCGAGTATCCGCCCGGCAGCCTGCTGCCCACCGAGAACGAACTGGGACAGCAGTTCAACGTCAGCCGCATCACCGTGCGCGGGGCCTTGCGCGAGCTGGAGGTGCAGGGGCTGGTCAGCCGCCGGCCCGGCATCGGGACCCGCGTGGAGTCGGCGCAGCCCTCGGGCAATTTCGTGCACGTGGGCAACACGGTGGACGACATCCTGCGCTTCACCCGCGGCTTCCGCTTCCACATCCTGGACATTCGCGAGGTCGACGGCGACGAGGGGGCGGCGCGCGCGCTGCGGCTGCCCGCCGGCCAGCGCTTCGTCCGGGTGACCGGCCTGCGGCAGGCCGAGGGCGCGCCGCCGGTCGTCTACAGCGAACACCACGTCCCGCCGCTGTACGCGGACGCGCTCGAGCAACTGGACGGCTACCGGGCCTCGGTGGCCGAATGGCTGGCCGAGCGGCGCGGCGACCGGGTATGCGAAATCCGCCAGGAAATCGATGCCGTGCGGCTGACCCGGGCGCAGGCCGGGCTGCTGCAGACGCGCTTCAGCACGCCGACGCTGCGCACGCGCACCTGGTACTACGGCGCCAAGAAAGACCTGATCGTCGCTTCGGTGGGGCTCTTCCCCGAAGGGCGGCACCTGTTCAGCACCGTGATGCGGCGAGAGCCGATCGGCTGATCCGATCGCGCGGGCCGCGACCTTGTCCCGGAGAGCCCGCGTGACCCATCCCGTCGTTCCTTCCACCTTCCTGTTCTGTCCCGGCAACCGGCCCGACCGCTACGACAAGGCGCTGCGCGGCGGCGCGCCGGGCGTCATCATCGACCTCGAGGACGCAGTGCCGGCGGCCGACAAGGCCGCCGCCCGGCGCGACGCCCTGGCCTGGCTGGCGGCGCTGCCCCCGGCCGGTCCGGGCGCGCCCATGGTGGCGCTGCGGGTGTCTTCCCCGCAGACGCCCGCGGGCCTGGAGGACCTTTATGCGCTGGCCCATGCGGGCGCCTTGCCCGCCCTGGATCTCGTGGCCGTTCCCAAGGCCGAGGACGCCTCCGAATTGCGCATGGTCCGCACGCACGCGGCCGCGGCCAATCCCGCGCTGCGGCTGATGGCGCTGGTGGAGTCGCCGCAGGGCGTGCGCCGCGCGGCCGGCATCGCGCAGGCCGGACCGTGGCTGGCGGCGATGGCCTTCGGCGCCGCGGACTTCAGCGCCGAGACCGGCGCGGACAACGCCTGGGACGCGCTGGCCTACGTACGCGGGCGCCTGGTGTTCGAGACCGCCGGCAGCGGCGTGCCCATGCTGGACGTGCCGCACATCGCCATCGACGACGACGCCGGCCTGCGCGCCGATTGCGAGCGGGCGCGCGCCATGGGCTTCTCCGGCAAGCTCGCCATCCATCCGCGCCAGTGGCCCATCATCGTGCAGGCCTTCGCGCCCGATCCGCGCCGGCTGGCGTGGGCGAGCGAAGTGGCCGCCGCCTACGAACGCGCGGGCCGCCGCGCCTGCGCGGTGGGCGCCACCATGGTGGACGAGCCCGTCTACCAGAGCGCCCTGCGCATCCTGCGGCGTGCCGCCGCGCCGAACCCATCCGCCGCTGGAGACCATCATGCATAGTTCCTACTACCACCTGGGAGACGGCCTGTATGCCGAGCGTTTCGGCCTGGGCTTCGAGCACCTGTCCGCCGGGCAGCGTTTCGTCCATCGGCCGGGCATCACGTTCTCGCAACAGGACAACGTGGCCGAGGCCCTGGATTCCATCAACGCCGCCATGGTCCACTACGACGATCGCTACGCCGGGCTGACCGACTGGAAGCGGCCCCTGATGGTCAGCACGCTGACCCTGCAGCGGCTGATCGGCATGACCTCCAAGACCTTCGGCCGGCGGCGCCGCATCGTGTCCATGTCCAATATCGCGCTGACCCGGCCGATGTTCGGCGGCGACACCCTGTATGTCGAGACCGAGGTGCTGGCCACCGAGCCGGTGGATGCGCACCTGGGGCGCGCCAGCCTGCTCACGCGCGGCTACAACCAGCGCGGCGAGCAGGTGGCCGAGCTGCGCTACGTGGCCGAGCTGTGGCACGGCGCGGCCGGGCCCGACGTGATCGCCGGCGCTTCGGCCTCGGACGAGGCCCGTTTCCTGTCGCATGCCGCGCGCGGGGACGGCGCCTGGGTCGAGCAGACCGGCCTGTTCTTCGAGGACCTGCGGCAGGGGGAAACCTTCATTCACAGCCCCCGCAAGACCCTGCTGGCCGAGGAATCCACGCTGCACGCGCTGCGCGCCATGGAGTGGCAGCCGCAAAGCCACGACCACGCCTGCGCGCAGGCGCTGGGGCTGGCGGCGCCGGTCGTGCCGCAGACCTGGGGGATAGGCGTGGCCGTGGCGCTGTCCACGCGCACCTTCGGCCGGGTCACCGTCAACCTGGGATGGACCGACGTGGAGTTCGGCGCCGACCTGATGCCGGGGGACACGCTGGAGGCCCGGTCCACGGTCGAGGGCACGCGGCTGTCGGGTTCGCGGCCCGACCAGGGCGTGGTGACGGTGCTGACCGAGGCGCGCAACCAGCGGGGGGAGATGATCAACCGCTACCGGCGCGCGCTGATGGTGTACCGGCGGGGGAGCAACCCCTACGCCAGGGCGGGGTACTGAGCGGACGTCTCCGCGTCCGTTTTTCCAGAATTCCGTTGTTAATTTGGCCTGGGAGCTTGCAGTCCCATACTGTTTTTTTATACAGTGTCGGGCAGTGCCATAATTCGCCCATCAACCCAAGGATCCCAGAATGGACGACACCAAAGCTTCCAAGGCCGCAGCCGCTGCCCAGAACGAAAAGACCAAGGCCCTGGCCGCCGCGCTGTCCCAGATCGAAAAGCAGTTCGGCAAGGGCTCGGTCATGCGCTATGGCGACAACGAGGTCGAGCACGACATCCAGGTCGTCTCCACCGGCTCGCTCGGCCTGGACATCGCCCTGGGCGTGGGCGGCCTGCCGCGCGGCCGGGTCATCGAGATCTACGGCCCGGAATCGTCGGGCAAGACCACGCTCACGCTGCAGGTCGTCGCCGAAATGCAGAAGCTGGGCGGCGCCTGCGCCTTCATCGACGCCGAGCACGCGCTCGATGTCCAGTACGCCTCCAAGCTCGGCGTGAACCTGACCGACCTGCTGATCTCGCAGCCCGACACCGGCGAGCAGGCCCTGGAAATCACCGACGCGCTGGTGCGCTCGGGCGCGGTCGACCTGATCGTCATCGACTCGGTCGCGGCGCTGGTGCCCAAGGCCGAAATCGAAGGCGAGATGGGCGATTCCCTGCCCGGCCTGCAGGCCCGCCTGATGAGCCAGGCGCTGCGCAAGCTGACCGCCTCGATCAAGCGCACCAACTGCATGGTCATCTTCATCAACCAGATCCGGATGAAGATCGGCGTCATGTTCGGCAACCCCGAAACCACCACCGGCGGCAACGCGCTGAAGTTCTACGCCTCGGTCCGCCTCGACATCCGGCGCACCGGCTCCATCAAGAAGGGCGACGAGGTCATCGGCAACGAGACCCGCGTCAAGGTCGTCAAGAACAAGGTGTCGCCGCCGTTCAAGAGCGCCGAGTTCGACATCATGTACGGCGCCGGCATCTCGCGCGAAGGCGAGATCCTGGACCTGGGCGTGCAGGCGGGCATCGTCGAGAAGTCCGGTTCGTGGTTCAGCTATAACGGCGAGCGCATCGGCCAGGGCAAGGACAACGCCCGCGAGTTCCTGAAGGAACGCCCGGAAATGGCCATCGAGATCGAGAACCGCGTGCGCGACAGCCTGGGCGTGGCAGCCCGGGTGGCCGGCGCCGGCAAAGTGACCGAAGCCGAGCTTGAAGACGAGTGATGACGGCAAGCCCGCCTCCGGCCCTTCGCTGAAGGCCCGGGCGGTGGGTTATCTGTCCCGGCGCGAACACAGCCGCCTGGAACTGGGCCGCAAGCTGGCCCGTTTCGGGGAAGAGGACGAGGTTCGCGCCGTGCTCGACAGCCTGGAGAAGGAAGGCTGGCTGTCTACCCAGCGCTATGCGCAAAGCGTGGTGCACCGGCTGGCGGCCAAGCAGGGCACCTTGCGCATCATGTATGAGCTGCGCCAGCACGGCGTGGCGGACACGCAGATCGCCGAACTGCGGGACACGCTGGAAGCCACCGAACTGGCCCGGGCGCGCGATGTGTGGCGCAAGCGCTTCGGCACGCTGCCGGCCGATGCCAGCCAGCGTGCCAAGCAGGTGCGTTTCCTGATGTCCCGGGGCTTCGGCCAGGCCACCATCAGGCAGGTGTTGCGAGGTGTGGACCTCGATGACCTGGACGACGGCCAGGGCTAGGCCGCTTGCCGGAACGCCCGTACACTTTCCGCATCCCCTTTCGCCGCGAGGCTGCCATGCGTGCATTGTTGCTGGCCCTGTGCCTGAGTGTGTCCAGCCTGTGGGCCTGTGCCCAGCCCGCCCCCCGGGCGGGCGACGTGATCACGCTGGAAGGACGCATCGTGCTCAAGGGCAACGAGCCCTTCGTCGTCGCCGTGCTCGAGTCGGGCGACCGGCAATGGGACCTGCGCGGCCTGACCCGTCAGCAGATGCAGGACCTGCAATCGCGCACCGTCACGGTCACCGGCACGGTGGCGCGCGCCGCCGGCGAGGCGGGCGGCGGGATGCCCGCCCAGTTGCAGGTGCAGTCCATCCGATAGGGCCTGTGAACAGGCCCTGGTCCGCGCGCCATGGTATGTTGCGCGTAAGCTTCTTCTGCGGGGGCAAGATGAATCGCGATACCGTGGGTACCATCCGGACACTGGCCGGGATTGCGTTGGCGGCGCTGCTGGCTTCCTGTGGTGGCGGCGGGGGCGGCGAGGTCTCCGGATCGGGGGCATTGTCCGTGGCATGCAGCGGCGCGCAATGCGGCGCCGCCGATGCGCAGACCTACCGCGGTAGCGGCGTGGGCATCTGGCGCTACGACAATAGCGGTTCGAGCTCGGGCACGTCGGTGCCGATCGCTCTCAATGGCGTCAATGGCCGTACCGTCACGCTGGTCTTCACCAACGTTTCCGACCGCGATGCGGGCATGGCCTCGATCAGCGCCTCGGTGGCGGATCGTCCCGCGGCCTCATCGAAAATCGAAGCCCCGGCCGATCCGGATCACCTGCCGGGCGTCAACCAGATTCCCGCGCACATCCGCGACTACCAGCCGCCGGTCGATCGCGCGTCCCAGCCCCGGGCATCGACGCGGCAGGGCCCCGCCACCGCCGTGCGGGCGGCGGTCGAAGGCGATACGCGGGAATGGCAGGACAGCAGCGGCACGCGGTTCCAGGCCACCCTGGCCCGCCGCTGGGCAGCCACCGACGGGCGCATGCTGAACATCTGGGTGCAGGACGGCGAGCGGTCCGCCGCGAAGGTGAGCGAGGCCCTGCTGGACAGCCTGAAGAGCCGGTTCTCGTCGAACCAGGACTCCGTCTATCCCATCGTGACCGATCTCGCGGGCGCGCCTTGGGGCGCCACCGTCGGCAGCGGCTACATCGGTCCCGACCAGGACCTGCACATCGTGCTGTCCAACATCACGCCCGATGGCAAGCCCTGGGGCGTGATCGGCTATTTCTTCAACGCCAATGCCTTCCTGAAAAGCTACGAGGCGCTCAGCAATGAAGCGGTGGTGCTGTTCCTGGACACCGAAACCATGTACCTGGGCGGCCAGGCGGGCCGGAATACCGGCTATACGACGCTGGCGCACGAGATGACCCACATGGTCAACTTCTACCAGCGGGCCGCGCGCACGGGCGTGAGTCCGGACAACCGCTTCGCGGTCTGGCTGGAAGAGACCTCGGCCCTGATGATGGAGGACCTGGCCTCGGGCCGGGTGGTGCCGGGCTTCAACCCGCTGCGCGACGGGGACTACGGCAACTGGCTGCACCAGAGCCAGAACTGCGACTACATCCGTGGCTGGGACGCCAGCGTGTCCTCCAGCTGCTTCTCGTATCCCATCGCCGCCAACTTCGGCGGCTACCTGCTGCGGCAATACGGCACGGATTTCTATCGCAGCCTGTTGCGCGGCACCTCGTCCACCGATTCGTTCACCCTGCTGGACCAGGCCGTCAGGCAGGCGGGCGGAGCGGGCGCGCGGCCCGCCTTGCGGGACTGGGGCGCGGCGCTGGCCCTGCTGCCCGCATCGCCGCCGGCCGGGTTCGGCTATCCGCGCCGCACGCAGGGCGGCTACGACCTGCCCGCCATCAACGGCCCCGATTACACATCGCTGCGCACGCTACCGTCCAGTTCGCCGTCCACGCTCAAGGCCTCGGGCCATTTCCCCGTGGTGCGCCGGCCGTCGGGCGCGTCGTACTCGGAAACCGTGGCGGTGCCGGCAGGCTCGGCCCTGACCGTCGTCGTCCAGTAGCCCAAGGGGCCGGGCGCGCCTGGCGTCCGGCGCGCGTGCCGGAGGGCGTTCCCGCCGGGGGCTGAAGGAAGCCGGGGGCAGGGGTGCTATACTCTCCGGGTTTTATCGCCCGCCCATTGCCTCCCGGCCACGCCCGGAATCTGCCGGCGCCCCCGATGCAATCGGCACCTTAGCGCATGCCCGTAACCGCCAATCGCCTCGCTATGCGACAGCCCGCGACTTTGCTCGTCCCGAGCACAGGTCCGTGGGCTTTTGTTTGCCCGGCCGCGGCTACGCCTGGGCTATCCCCATCCGTATCCAGGCGCATGACCCGTCATGGCGCTGGTCTTTTCCAACCGAACATTCAACGTCTACCCGACAGCGAAGGCTCCGCATGAAAATCCACGAGTATCAGGGCAAAGAGCTTCTGAAGAAATTTGGCGTCACCGTTCCGCGCGGCATCCCCGTGTTCTCGGTGGACGAGGCCGTCAAGGCCGCTGAACAACTGGGCGGCCCGGTGTGGGTCGTCAAGGCCCAGATCCATGCGGGCGGCCGCGGCAAGGGCGGCGGCGTCAAGCTGGGCCGCTCCATCGAGGAAGTGCGCACGCTGGCCGGCCAGATCCTGGGCATGCAGCTGGTCACGCACCAGACCGGCCCGGAAGGCCAGAAGGTCCGCCGCCTGCTGATCGAAGAAGGCGCCGACATCAAGAAGGAACTGTACGTCGGCATCGTGACCGACCGCAGCTCGCAGCGCGTCTGCGTGATGGCCTCGAGCGAAGGCGGCATGGAGATCGAAGAGGTCGCCCACGCCACGCCCGAGAAGATCCTGAAGGTGTTCGTCGATCCCGCCAAGGGCCTGACCACCGAGGAAGCCTCGCAACTGGCCCGCGGCATCGGCGTTCCCGAAGGCTCGATCGCCGACGCGGCCGACCAGATCCAGAAGCTGTACACCTGCTACGTCGAGACCGACGCCGACCTGGCCGAGATCAACCCCCTGATCGTCACCGGCTCGGGCAAGATCATCGCCCTGGACGCCAAGTTCAACTTCGATTCGAACGCGCTGTTCCGCCACCCCGAGATCGTGGCCTACCGCGACACCGACGAAGAAGACCCCGCCGAAATCGAAGCCAGCAAGTTCGGCCTGGCCTACATCCAGCTCGACGGCAACATCGGCTGCCTGGTGAACGGCGCCGGCCTGGCCATGGCGACCATGGACACCATCAAGCTGTTCGGCGGCGAGCCGGCCAACTTCCTGGACGTCGGCGGTGGCGCCACGGCCGAGAAGGTGACCGAAGCCTTCAAGATCATGCTGAAGAACCCGGGCCTGAAGGCCATCCTGGTCAACATCTTCGGCGGCATCATGCGCTGCGACGTCATCGCCGAAGGCGTGATCGCCGCGTGCAAGGCCGTCAGCCTGAGCGTGCCGCTGGTGGTGCGCATGAAGGGCACCAACGAAGAGCTCGGCAAGAAGATGCTGGCCGACTCCGGACTGCCCATCATCAGCGCCGACACGATGGCCGAAGCCGCCACCGCCGTCGTGGCCGCCGCCAAGAAGTAATCGTTGCGCCCAGCACAGGATATTAAGGACTCGAAATGTCGATTCTGATCAACAAAGATACCAAGGTCGTCACGCAGGGGATCACCGGCAAGACCGGCCAGTTCCACACCCGCATGTGCCGCGAGTACGCCAACGGCAAGAACTGCTTCGTGGCCGGCGTGAACCCCAAGAAGGCCGGTGAGGACTTCGAAGGCGTGCCCATCTACGCCAACGTCGCCGAAGCCAAGGCCGCCACCGGCGCCAACGTGTCGGTCATCTACGTGCCGCCCGCCGGCGCCGCCGCCGCCATCTGGGAAGCCGTCGAGGCCGACCTGGACCTGGCCATCTGCATCACCGAGGGCATTCCCGTCCGCGACATGCTGGAAGTCCGCAACCGCATGCGCGCCGAGAACAAGCGCACGCTGCTGCTCGGACCCAACTGCCCCGGCCTGATCACCCCCGACGAAATCAAGATCGGCATCATGCCCGGCCACATCCACCGCAAGGGCCGCATCGGCATCGTCAGCCGCTCGGGCACCCTGACCTATGAAGCCGTGGCGCAGGTCACGGAACTGGGCCTGGGCCAGTCGAGCGCCGTCGGCATCGGTGGCGACCCCATCAACGGCCTGAAGCACATCGACGTGCTGAAGATGTTCAACGACGATCCCGACACCGACGCCGTCATCATGATCGGCGAAATCGGCGGTCCGGACGAAGTGAACGCCGCCCAGTGGGCCAAGGACAACATGAAGAAGCCGGTGGTCGGCTTCATCGCGGGCGTGACGGCTCCGGCCGGCAAGCGCATGGGCCACGCCGGCGCGCTGATTTCCGGCGGCGCCGACACGGCCCAGGCCAAGCTCGACATCATGGAAGCTTGCGGCATCAAGACGACCAAGAACCCGTCCGAGATGGGCAAACTGCTCAAGTCCGTGCTGTAAAACAGAAGAGAGACGGGCGCGGTTGATCACCGCGCCCGTCGCCATTTCAGGAGAGAAGCGTGGAATTTGGTTCAGCGGCCTTCGTACTGGCTCTCATTCAAATCATCTGGGTGAACATCCTGTTGTCGGGGGACAACGCGGTGGTCATCGCGCTGGCGGCTCGTTCGCTGCCGGCCCATCAACAAAAGAAAGCAATCGTGATCGGCTCTGCGGCCGCCATCGTGATGCGTATCATCCTGACGCTGGTTGCGGCCCAGTTGCTGCAACTGCCCTGGTTGAAACTGATCGGCTCGCTGCTGTTGCTGTACATCGGTGTTTCGCTGTTGCTGCCGGAAGGTGAAGAGGACGAAGGCAAGCTGGCCAAGGACGGCCTGATGGCCGCCATCCGCACCATCCTGATCGCCGACCTGGTCATGAGCCTGGACAACGTGATTGCCGTGGCGGCCGCCGCCATGGGCAATACCGTGCTCCTGGTCCTGGGCCTGGCCATCAGCATCCCGCTGGTGATCTTCGGCAGCACGCTGCTGCTGAAGGTCATCGAGCGCTTCCCGCTGATCGTCTGGCTGGGTGCCGCGCTGCTGGGGTTCATCGCCGGCGAACTGTTCGTCAACGATCCCGCGCTGCATACCGAGGCCGTCGAGGCGTCCATGGGGTTGAGCCATCATGGCGCCGAGATTGCCGCGGGCGTGGTCGGGGCCCTGATCGTGCTGGTCGTGGGCAAGGTGCTGATGTCGCGGCGCCGCTCCGGCGACCAGCCCGCTTGACGGCCGGCAACGCTTCATCATCGTAGTACGCCGGCCTGGCATGGGATGCCGGGCCGGTTTCGCCTTCGGGGCGGGAAGTCTTCCAGCATGCGGGTGTGTGGGAGCTTCCTCCGAAAGGTGTCGTGAATTCAAAAAAAGGAAGAGCCAATCTTCCGCACAGGAAGATTCGCTCGTCCGGATCTGGCTTAGGGAGCTACACGTGCTTGAATTTCTCCAGACGCTCAGCTGGGCGGCCGTATTTCAAATCATTCTGATCGACATCCTGCTGGGCGGGGACAACGCGGTGGTCATCGCGCTGGCCTGCCGCAATCTGCCGGCCAAGCGGCGGATGCAGGGGATCCTGTGGGGGACGGCGGGCGCGATCGTGCTGCGCGTCGTGCTCATCGCCTTCGCGGTCACGATGCTGCAGATTCCCTTCCTGAAGGTCGTGGGCGGCGTGCTGCTGTTCTGGATCGGCATCAAGCTGCTGGTGCCCGAGGACGAGTCGCACGACAACATCGAAGGGGGCGCCACGCTGCTGGGGGCGATCAAGACCATCATCGTCGCCGACTTCGTCATGAGCCTGGACAACGTCATCGCCATCGCGGGCGCGGCCCAGCAGGCGGATGAGTCCCACCAGATCGGGCTGGTCATCTTCGGCCTGCTGGTCAGCGTGCCCATCATCATCTGGGGCAGCACGCTGGTCCTGAAGCTGATCGACCGCTTCCCCATCGTGGTGACGCTGGGCGGCGCGCTGCTGGGATGGATTGCCGGCGGCATGCTGGCGACCGACGTCGCGGTCCAGTCGCACGTGATCCAGCCGACCTCGCTGGCGGCCTACAACACGCAGATCACCTATGCCGCGGAAATCATAGGCGCGCTGGTCGTCGTCGGCGTGGGGATGTGGTTGGCTCGCCGGAAGAAGGCGGCGCAGGCCAGCCACGCCTGATCGGAGCGCGGGGCCGCCAGGCCCGGTGCGCGGCACGCCCTGCCTCGGCAGGGCGTTGTCGTTCTGGAGCGCATCATGCGTCGAAAGGGCGCTTGCCCAGCGCCTGGACGACGTGGTCCACGAAAGCCGTGATGCGCGAGGCCAGGGCGGTATTGCGGTAGTAGACCGCGTTGATCGGCTGGCGCACGTCCAGCGTCCGCCCGGGAAACAATTGCACCAGGCGTCCTTGCCGGCGGTCGTCGCCGGTCATGAAATCCGACAGGCAGGCGATGCCCAGGCCCGCCAGGGCCATGTGCCGCAGCGTTTCCCCGCTGGACGAGGCGATCGTGGGCCGGATGCGCAAGGTGTTTCCGTCCGCGTCGCGCACCGGCCAGTCGTTCAGCGTCTCGGGCTGGGTGAAACCCAGCAGCGTGTGCGATTCGAACTGTTCCGGATCGGCCGGCGAACCGTGGCGCGCCAGGTAGCCGGGACTGGCAAGCATGCGTATGCGGCTGGTGCCGACGGGGCGGGCGTGCAGGGTGGAATCCTTCAAGGCCCCGATGCGGAAGGCCACGTCGGTGCGCTTTTCGATCAGGTCGACGATGCCTTCGTTCGAATCGAGCTCCAGTTCAACCTTGGGGTAGCGGGCGCGGAAACCGTCCAGCAGCGGCACCAGGACGTGCAGCATGAAAGGCGTGGAGGCATCGACCCGCAACCGCCCTGCCGGGTGCAGGCGCCGGGCCGCCATCTGTTCCTCGGCTTCGTCGACCGAAGCCAGGATGGCGCGCGCATGGCGCAGGAAGGTCGAGCCTTCCTCGGTCAGCTCCAGCCGCCTGGTCGTGCGGCGTAGCAGGGTGGTCTGGAGCTTCTCCTCCAGCCGTCCCAGGGTGCGGCTGGTGGCGGAAATGGTCAGCCCGAGCACTTCCGAGGCCGCCGTGATCGAGCCCGTGTCCACGACGGCCACGAAGGCCTGCAACTCGTCCAGGGTGGTCTTCATTATTGAATTCGACGCAAGCGATATGGGTGGATACTGGGCTCAATCTGCAAATATAGACCCGCCACACCGGAGGCTGGTCGCTCGGTGGGCGACCATGTTCATTCCGGGGGCGCCCGCGCCATCGGGCGGCGTGAAACAGGCTAACCTAATGCCCCGTCGGATTTCGACGCGTGTTTTCTTATTGCCGCCCCGCGGGGCGGCGCCAGAGGATGGAATGAAGAGCTTGCAGAAAGGATTGACGCTGATGCAGATGCTGGTGCTGATCGGCGCCGTCGGCGTGGTGATCGCGGTCGCGGTGTCGTACCTGCGCTGAATCGCCCGGGGCTACCGCTCGCGGTAGCCCAGTGCCAGCGACAATTCCCGCGCCGCTCGCACGACGGCCGGGATCACGGTCCCGGCCACGACCTCGTCCGTGAAGGTGTAGATCATCGAGGTCGCGTTCAGTCCCGCCACCACTTCCCCCTGTGCGTTCAGCACGGGCGCGGCGATCGACCGCACGCCGCGGTGGAATTCCTCGTCGTTGTAGACGTAGCCGCGTTCGCGCGCGGTATCCAGCAACGCGCGGAACGCGGCGGGATCCACCGTGGATTTTTCGGTCAGCGCGGGAATCGGCGCGCCGTCCAGGATGCGGGCGATGTCCGCCTGGGGCTTGTAGGCCAGCAGGATACGTCCGATCGAGGACGAGTGCGGCGGCATGCGGGACCCGACGTGGATGTCGATCGACGTGGGCAGCGGGATGCGGGCCTGCGCCACGTAGACCAGCTCGTCGCGGTCCAGGATGGCCATGTGCACCGAGGCGCCGACCTCGGTGCGCAGCCGGTTCATGATCGGCTGCGCCAGCTCGACCAGCGGCAGGCGGTTCAGGTAGGCGAAGCCGAGCTTCATGGCATGCGCGGTCAGGCGGTAGCGCCGGCCGACTTCCTCGCGTTCGAGGAAACCCAGTTTCTCCAGCGTGTGCACGAAGCGATACGGCTTGCTGCGGCTCCAGCCCAGCCGCTGCGCGAGTTCGGTCAGGGTGAGCGAGGGCTGTTCGCAATCGAAGGCTTCGAGCACGGACAGGCCCTGGGCGAGCGCATCGACCCAGTACGGGTCCTTGCGGGGAGCGGAAGCATGGTCGGGCGCGTCGTCGCCGTCGTCGGTAGCCGGCAGCTGGGGTTCGGTCATAGGGGCCAGATGGGACGGGTCGCAAGGCGGAGCGCCTTGCGCCCGGTCATTTTATAGTCTGCGCAGCCCTATCCGGTCGATCAACAGCTTTTCCTTCTGCATGGTGTCCGCCGCGAAGCGGGTGAACTGTTCGCTGCTCAGGTAGGCGGGCTCGAGGTCGTACTGCTTGAGCGCGGCGCGGTAGTTGTCCATGTCCATGGATTGCTTGAAGGCGTCGTGCAGGATGCGGACCACGCCCGGATCGGTGTCGCGCGGGGCCGCCAGCCCGAAAGGGGCGTTCTGCACGATGTCGTAGCCCAGTTCCTTGAGCGTGGGCGCCGCCGAGAAGCGCGCGCTGCGCGTTTCGCCGCCGGTGGCGAGCAGGCGCAGTTGCCCCGACTCGACGTACTGCGCCCAGCTTGGGCCGTCGGCAAGCGACATGATGTGGCCGCCCAGGAGCGCGGCCAGCGCTTCGGCGCCGCCCTTGTAGGGCACGTGGTTGAATTTCACGCCGGCCTGGAAGGCCAGGTCTTCCATCGTCAGGTGGGGCGAGGACAGGGTGCCCGGCGTGCCGTAGGTCATCGTGCCGGGGTTGGCCTTGGCGTAGGCGATGTAGTCGGCCACCGTCTTGATGGGCGAGGAAGCCGGCACCACGAGACCGAAGGGGTAGGCCGCCAGGCCGATGATGTATCTCAGGTCCTTGAGCGGATCCCAGGCGGTCTTGACCAGGTAGGGCGTGCGGAACACCGATACGGCGATCTGCGCGATCGTGTAGCCGTCGGGGGCGGTGGTCTGCATCATCTGGGCGGGGATCACCATCCCGGCGCCCGGTTTGTTCTCGACCACGACCGGCTGCTTCAGGATGGCGGCCGCGTTCTGCGCCAGGACGCGGAACGCGACGTCGGTGGCGCCGCCGGGCGCGAAGCCCACCAGCATGCGGATGGGGCGCGAGGGGAAGCCGGGCTGGGCGCGCGCGGCCGGGGCCGCGCCGGCGCCCGCCGCCGCGATCATGGTGCCGAGGAAATGTCGTCTGTGCATGGCAAGGACTCCGCTGGAAAGGGAAGGGTTCAGTGCGCCCGCTCGGGCAGGGGTTCGGTCCAGGCGTCGTAGCCATAGACCCAGTCGGCGTTCGTGTCCGAGCGCAGCCAGTCGTTCTGCAGCGAGCCGCGCTGGATCCGGCTGGCGCGTTCCAGCCGGGCCTGTTCGTAGCGCAGCAGGGCGGCGGGCACGTCGTTCCCGGCTTCGCCCAGGCAGCGGCTCAGCACCGCGGCGTCCTCCAGGCCCATGGCGGCGCCCTGGGCCATGAAGGGCAGCATGGCATGGCAGGCGTCGCCCAGCAGGGTGACGCGGCCATGGGTCCAGCGCACCATGGGGTCGCGCGCGTAGAGCGCCGTCTTGAGGACGACGTCGCAGCCTTCCAGGATGGCGAGCGCTTCCTCGTGAAAGCCTGCGTACGCGCGCAGCAGTTCGTCCTTGTGTCCCTGGATCGACCAGGACTCGTGCGTCCATTCGGTCTCGGGCACGGTGGCGAACACGAACAGCTCGCGCTGGCCACGGTCGATCAGGAAGGTGAAGATCTGGCTGGAGGCATCCGGACCCCACCACTTGGTGGTGGGAGTCAGGTCGTAGCGCGCGAGCGGCGCGGTGGGCACGATGGAGCGGAACGCGACCTTGCCGGTGAAGCGGGGGGCTTCGGGGCCGGCGATGGCTTCGCGGACCACCGAATGGATGCCGTCGCAGCCGACCACGGCGCGCGCCGATACCCGCGTTCCATCGGCCAGTTCCAGCCATGCATGGCGCTCGTCCTGGCCGACGCCGGCCACCTTGGCGCCCAGGCGGACCGAGCCGGCCGGCAGGGCGGCCTCCAGCGCCGACAGCAGGTCGGCGCGATGGATGGTGAGTTGGGGCGCCCCGTAGCGCCGTGCCCCCTGGGTGTGCAATTCCAGTCGCGAGGTTTCCCGGCCGCTGTCCCAGAGCCGGCTGATGCGGCAGGTGGGTTCGTAGGCCGTGGCGCGCAGCACCGTGCCCACGCCCAGTCCGTCCAGCACCTTGACCGCGTTGGGCGTAAGGTTGATGCCCGCGCCCACGCGCCCGAACCTGGGCGCCTGTTCGTAGACCCCCACCTTGAATCCCGCGCGATGCAGGGCGATGGCCGCGGCCATGCCGCCTATGCCCGCCCCGACGATCGCGATGTCGACTTCCGTCATGCTTTCCTTCCTGGATGTTTTGTATGGAAAAACTTTTTTTGAATATAAAACCTACCGGAGGATGGAGGCAATAGGGGGAAGCCACGAAAGCGACAGCGCGCGCATCGGAAGCGGCGCACGTCGGAAAGGGGGGGAGCGGGGGAGGCGCCGAGCGAAGGCCGGCGCAGTAGGGGAGGGAAGCAGGCGGGCCGGCAGGCGGCCCGCCTGGGCGCGGCGTCAGCCGGTGTTGCGCAGGCCCGCGGCGATGCCGTTGATGGTCAGGTGGATGCCGTTCTGGGTGCGGCCGGCCGGATCCGCCTTGGCGCGGCCCGCCTTGCCACGGGTGGCGCGATAGCGGCGGATCAGTTCGATCTGCACGTGGTTGAGCGGATCGATGTAGGCGATGCGGTCGCGGATCGAGCGCGCCAGCGACGGATTGTCGGCCAGCAACTGGCGCTGGCCGGTGATCAGCTTCAGCGCGCTCATGGTGCGCTTCCATTCGTCGCTGATCGCGCCGAAGATGCGTTTGCGCAGCGCGGTGTCCGGCACCAGTTGCGCATAGCGCGAGGCGATGACCAGGTCGGTCTTGGCCAGCACCATTTCCATGTTGGACAGCAGCGTGCGGAAGAACGGCCAGTCGCGCGCCATGGCCTGCAGGTGCTCGATGCGCTCGCGCCGGGTGCCTTCGCCATGGCGCAGGTAGTCGTCGATGGCCGCGCCCATGCCGTACCAGCCAGGCAGCAGCAGCCGGCACTGGCCCCACGAGAAGCCCCAGGGAATGGCCCGCAGGTCCTCGATGCGCCCGGTGGATTTGCGCGAGGCCGGACGCGAACCGATGTTCAGGCCGGCGATCTCGGAAATGGGCGTCGAGGCGAAGAAGTAGTCGGCGAACCCGGGCGTCTCGTAGACCAGGGCGCGGTAACTGCGCATGGCGGTGGCCGACAGGCGGTCCATGGTCTGCCCGTAGCTGGCGAACAGCGCGTCCTCGGCGGAGGCGCTTTCGGTGTGGTCGGCCAGGCTGGCCTCCAGCGTGGCGGCGGTCAGCAGTTCGAGATGCCAGCGGCCGATGTCGGCGTCCTTGTACTTGCTCTGGATGACCTCGCCCTGTTCGGTCAGGCGGATCTGGCCGGCCACCGTGCCGGGCGGCTGGGCGAGGATGGCATCGAAGCTCGAGCCGCCGCCCCGGCCCACGGTGCCGCCGCGGCCATGGAACAGGCGCAGCCTGACCTTGCGGGCGCGGAAGACCTCGACCAGCGCGCGTTCGGCCTGGTACAGGGACCAGTTCGACGTCAGGAAGCCGCCGTCCTTGTTGCTGTCGGAATAGCCCAGCATGACTTCCTGCACCCCGCGCTGGGCATGGCGCACGCGGGCCTTGACCTCGGGCAGGTCGAGGAACTGCGCCATGATGCCGGGGCCGTTGGCCAGGTCGGGAATGGTCTCGAACAGCGGCACCACCATCAGCCCTTCGCCGTCGGCCGGAACGTGTCCGTTCGCCGAGCCGCCTCCGGGCGCGATGAGCCCGGTTTCCTGCTGGAGCACCAGGACTTCCAGCAGGTCGCTCACGGTTTCCGTGTGCGACACGATGGCGTGGTGCACGGCCTGCGCGCCGAAGCGCTGGCGGGCGCTGGCGGCCGCCCGGAAGATGTCCAGTTCGCGGGTGGTTTCCTCGCTGTAGCGCAGCCAGGGCGAGACCAGCGGGCGGACTTCCTGCAACTCGCGCCGCAGCAGCTCGATGCGGGCGGCTTCGTCCAGGCTGGCGTAGTCGGCTTGCACCCCGGCGCGCGCGAACAGCTCGGCCACCGTGCGTTCGTGCACGTCGGAACTCTGGCGCAGGTCGATGGTGGCCAGGTGGAAGCCGAACACGTCCACCGCCTGGCGCAGCGCCGACAGGCGCAGCCGGGCGATGGGCGAGGCGTGGTGGCCGTTGAGCGAGTCGGCGATCACCGCCAGGTCGGCGGCGAATTCGGCCGGCTCGGCATAGGGCTGGGCGGGCGGGGCCTCGCGGCGGGCCAGGTCGCGGCCGGTCAGCGCTCGCGCCGATGCCGCCAGGCGGGCATAGATGCCGACCAGCGCGCGCCGGTAGGGTTCGTCGCGGCGGTGCTCGGAAAGGTCGCCGCCCTGCTCGGCCAGCGCGGCCAGCGCGTGCGAGGCGGGCGTCAGCAGCGCGCTCAGGGACAGCTCGGCGCCGAGCGCGTGGGTTTCGTCCAGGTAGTACTCGAAGGCCGTGGTGCTTTGGCGCAGCAGCGCCAGGTTCAGCGTCTCGGCGTCGACGTTGGGATTGCCGTCGCGGTCGCCGCCTATCCAGCTGCCCATGCGCAGGAAGGACTTGAGCGGCGCCGGGTGGGGGCCGAACGGATCGGCCGGTTCGCGGCCGAGCAGGCGCGAAAGATGGCCGTACAACTGCGGGATGACGGACAGGAAGGTGCTGCGGTAATAGGACAGCGCGTTCTCGATCTCGTCGGCCACCGTCAGCCGGGAATTGCGCAGCATGCGCGTCTGCCACAGCGTGGTGATGCGCCCCAGCAGGGCCAGGGTCTGTTCGAAGGATTCGTCCGTGGTGCGCGGGTCGTCGCGCTCCTGCAGCAGATGGGCGATTTCCTTGTGCACGTCCAGCGTGCTCTTGCGCTGCACCTCGGTGGGGTGGGCCGTCAGGACCGGCGAGATCAGCGTTTCGTCCAGCAACTGGCGCATGCGCGCGTTGCCGATGCCTGCCGCCCGCAGCCTGGCGACGGCGTCCTGCAGGCTGCCGCGCGCGGGGGCGTCCTGCTGGAGCAGGGTGGCGCGGCGGCGCCGGTTCTGGTCGCGGTCCTCGGCGATGTTGGCCAGGTGCAGATAGTAGGTGAAGGCGCGGACCACGGAGTTGGTCTCGTCGGGCGCCAGCAGCTTTAGGCGCTTCTCCAGCGCGCGGCCGTCGGTGGCGTTGCCGTCGCGGCGGAAGCGCACCGCGGTGCGGCGCACGGTCTCGATGGTGTCGAAGACGCCCGCGCCTTCGCTGGCGCGGATCACGTCGCCCAGGAGGCGGCCCAGCAGTCGGATGTCGTTGCGAAGAGGTAGGTCGGGATCTTGAAGCGATGGGGTCATGGAGCGTCGCGCGTGTTGTCGTTGGAGTCGGCTGCTGCAAATGCTTGGAGACGGGCCCGAAAGGCAAAAGAACGCGGTGCGGGCGCCCCGAAAGCATGCCATGAAAAAAGAGCCCATATCGAATACTTCTATAATCCCGAAGGGGGGCGCCGCGAGAGCGGAAGCCTGTTCGCATCGCAATCGAGATCCCCGCATTTGAAAAACGATCGTTTGATCATCGCCACGCGCGAAAGCCAGTTGGCGCTCTGGCAGGCCGAGCATGTACAGGCGCGGCTGCGCGCGCTGTATCCGCAGTGCTCCGTCGAGCTGCTGGGCATGACCACCCGCGGCGACCGCATCCTGGACCGCACGCTGTCGAAGGTCGGCGGCAAGGGCCTGTTCGTCAAGGAACTGGAAACCGCCCTGCAGGACGGCCGCGCCGACCTGGCCGTGCATTCGCTCAAGGACGTGCCGGTGGACCTGGCGCCGGAGTTCCTGCTGTCCACCATCATGGAGCGCGAGGATCCGCGCGACGCCCTGGTGTCGGCGCGCTACGCGGAACTGGCCGAGATGCCCGCCGGCGCCGTCATCGGCACCTCCAGCCTGCGGCGCGAGTCGCAGATCCGGGCGCGCCATCCGCACCTGCAGGTGCGGCCCCTGCGCGGGAACCTGCAGACTCGCCTGGGCAAGCTCGATCGCGGCGAATACGATGCCATCGTGCTGGCCGCGGCCGGCCTGCGCCGGCTGGGCCTGGGCGAGCGCATCCGGACCCTGCTGGCGCCCGAGGACAGCCTGCCGGCCGCGGGGCAGGGCGCCCTGGGCATCGAGATCCGCGCCGATCGCGACGACCTGCGCGCGGTGCTGGCGCCGCTGGCCCATGCCGCCACCACCGCCGAGGCCCTGGCCGAACGCGCCGTATCGCGGCGCCTGGGCGGCTCCTGCCAGGTGCCGCTGGCCGCCTACGCGCAGGCGCAAGGCGAATCGCTGCGCCTGCGTGCCCTGGTGGCGACGCCCGACGGCGGGCGCATCGTCCGCGCCGAGCGCACCGGCACCGCGAAGGACGCCGAGGCCCTGGGCCTGGCCGTGGCCGAAGAACTCCTGGCGGCCGGCGCGGCGGACATCCTCGATACGCTGGGCTGAGCCGCGATGCCGGCCCAGCCATCCGCACCGGCTTGCGCGCGAGCCGTCGTCCTGACCCGTCCCGCCGGCCAGAACGGGGGCCTGGCGCGGGCGCTCGAGGCGCGGGGGTGGCGGGCGCTGGACCTGCCGGCGCTGCGGCTGACCCCCGAGGCCGGCCCGGTGCCCGATCCCGCCGATTTCGATCTCGTCGTCTTCGTCAGCGGCAACGCCGTGAGGATGTTCCTGGACACATGGCGCGAGGCCGCCGGCCGGGGCCGGGCCTGGCCCGATGCCACGGCCGCCGCGGTCGTCGGGCCGGCCAGCGCACGGGCGCTGCGCGAACATCCGGCTTTCGGCCAGGCTCCGCGGCTGGTTCAGCCCGCGCCCGACAGCCCGCATTTCGATTCCGAGGCGCTATGGGCCGTCCTGTCCGCCGCGCCGCTGCCGTCCCGGGTGCTGATCGTGCGCGGCGGCCGGGGCGAACAGGGCACCGGCCGCGACTGGCTGGCCGGCCGCCTGCGCGAGGCCGGCGCCACCGTCACCCTGCACCGCGCGTACAGGCGGGTTCCCGCGGCCTGGACGCCGCACCAGGCCGAGGGCCTGCGCCAACTGGCCCGCGCGGGCACGCCCACCGCCTGGCTGCTGACCAGCGCCGAGGGCGTGGACGCGGTACGCGGCCACCTGGCAGCCCTGGGATTGCTGGACTGGTGGGCCGATTGTCGTCTCGTTGCAACCCATCCACGGATCGCCCGGCATTTAATAACGGTGATCGCCGAAGCATTGCCCGCTCGCGGCGACCCGCCAATGTTACAAACTTGCGCGCCCCGGGATGAGGACATCCTGGCCGCGATAGAATCGGTGTCATGACTGCATCCGAGAACGCATCTCCCGCATCCGCGCAGGGTCCTGCGCCCAACGATACCCGTTCCGCAACCGAGCGCGCCGGCCGTGCCCCCAAGGGCAGGGCGTCCACCCGCTCCTTCCCCTGGCTCGGAACGGTGCTCGCCTTCGCGCTGATCGTGATCGTGGTGCTGGCTGCCGCGCTGTGGCGCCAGCAGCAGCTGGTCGATGCCATCGGCCGCGAATCGGCGCGCCGCTTCAACGAGATCGACTCCTTCTCCCGCGATGCCCAGGCCCGCGCCCGCCAGGCCCTGTCCATCGCCCAGGGCAATACCGACAAGCTGGCCGTGCTCGAGTCCAAGGTGCTGGAGTCGCAAAGCCAGCAGGCCGCGCTGGAGCAGCTCTATCAGGAACTGTCGCGCGGCGAGGACGAATGGACCTTGATCGAGGTCGAACAGGCCCTGTCCATCGCCGCCCAGCAGCTGCAACTGGCCGGCAACGTGCAGAACTCCATCGCCGCGCTGCAGGTGGCCGACGCCCGGCTGGCGCGCGCCGACCGGCCCCAGTTCACCGCCGTGCGCCGCGCCATCGCGCAGGACCTCGAGCGGCTGCGCGGACTGCCGTCGGTGGACGTGTCCGGCCTGGTGGTCAAGATCGACCAGTTGATCGGCCTGCTCGACCGCCTGCCGCTGCTGGCCAGCGTGCAGCCGGCCCACGAGGCCGATGGCCAGCCCGCGCCGGCCGCGGCCGAGACGGCGCAGGCGCCGGCGGGCGACGCGCCCTGGTGGCAGCGCGCCACCGCGTGGTGGCGGCCGCTGCGGGACGGTTTCCTGGGCGACATGCGCGACCTGATCCGCATCCGCCGCATCGACAAGCCCGACGCCCTGCTGGTATCCCCCGAGCAGGGCGCCATGGTGCGCGAGAATCTCAAGCTCAGGCTGCTCAATGCCCGGCTGGCCCTGTTGTCCCGGCAGGAGCATGCCTGGCGCGCCGACCTGGACGCCGTCGGCCAGGCCCTGCCCGCCTATTTCGATGCGAACGCGCCGCTCACGCGCAATGCCCAGACGCTGCTGCGGCAGATCCGCGAGACCGACATCTCCATCGAGCTGCCGAATCTCAATGACAGCCTGGCCGCGGTCCGGTCGGTGCTGCCGCGCAACGCCGTCCCCGGCGCGCAGAGGTAAGGCATGCGCACCTGGTTCTGGACCCTGTTGCTGCTGGTGGCCGCCGTCGGGCTGGCCGTCGGGCTGCGTTATCACTCCGGCAACGTCGCGCTGCTGCTGCCGCCCTACCGGGTCGAGCTGTCCGCCAGCCTGGCCGCGCTGATCCTGGTCGCGTTGTTCGCGGTGCTGTACGCCGCGCTGCGCGCCATCTCCTGGACCCTGGACCTGCCCGTGCGGGTGCGCCGCTGGCGCGCGCGCCGCGCGCTGGCGCAGCAGCAGGAACTGCTCGAGCGCGGCTGGATCAACCTTCTGGAAGGCCGCTATGCCAAGGCCGAGGCCGACATGAGCAGCGTGGCCGGACAGACCGACGTGCCGTCGCGCCGCGTCCTGGCCAACCTGTCGGCCGCCCGGGCGGCGCATGCCATGCAGGAATTCGCCCGCCGCGACCTGCTGCTGGCGCAGGCCCGCGAGGCCGCCGACGCCGATGCCGGGCTCAAGCCCGCCGTCGTCCTGGTCGAGGCCGACATGCTGCTGGACCAGCAGCGGCCCGAGGAAGCGCTGGCCTTGCTGTCGCAACTGCACGAAGGCGGCCCCAAGCACATGCATTCGCTGCGGCTCACCCTGCGCGCCCATCGCGACCTGGGGCACTGGGCCGAGGTCCTGAAGCTGGCGCGCACGCTGTCCAAGCGCAATGCCCTGCATCCGGCCGCCGCCACGCGCATGATCGCCACCGCCGCGGCCGAGCTGTTGCGGTCGGCCAGCGATGCCGCCACGCGGCGCGCGATCTGGAAGGACCTGAAGGACGACGAACGCGTCCTGCCGGAAGTGGCGCAGGCCGGCGCCGCGGTGTTCGAGGCCGATGGCGACGAGCTGCGGACCCGCCGCATCCTCGAGACCGCGCTCGACGCCCAGCTCAGTCCCGTCCTGCTTCAGGCCTATGCCCGTTGCAGCCCCGAACAGATACCCCCGCGGCTGGAGAAGGCCGAGAGCTGGCTGCGCCAGCACCCCAACGATCCCGACCTGCTGCAGGCGCTGGGCACGCTGTGCCTGTGCGGGCGCCTGTGGGGGCCGGCGCAGCGATATCTCGAACGCAGCCTGAGCGAGCGCGACGACCCGCGCACGCATGCGCTGCTGGCCAGCCTGTACGATCGCACCGACCGCGCCGTCGAGGCCGTGCGGCACTGGCGCCTGGCCACCGAGGCGGTGATCGGCCTGCCGGTCCTGAAGGCCGACGAAGCCGTCCTGTTCGCCCCCGCCGCCGCGCGGCCCCAGTTCGAGAGCGAAGAGGACGTGGCGCCCGATCGCGCGGCCGGCCTCTAGCGCAGCGGTTTTTTTCGATGTCGTGCCGGCCCCGGGCCGGTCCACCTGTTTTTTCCAACCTTCCAGGCAGTTATGAATCTCGATCGAGTCGGTCCCGGCAAAAAGGCGCCGGAAGAATTCAACGTCATCATTGAGATCCCGATGAACGCGGATCCGATCAAGTACGAAGTCGACAAGGAAACCGGAGCCTTGTTCGTCGATCGCTTCATGATGACGGCCATGCACTACCCGTGCAATTACGGCTACGTGCCGCAGACCCTGTCCGACGACGGCGACCCCGTCGACGTGCTGGTCATCACCCCGCATCCGGTCACCGTCGGCGCCGTCGTGCGCTGCCGTCCCATCGGCATCCTGAACATGGACGACGAAGCGGGCGGCGACGCCAAGCTGCTGGCCGTTCCCGTGGACAAGGTCCTGCCCATCTATCGCCACTGGCAGAAGCCGGAAGACCTGCAGCCCGAATACCTGCTGCGCATCCAGCATTTCTTCGAGCACTACAAGGATCTGGAGAAGGGCAAGTGGGTCAAGGTGAAGGGCTGGGACGGCCCGGAAGCCGCCCGCCAGGAGATCGTCGGCAGCATCGAGCGTTATCAGAAGGCCGGCAAGTAAGCCCCGGTAGTCCCGCTGTCGCGCAAGGGCCTCCTTCCCGGGAGGCCTTTTGTCATGGGGCTTTTGGAAAGGCCGGGCTTGGCTTATCTTGGAGCGTTGCACACCAGGCAGAGGCGGGAACGACGTGACGGCCAGATTGAACGAATTCCAACAGCCGGTCGGTGCGGCCCTGCCGGATTGGCAAGGCGCCCGGCTTCCCGATGGCCGAACGCTCGCGGGGCGCTATTGCAGGATCGAGCGCATCGATCCGGAGCGCCATGCGGCCGAGCTTTACGAGGCGTATCGCGATGCGCCCGACTGGCGCGACTGGACCTATCTTTCCGTCGGCCCGTTCGACTCGCTGGATGCCTATCGCCGCTATCTGGAAACGGTCGCGGGCTTGAGCGATCCCATGCATCATGCCGTGATCGACCTCGCCAGCGGACAGGCGGTGGGCACGATCGCCCTCATGCGCATCGATGCGCCCAACGGCGTGATCGAAGTGGGCAGTGTCACCTATTCGCCGCGCATGAAGCGCACGCGCATCGCCACCGAAACGATGGCGCTCCTGCTCGGGCATGTGTTCGAAGACCTCGGCTATCGCCGTTTCGAGTGGAAGTGCGACGCGCTGAACGCCCCGTCACGCGCGGCGGCTTCGCGCTACGGCTTCACCTTCGAAGGGATTTTCCGCCAGGCCGTGGTCACGCGCGGGCGCAATCGAGATACGGCATGGTATTCGATCATCGACAGCGACTATCCGGCCCTGCATGCGGCGTATGGGCGATGGCTCGACCCCGCCAATTTCGACGGGCAGGGCCGCCAGATCGAAACGCTGGCAGAGATCCGAAGCCGCGTGGGCCCGGCCTGACCGCCGTTCCTAGCCGCGCTGTTCGGCCAGGCAATGCGGGCAGTAACGGGCGTGCGGCTTCAGGTATCGGCCGCATTCCATGCACAGTGACCCGCCTCGCAACTCGATCTCCCGCAGCCGGCGCCGCTTGCGCCACGACGCGCGGAACTTGAGCAGGCCCAGCAGGAAGGCAACCGCGAGCGAGCTGTAGGCGAGGGTGGTCATGGCACCTCGAAAGCGAGGAATAGGGACCGTTTATTCTATGTTTTCGGTGTTGCATCCTGTAAACATTTCCGCAATGTAATGTTGCAGTGGCGTTTTACATACGGATACAGGTACCGAAGGGCGCGCCTCCGGGTTTATACGGAATGGGGTTCGTGCGGCAGCGTGAACCGGAGCGTGGCGCCCTTGCCGGGTTCGCCATGGGCGACGATGCGCCCCCCGTGGCGCTCGACGATGCGGCGGCAATGCGCCAATCCGACGCCGGTGCCTTCGAAATCCCGGTTGGAATGCAACCGGCTGAACATGGTGAAGAGTTTGCCGGCCTGACGCATGTCGAAGCCGGCGCCGTTGTCGCGTACGTTGATGGCGATGGTCTGCTCGTACTCGTCCGCCCAGACCTCGATCAGCGCGTTGGGGGTATAGCGGGTGAACTTGACCGCGTTGTCCAGCAGATTGACCATGACCAGCCGGATCAGGTGGGGATCGGCGAACACGCGCGGCAGTTTGTCGATGCGCCACGAGACCGTGCGGTCCGCCACGTTGGCGGCCATTTCCGACTGGATTTCCTGCACCATGGTGCCCAGCGGCCACAGCGAGGGCACGATGCCGGCGCGTCCCAGGCGTGACAGCTCCAGCAGCGCGTCGATGGTGCGGTTCATGCGCTCGGCGGTGGTCAGGAGCGCCGACAGCATGGGCTTGATGTCGCCGCCCGGCTGTCCGGCCTTGCGCAGCATGATATCGGCGGCCGACATGATCTGGCGGGCCGGCGCACGCAGGTCGTGGCTGACGGAACTGGTGAACGCCTCGAGTTCGGCCGTCCGTTCGGCCACGCGCAGTTCCAGGGTTTCGTTCAGTTGGCGGATCTTGTCCTCGGCCAGGCGGTGTTCCGTGACGTCGACGCAGAACAACTCCACCCGCTGCTTGCCGTCGCGGGTGACGCTGATCGCGGCAAGCTCGACGTCGCGCTTCTGGCCGTCCAGCGCCACCAGCCGGTAGGGCTTGAATTCGGCGAACCCCGGCGCCTGGGACAGTTCCTCGATGCGCCGGCGGACCTTTTCGCGGTCCTTGTCGACGATGAAGTCCGAGAACGGCCGCCCGATGGCACGGCCCGACCAGTCCGCCGACAGCATGAGCAAGGCCGCGGGATTGGCGTAGATCAGCAGGCCGTCGACCTGGGTCAGGATGCCGATGGGAGCGTGCTCGATGACGGCCTTGTACATGGACTCGCGCTCGAGCAGGCCATGCTTGGCGCGCACCGCGTCGGTCACGTCCACCAGCATCATCAGTGTGGCCTGGGTGCCCCCGTCCGTATCGGCGTGGGGCGAGAGGAAGACGTCGAATTCGCGCTTGACGTTGTCGGGCGTGGTGAAGGGCAGCCGGAAACTCGCGGCCTTGCCCTGGGCGGCCTGTTCCAGGTGGGGCGCGCACAGCGAGGCCGCGCGGCGCGGCCACAGCTCGCGCATGGTGCGCCCCAGCGCGACGTCGGCGGGCTTGTCGATCAGGGCCAGGTAGGGGCCGTTGGCATAGGCCAGCGCGCCGTCGGCGCCGGCGATCGCCATGGCGTGCGGCAGGCGGTCCAGCAGCGGCTCCATGTGCGTGGCCGGCCGCGCGGGGCGGTCGAGGGCCGCTCGCGCAGCCAGCCGCTGGCCCGCCGCCTGCGATGCCGACAGGCAGAGGTGAACCACGGCGACGGACAGCAGCGTGGTCACGGCGAACAGCGGCGCGACCGGGACGTCGGGCAGACGCCAGACCAGCGGCAGCGGACCGATCATCCAGTTCCAGAAATCCAGCAGCGAGGTGAAGACCACCGAGGCCGCCGACAGCAGCGTCGATTCGCGCAGGGGTAGCACGATGACGCCGGCGACCAGCGTGGAGATCAACGGCAGGGCGATGGGCCATTGCAGGCCGCCGGTGACCGCGCAGGCCAGCAGGGCCAGCGCGGAGCATCCGTATATCAGGCCCCGTCCACGGACGGGAAGGCGGACTTGGGCGGGGGCAGCGGCTCCGGCGTCGCCTGCCTGGGCGCTTGCTCGGTCAGCCGACATTGGAACTTGGTATCAATTGAAATAAAGGGTTACTTGTGGCAGCCGCGCCGGATTGTACCGGCTTCCCCCGGGGCTGGGAATCGGCGCGGCCATGCAAGAACCAATTTGGTCTATTCCGGCGCGTCGGTCAGGCGGGTCTCGATGTTGGCCAGCACGCGTGCCGAGGCGCCCTTGGCCTCGAGCGCGAACAGCAGCAGGGAGTGCGCGGTGACCTGGTAGACGTCCCCTGCGTTGAATACCGGCAGGTCTTCGCGCACCGGCATGTTGGTGTCCAGCAGGCAGGTCCAGGCATCGGGGCCGGGGACGTCCGGCAGCGTGAAGTTGACCGTGTCGTGATGGGCGTTGAAGACCAGCAGCAGCGTCGCATCCGAGGCCGGGCGCTTGATGCCCGAGGCCTGGGCGCGGCCGTCGATCAGCATGCCGAAGCAGCGCATGGATTCGTCGGCCCATTGTTCGCCGGTCAGCGGCGTCGCGGCGGGCGAGAGCCACTGTACGTCGGTGACGTCCAGGGCTTCGTTGTACTCTCCCGTCAGGAAACGGTTGCGCCGCAGGACCGGCAGGCGCCGGCGCAGGTACAGGAGCTTGCGCACGAACTCCTGCAACGCGCGGCCGTCGTCGTCCACCCCTTCCCAATCCACCCAGCTGATCTCGTTGTCCTGGCAATAGGCGTTGTTGTTGCCCCGCTGGGTGCGGCCGAACTCGTCGCCGGCCAGGATCATGGGCGTGCCCTGCGACAGCAGCAGGGTCGCCAGCATGTTGCGCTTCTGGCGTTCGCGCAGCGCGCGGATGTCGGGGTCGTCGGTCGGGCCTTCGGCGCCGCAGTTCCACGATCGGTTGTCCGAATGTCCGTCGCGGTTGTCCTCGCCGTTGGCTTCGTTGTGTTTGTCGTTGTAGGACACCAGGTCGTTCAGCGTGAATCCGTCGTGCGCGGTGATGAAGTTCACGCTGGCCCAGGGCTTGCGTCCGCGGCGGTTGAACCGGTCGCCCGACGCGGTGATCCGGGTGGCGAAGTCGGCGGCCGTGCCGGCATCGCCCTTCCAGAAGCCGCGCACGGTGTCGCGGAAGCGGTCGTTCCATTCGGCCCAGCCGGGCGGGAAGCCGCCGACCTGATAGCCGCCTGGGCCGCAATCCCAGGGTTCGGCGATGAGCTTGACGCTGGAGAGGATCGGATCCTGGCGGCAACTGTCGAGAAAGCCGCCGCCTTCGTCGAAGCCATGGGTCTCGCGCCCCAGTATGGTGGCCAGGTCGAAGCGGAAGCCGTCCACCTTCATCTCCGCGACCCAGTAGCGCAGGCTGTCCGTCACCATTTGCAGCGTGCGCGGATGGCTCAGGTTCAAGGTGTTGCCGGTGCCCGTGTCATTGATGTAGTAGCGGGCCTGGTCGGGCAGGAGGCGGTAGTACGAGGCGTTGTCGATGCCCTTGAAGGACAGCGTCGGCCCCATTTCATTGCCTTCGGCCGTATGGTTGTAGACCACGTCCAGGATGACTTCCAGGCCGGCATCGTGGAAGCGGTCCACCATGCCCTTGAATTCCTGCACGGCCTCGCCGGCGAAATAGCGCGGGTCGGGCGCGAAGAAGCCCAGGGTGTTGTAGCCCCAGTAGTTGGTCAGTCCTTTTTCGAGGAGGTGGTTGTCGTTGACGAAGGTATGCACCGGCAGCAGTTCCACCGACGTCACGCCCAGGCCGCGCAGGTAGGAGATGACTTCGGGATGCTGCAGCCCGGCCAGGGTCCCGCGCAGTTCGGGCGGCACGGCCGGGTGCAGCCGGGTGTAGCCCGCCGCATGCATCTCGTACAGGACGGTCATGTCCCAGGGCACGCGCAGCCGTTCGGGGCGGCTTCCCGACGTCGAGTCGACCACGATGCACTTGGGGACGAAGGGCGCGCTGTCGCGCTCGTCGAAGGACAGGTCCGCGTCCGGATCGCCCACGCGATAGCCGAACACCTCCGGCGACCACTTCAACTGGCCCGCGTGGGCCTTGGCGTAGGGGTCCAGCAGCAGCTTGTTGGGATTGAAGCGATGCCCCTCGTCGGGGACATAGGGACCATGCACCCGGTAGCCGTACAGCGTGCCCGGCTGCAGGCCGTGCAGGTAGCCGTGCCAGATCTCGTCGGTGAACTCGGGCAGCTCGATCCGTTCGGCCTCATGGCCGTGCGCGTCGAACAGGCACAGCTCCACCTTGGTGGCATGGGCCGAGAACAGCGCGAAATTGGTGCCCCGTCCGTCCCATGTCGCCCCCAGGGGATAGGGGTGGCCTTCGGCAAGTCGATAAAGTCCGTTCGCCATGCTGCTTCTTCCGCTACGAGCCGGGCCATAGCATGCAACAAGCGGGCGTCCAAGTGTCCTACGCGAGGTAAAAGACGTAAGCGGCCCTAGGTTCTAGGCGTGGAAACGTTCCGCCGTCAGTCCGTCCAGGTCGATGGCGGGTTGCCGGCCGGCCACGATGTCCGCCACGATGCGGGAGGTGCCGCAGGATTGCGTCCATCCGTTCGAGCCATGGCCGCTGTTCAGGAACAGGTTGCTCCAGCGCGTGCGGCCCAGGATGGGCGGGCCGTCCGGCGTCATGGGCCGCAGGCCGGCCCAGAACTCCACCTGGTCCCAGTCCAGTCCCCGCGGGAACAATTCGCCCACGACGTCGACCAGCAGCTTCTTGCGCGCGGGGTTCAGTCCCAGCCCGTAACCGGTCAGCTCGGCCATGCCGGCGGCGCGTATGCGGTTGCCCAGGCGCGAGATCATGATCTTGTTGTGCTCATCCATGACCGCCATGCGCGGGACCGCGTCGGGGTCGGACACGGGCACGGTGATGGAGTAGCCCTTGAGCGGATAGACCGGCAGGTTCAGGCCCAGCGGCCGCACCAGGAACGGCGCATGGCTGCCCAGCGCGACGACGTAGGCATCGGCGCGCAGCGGGCCCTGCGACGTGCGGACGGCGCCGATGGCGTCGCCCTCGCGCTCCAGCGCGTCGATGCGCACGCCGTAGCGGAAATCCACGCCGCGCTGCTGCAGGAAGGCGGCCAGCCCTTGCGAGAACTTGTAGCTGTCGCCCGAGGCATCGGCCGGCATGTGCAGCGCGCCCGCCACCGTGGCGCGGCTATGCGCCATGGCCGGTTCGAGGGCGCTGATGTCGGCGGCATCCAGGATGCGCCAGGGCACGCCGTATTCCTCCAGCGCCTTGGCCGACAGGCGGCCCAGGTCGAGCTCGGCGGGCGTGCGGAAGATCTGCAGCGTGCCGCCTTCATGGAAGTCGAACGAGGGCAGGTCCTCGCCGCTGGCGATCTCGCGCAGGCATTGCAGGCTGTAGTGCGCCACGCGCTGCATGCGCAGCTTGTTGACGCGGAAGCGCTCGGCATTGCAATTGCGCATCCATTGCAGCACCCAGGCCACCTTGCGGGGCTCGGGCAGCGGCGAGAACCGGATGGGGGAATCGCGCTGGACCGACAGCTTCAGCACCTTGGAGATCATGCCCGGCGCGGCCCAGGGGCCGGCGAAGCTGGGACACAATCCGCCCGCGTTGCCGTAGCTCGTTTCCCGGCCGGGGCCGGGCTGGCGCTCGACCACGGTGACTTCGTGACCGTCCTTCCACAGGTAGTAGGCGGTCGCGACGCCGACCACGCCGGCGCCCAGCACGAGTACTTTCATGAACCTTGCCGCTTATTCGACCGTGATCTTGGCCGCGTCGATGATCTTCTGGTAGCGCGCCATCTCCGAGTCGATGTACTTGGCGAAGTCGGCCGAATTCTTGTAGGCCGATTCGAAGCCCAGCGACGACAGGCGTTCCTTCATGTCGGGCGACGCCATGATCTTGGCCGTGGCGGCGTCCAGCTTCTTCAGGATGGGGGCCGGCACCTTGGCGGGCGCCCACAGGCCATACCAGGAGTAGAACTCGAAGTCCTTGAAGCCGGATTCGCGCATGGTGGGCACGTCGGGCAGCAGCGGGCTGCGTTCGCGGCCGGTCACGGCCAGGGCGCGCAGCTTGCCGGCCTTCACGTGCGGCAGCGACGACAGCATGGGATCCATCATGGCCGACACCTGGCCGCCCACCAGATCCTGCAGCGCCGGGGCGGCGCCCTTGTACAGCACGATGGGGATGTCGCCCGTCAGGTGGGCCTCGTGCAGGAACTGCGCGGCGCCGAGGTGGCCGGCCGAGCCGAAGCCGCTGGTCACGAAGGTGTACTTGGTGGGGTTGGCCTTCAGGACGGAGACGAACTCCTGCACGTTGTGGGCCGGGACCGAGGGATGGACGCTGAAGATCAGCGCGCCCTGGGCCAGCATGCTGACGGGGGCGAAGTCCTTGACCGCGTCGAACTTGATGTTCTTCTTGTACAGCAGCGGATTGATGGCGTGGATCGAGGCATTGAAGTACAGCGTGTAGCCGTCCGGTTCCGCGCGCGCGACATAGGCGGCGCCGATCATGCCCGACGCGCCGGCGCGGTTCTCGACCACGATCGACTGCTTGAGCTCGTCCCTGAGCTTGTCGGCGAACAGGCGCGCCGTGTTGTCGACCGCGCCGCCAGGGGCGTGCGGGACGACGATGGTGATCGGACGGGACGGATAATCGCCCTGCGCATGGGCAGGGCTGGCCAGGGCTGCGGCACCGGCCAGGCCGGCGACGGCCAGGGAGGTGTGCAGGAAAGAGCGGCGGGTCGTGCGGTTCATGATTTCCCCATATTCGAAAAACAGAATTGTCTCCGTTTTCTATATATTTTTCGGTTATTAGAAAATGCGCCAGCCGTCCCCCGAAGGGGTGGGCCGGAGCCCGCGCATCCTGGGCCGTTCCGCAAGCGGGACGGCGCGGACGCCTTGTTGTTCTCCTGTTTTCCTTCTTGTTCCCGGATCGCTGTCCAGGTGCCCGTCAGAACGTGCCCGGGTAGCCGCCGCCATCGATCAGGAGGCTTTGGCCGGTGATGTAGCCCGTGTGCGCCGAGCACACGAAGGCGCACAGCGCACCCAGTTCCTCGGCGCGCCCATAGCGGCCGGCGGGGTTGTTGCTGCCGCGTTCTTCCCACAACTGGTCGAAGGTCTTGCCGGTGTCCTCCAGCATGCCCTCGATGTGGCGGCGCTGGGCGTCGGTGGCGAACACGCCCGGCAGCAGGTTGTTGATCGTGACGTTGTGGCGCACGGTCTGGCGCGCCAGTCCCGCCACGAAGCCCACCAGGCCCGAGCGCGCACCGTTGGACAGGCCCAGCTCGATCTGCGGCGTCTTCACGCTGCGCGACACGATGTTGACGATGCGGCCGAACTTGCGTTCGACCATGCCATCCACCGTGCGGCGGATCATCTCGATCGGACCCAGCATCATCGAGTCCAGCGCCTGGTGCCAGTCGTCCAGCGTCCACTTGCGGAAATCGCCGGGCTCCGGGCCGTCGGCATTGTTGACCAGGATGTCCGGAGCGGGGCAGGCGGCCAGCGCCGCGTCGCGTCCCGCTTCGGTGGTGATGTTGGCGACCACGTAGCGTACCGGCGTGCCGGTCTGCGCGGTGATCTCCGCCGCCGCCTTCTCGAGCGTGGCCTGGGTGCGCGCCGCGATGGTCACGAGCACGCCCTCTTGCGACAACTGGTGCGCGCAGGCGCGCCCCATGCCGCGGCTGCCGCCGAATACCAGCGCGCTCCTGCCTTGGATGCCGAGGTCCATGAGTCGCGTCCGTCCGTCAGGCCGACTTCAGCTCGGGCGAGCTCCAGCCGTACTTCTTGTCGAGCTCCAGCTCGCGCACCACGCGCAGGCCCTTCTGCAGCGCCTCGGGGGCCAGGCCCTTGAGCGGCTTGCGCAGGTCGCCGGCGGGCAGGCCCACGGCCTTCATCAGCGACTTGATCGCCACCGGATTGATGGCCGAATACGAGAAGTGCAGCATGGGCAGCATGTGCAGGTACATGTCGCGGAAGCTCTCGGACACTTCCGGCGTCTTCCAGGGCTTGGAGATCGTCGCGATCTCGGCCGGGGCGATGTTGCCGGTCATGTTGGCGGTGCCGTGGCCGCCCAGGCTCATGGTCGGGACGACCAGGCCCAGGTTGGGCGAGTCGCAGCACATCACGGCCACGTCGGGGCGGGCGCGCAGCACTTGGGCGACCTGGCCCACGCGGGTGGTCGATTCCTTGTGCACGACGTAGTTGGGATGCTTGAAGATGCGCAGCAGGTTGTCCCAGTGCAGGTCGGTCTTCACGCGCGGCGGGTTGTTGTAGATGCCCAGCGGCAGGTCGGTGGCGTCGGCCACTTCCAGGAAGTAATCCTCGATGTCGGACTCGGGACCGCAGATGTAGGCCGGCGCGGCCAGGATGGCGCCGTCCGCGCCGTTGGCGTGGGCGAAGCGCAGGTAGTCGATGGTGGTGTCGGTGTTGTTGCCGGTGCAGCCATAGAAGAACTTCATCTTGCCGTTCTTCATCTTGGCGGTCTCGGCGATGATCTGCTGGCGCTCCTGCTGCGACAGCATCGAGACTTCGCCCGTCGAGCCCATGATCAGCACGGCGGAGGTGCCGTTGTCCTCATGGAACTTGAGCAGGGTGCGGAAGCCTTCGAAATCGACGCTGCCGTCTTGATTGAAAGGAGTGATCAGGGCGACGAACGACCCTTCGATTTTCATCTTAGCCATGGCGATTCCACCGATTGAATAACTGTTACATGATACTCCGCGGGGAAACCTTCGTTCCCCGCGCGAGACCTGGGTTTCTCGGTCAGGCCCGGCGCGCGACGGGGGCCGAATCGATTTCGGCCAGCGCGGCGAAGCCGCCTTCGAGGTCGGCGATCAGGTCGGCCGGGTCCTCCAGCCCGACGTGCAGCCGCAGCGCCTGGCCGGTGTACGGCCACTTGGCGGTGACGCGGTCGCCCGACGGGTTGAAGGGGATGACCAGGCTTTCGTAGCCGCCCCACGATACGCCGATGCCGAACAACTGCAGGCTGTCGATGAAGGCTTCCACCGCGGCCGGCGATGCGGGCTTGAGCACCACCGCGAACAGTCCGGCGGCGCCCAGGAAGTCGCGTTTCCACAGCGCGTGGCCGGGATGGCTGGGCAGCGCGGGGTGCAGCACCTTTTCCACCTCGGGCCGGGTCTCCAGCCACGAAGCCACCTCGACGCCCGACTTCCAGTGCTGCTGCAGGCGCACGTTCATGGTGCGCAGGCCGCGCAGCGCGAGATAGACGTCGTCGGGGCCGGCGGTCTGGCCCAGGTCCTGGGTGGTGCGCTTGATCAGCGGCCAGGTTTCCTCGGTGCAGGTGACGATGCCCAGCATGGCGTCGGAGTGGCCGACGATGTACTTGGTCGCGGCCTGGATGGAGACGTCCACGCCGTGCTGGAAGGGCTTGAAGAACAGCGGCGTGCCCCAGGTGTTGTCCATGACCACCTTGGCGCCGTGGCGATGGGCCACGGCCGCGATGGCGGGGATGTCCTGGATCTCGAAGGTCTCGGATCCGGGCGACTCGACGTAGACCACGCGGGTGTTGGGCCGCATGCTGGCTTCGATGCCGCCGCCCGAGGTCGGGTCGTAGATGGTCACTTCCACGCCGAAACGGCCCAGCACGCGGGTCAGGAAGGTGCGCGTGGGGGAATAGGCGCTGTCGGTCAGCAGCACGTGGTCGCCGGCGGCCAGCAGGGCGGTCAGCGCGGTGGCGCAGGCCGCCAGCCCCGACGGGAACACCTGCGAACGGTGGCCGCCTTCCAGTTCGGCGATGGCTTCTTCCAGCGCGTGGTGGGTGGGCGTGCCGAAGCGGCCATAGGTGGTGGCGCCCGGCTCGTCGGCGGCGCGCCGCTTCTTCTTTTCCTCCCATTCGGCCATCGACCCGTGAAGAATGGTCGATCCGCGGAAGATCGGGGTATTCACGAGCCCGGCGAAACGCTCGGGATGCCTGCCGGCGGTAACCAGCCTGGTCTTCTCTTTCATTGCTGCGTTTGTCCTCGAATGCACAGACGGCGCCGGCGGCGCCGAACCCCATCCGCGATACGGTCGGGCATGGAGAAAGTGTAGGGGGGAAGGGGATTAAATTTTTTTCCTTATTGACACCGGTTTGTCAAAAAATGGGAAAATTATTTATCCTCCAATCTCTAGAATAGTGATTGATTCCCCATGGATAAAAAAGACAGCAATATTCTTTCTATCCTCCAGGAAGACGCCACGCTCTCGGTCAACGAGATCGCCGAGCGGGTCAGCCTGTCCCCCACCGCGTGCTGGAAACGCATCCAGCGTCTGACGCAGGAGGGTGTGATCCGCAAGCAGGTGTGCCTGCTCGACAACCGCAAGCTGGGCGTGGGAGTGACCGTGTTCGTGGCCGTCAAGACCAACCACCACGACCTGCAATGGCTGCAGAAATTCGCCGCCGGGGTGCGCGACATGCCCGAGGTGGTCGAGTTCTACCGGATGAGCGGCGAGATCGATTACCTGCTCAAGGTCGTGGTTCCGGACATCCAGGGCTTCGATATGGTGTACAAGAAACTCATACAGGTCGTGGAACTCTTCGACGTCAGCTCGAGTTTCGCGATGGAAGAACTGAAATACACGACGGCGCTGCCGTTGGACTACGCTTGATCCTGCCGAGACCGCCATGGCCGTAGATGTCAAACGCTTTCCGTCCCTGTCCCACTGGGGCGCCTTCACCGCCGTCGTCGCCGACGGTCGCCTGCAGGCCTGCGAGCCGTTCGCGCTCGATCCGGCCCCGTCGCCCATCCTGCGGTCCATGCCCGGCATGGTCCACTCGCCCTTGCGCATCGCCCGCCCCGCCGTGCGCGAGGGATGGCTGCGCGACCGCGAACGCGCCGATCGCAGCGCGCGTGGCGGCGACCGGTTCGTGGAAGTGGAATGGGACGTAGCCCTGAAGCTCGTGGCCGACGAACTGGCGCGCATCCGGACCACGCATGGCGATGCGTCGATCTTCGGCGGATCGTACGGCTGGTCCTCGGCCGGCCGCCTGCACCATGCGCGCACGCAGACCCACCGTTTCCTGAACGCGGGCGGTGGCTGCGTCAACCAGGCCGGCAACTACAGCTGGGGCGCGGCGCAATTCCTGCTGCCGCACATCATCGGCACCTATTCGCCGGTCACCGGGCGGGTCACCGACTGGAACAGCGTGGCCGCGCACACGCGGCTGCTCGTGGCCTTCGGCGGGATACCGCTGCGCAATACCCAGATCACCTCGGGCGGCGCCGGCGAGCATTCCACGCCGCGCTGGCTGGCGCGCGCCAGGGAAGCGGGCGTCGAATTCGTGGTCGTCAGCCCCACCCGGGCGGACGTGCCGGAAGGCATCGATGCGCGCTGGATCCCCATCCGGCCCAACACGGATGCCGCCCTGATGCTGGCCATGGTGCACGTGCTGTTGGCCGAGGGCCGGCACGCCGCCGATTTCGTGCAGACCCATTGCGCCGGCTTCGACCGCTTCGCCGACTACGTGCTGGGCAGGGCCGACGGCCAGGCCAAGAGTCCCGAGTGGGCGCAGGAGCTGTGCGGCGTGCCGGCGGCCGACATACGCGCCCTGGCGCGGCGCGCGGCCGACACGCGCACCATGCTGACCTGCACCTGGTCGCTGCAGCGGGCGCACCGCGGCGAGCAACCCTATTGGGCGGCGATCGCGCTGGCGGCGGCGCTGGGGCAGATCGGCCTGCCCGGCGGCGGCTTCGCGTTCGGCCACGGTTCCATGAACGGCGTGGGCAATCCGCGGCCGGCCGCGGCCTCGCCCGAGATGTCCTCGGGAGCGAACCCCATCGGCCGCTCGATTCCCGTGGCGCGCATCGCCGACATGCTGCTGCAGCCCGGCGAGCCTTTCGAGTTCAACGGCCGCAAGGACGTCTACCCCGACATCCAGATGATCTACTGGGCGGGCGGTAATCCCTTCCATCACCACCAGGACCTGAACCGCCTGGTGCGCGCCTGGAGCAAGCCCCAGACCATCGTCGTGCACGACAGCTGGTGGACGCCCACCGCGCGCCGCGCCGACATCGTGCTGCCGGCCACCACCACGCTCGAGCGCAACGACATCGGCGGTTCCTCGCGCGACCGCTTCGTGCTGGCCATGCATCAGGCGCTGGCGCCGCATGCGCAAAGCCGCAACGACTTCGACATCTATCGCGAGCTGGCCGCCATGGGCGGCTACGAGCAGGCCTTCACCGGCGGCCGCGACGAGTTCCAGTGGATACGCCACATCTATGACGGCATGGCCGCGGGGTGGCGCGAGGCGGGATTCGAGGCGCCCGGTTTCGAGGACTTCTGGCGCGCGGGACACCTGGAACTGCCCGAGCCGACGCGCGAGTTCGTGCTGTTCGAGGAGTTCCGCCGCGATCCCGCCGCCCATCCGCTCAAGACGCCGTCGGGCCGCATAGAAATCTATTCCGAGCGCATCGCCGGCTTCGGCTACGACGACTGCCCGCCCCATCCGGCCTGGGTGCCGCCGGCCGAATGGCTGGGCGCGGACCTGGCCGCGCGCTTTCCGCTGCACCTGGTCACATCGCAGCCGGGCGACAAGCTGCACTCGCAGCTGGACGCCGGCATCGTGTCCACCGCCAACAAGCTGCACGGGCGCGAGCGCGTGCGGATGGCGGCCGAGGACGCGGCGGCGCGCGGGATCCGGGACGGCGACCTCGTCAAGGTCTACAACGACCGCGGCGCCTGCATCGCGGCGGCCTCCGTGCAGGACGACGTGATGCGCGGCGTGGCCATCATGTCCACCGGCGCGTGGTTCGATCCCCTGGATGCGGCGCTGGAGCGGCATGGCAATCCCAACGTGCTGACCCTGGACGCGGGTACCTCGCGCCTGGCGCAGGCGCCCAGCGCGCTGTCGGCGCTGGTGGAGATCCGCAAGTGGGAAGGCGAGGCGCCGCGGGTGGAAGCCTTCGAGGTGCCGGCGATCAGCGTCCAGGCGGCGTGACCGGTTCGCCGGCCAGCACGGCCTTGCGGCGCGAATACAGGAAATACACCGCGAGGCCCGCCAGCAGCCATACGCAGAAGGCCAGCCAGGTGATCCGGTCCAGGTGCGCGATCAGGAAGACGCAGCAGACGACGGCCGCGAGCGGGACGTAGGGGACGCCGGGGCAGCGGAAGCCGCGGCGCAGTTCCGGATGGGTCCTGCGCAGGACGATGACCGCCAGCGAGATCAGCGCGAAGGCGGTCAGCGTGCCGATGTTGATCAGCTCGGCCAGCACCGCCAGGGGGATGAGCCCGGCGATCAGCGCGAAGGCCAGTCCGACGGTCCACGTCAACGTGAAGGGCGTCGCATGGCGCGGATGCAGGCTGGCCAGCCGCCGTGGCAGCAGGCCGTCGCGCGCCATGGCGTAGAGGATGCGCGTCAGGCCGTAGCTCATGACGAGGATGACCGTCGTCATGCCCAGGATCGCGCCCAGGTCGACCACGCCGGCCAGGCCCAGCTGCCCGGTGCGCTGCAAGGCCAGCGAGACCGGGTGGTCGGAATTGGCGGTGAAGTCCTGGTAAGGCACGATACCGGTCATGACCAGGGTCACGAGCACGTACAGCACGGTGCAGATCAGCAGCGAGCCCAGGATGCCGAGGGGTAGCGACCGCTGCGGATTCCTGACTTCCTCGGCCGAGGACGCGACCGCGTCGAAGCCGATGAACGCATAGAACATCAGCGCGGCGCCGGCATAGACGCCGCTCATGCCGTAGGGCATGAAGGGCGTCCAGTTCTCGGTTCGCACGTGGGTGGCGCCGGCGGCGATGAACAGCACCACCACCAGGATCTTGATCACTACCATCGCGTTGTTGACGCGCTTGGATTGGCGCACGCCGAGCGAGAGCAGGGCGGTGATGGCGGCCAGGACGAGGAAGGCCGGCAGGTTGAACAGCGACGCGCTGCCGGCCACCGCGCCCGGCGCGGCGCGCAGCGCCTCGGGCAGGTGCAGGCCGAAGCCGGCGATCAGCGATTGCAGGTAGCCGGACCAGCCAGCGGCGACGGCCGAGGCCGCCAGGCCGAACTCCAGGATCAGGATCCAGCCGATCAGCCAGGCGGGCAGTTCACCCAGCGTGGCGTAGACATAGGTGTAGACCGAGCCCGATACGGGCAGCGATGACGAGAATTCGGCATAGGACAGCGCCGAGAAAAAGCAGGCGATGGCGGCCAGGACGAAGGACAGCGACAGCGCGGGGCCGGCGATCAGGCTGCCGGTGCCGGTCAGGATGAAGATGCCCGAGCCGACGACCGCGCCCACGCCCAGCATGACGAGGTCGAAGGTGGACAGGCTTTTGCGCAAGCCCGCCGTCTCGCGCTGCGCCAGCATGCTGTCTATGCTCTTGACGCGGAACAGGTCCATGGGCACCTCGCTGGATGTGGTGTCGGCGCGTTCTCGCCCGGTCCGTTGACCGCATTCTCACATGGCTTGCACCGGCAAGGCGATTCTTGTCCCGGGGGCCTTTCTGCTGTTACAGTAGCGGGCTTGCGTCCCTGTAGTTCAATGGATAGAACAGGTTCCTCCTAAGAATCAGATCCAGGTTCGATTCCTGGTGGGGACGCCACCCGCCGCCCCTCGTCGTTCCTGCGCCCTTTCCCCGTCACTCTCCTGCCCGCATGGCATCCCGTTCGCCAGCGAATGGCCCGCCCAGGTTCGATATGCCGAATACATTGGCGCGATTGAGCCGCGCGAATTCCGCGTGCAGCAGGTCCTGCACCGCGTCGTAGGCCGCCGGGCTGTCCCGCTCGATGCGGCGCGCCAGCACCAGCATGCGGTTCAGTTGCACGCCGGTGATTTCCGAGCCGGTCACCCGGCCCGCGGCAACCAGGTCCTTGAACACCGAGATCGGCATGATGGTGGCCCAGCGGCCCCGGCAGACGAGTTCCCGGATGGCGTCGACCGAGTCGATCTCGGCCTCCAATCGCAGGTCCACGCCCAGCGGCATCAATTGCCTGTCCACGATGTCGCGGTGCAAGGAGGTCATCAGCAGCGGCATGCGATGCAACTGCGTGGCCGGGATGACGGGGCCCAGGCCCAGCGCGACGTTGGCGACCAGCGCGAAGGGTTCGCCCAGCAGCGGCTGCAGGGCCAGCGCACCGCCTGGACTGGGGTTGGTGACCACGGCCATGTCCACCATTCCACGTTCCACCCATTCCAGCAGCGAGGGCGTGAAGGCCTCGCGCACCTTGATGCGGATGCCGTCCAGGCCCCGCCGCGATTGTTCGAACAGGCCCGGCACCAGCACCGCGGCCAGGGTGGGCGAGATGCCGATGGTGACCGTGGTGGCGGCGCTGGCCGGGCGCTGCGTCATCTGCCGGCGCAGCCGGGCCGCCTCGGCCAGCATGCGCTGCGCGGACTCGTACAGCGTCAGCCCCGCGGCCGTCAGCCGCACGCCGCGCGCGCCTCGTATCAGCAGGGGCTGGCCCATTTCCCGTTCCAGCTCGCGCAGTTGGCGGCTGAGCGCGGGCTGGGCGATGGAGATGGCCTGCGCGGCCGCGCTCAGGCTGCCGGCGTCGACGATGGCGACGAAGTACCGCAAGGTGCGCAGATTCATGGCTGCCCCCGATAAACCATATCAGGATGATATGGCCCGGAGCGAATTCTGTATTGGATTTCCGCCCTGGCGCTCTCTAGCATTGGCCGTCAACGCGCTGTGGCATGGACGGACATGGGTGTAGATAGCAATTCGATATCGGTTTCCCTGGAACAACTGGAGCGATTCATTGCCGCGGCGCTGCGGCGAGCGGGGCTGCCCGAGGGCGATGCCGCCACCGTGGCGGGCCTGATGGCCCAGGCCGACCTGCAGGGCTCGGACGGCCACGGCGTCATCCGCCTGCCCCAATACGTCAGGCGGATCCGGTCGGGCGGCATCAACGTGCGGCCCGACATCCGGGTGGTGGCCGACATGCCGGGCATGGCCGTCGTGGACGGCGACAACGGCATGGGACACCTGGTGGTGTCGCGCGCGACCGCAATCGCCATCGACAAGGCCAGGACCCAGGGTGCGGCCTGGGTGGGCACGCGCCGCAGCAACCATGCCGGCCCGGCCTCGCTGTACTCGGCCATGCCGCTGCGGCACGACATGGTCGGCATCTATTTCGCGGTGGGCAACGCCAATCACCTGCCGCCCTGGGGCGGCACCGACATGCTGCTGTCGACCAATCCCATCTCGGTCGGCGTGCCGGCGGGCGACGAGCCGCCGGTGGTGCTGGACATGGCGACCACGGTGGCGGCCTATGGCAAGGTCAAGGCCAAGGCCAAGCGCGGCGAGATGATGCCCGAGGGTTGGATGATCGACCGCGAGGGCCGGCCGCTGCTTGACCCCACGCGTTCGGACGAGGGTTTCCTGATGCCCATAGGCGGCCACAAGGGCTATGGCCTGGCCCTGATGGTTGGCCTGCTGGCCGGCACGCTGAACGGTGCCGCGATGGGGCGGGACGTCGTCGATTTCAACAAGGACCACGTCACGCCGACCAATACCGGCCAGGCCATGCTGGTCCTGAACCTGGCCGCCTTCGGCCCGGTGCAGGGCTTCAAGGAGGCGGTCGACCGGCTGGTGGGAGACCTGCGCGGCAGCGCCCGCATGCCCGGCACCGAGCGCATCTGGATGCCCGGCGAACAGAGCCACGTGCGCCGCCGGCACTACCGGGAAACGGGCATTCCCGTTTCCCGCGGCGTGGCGGCCGAGCTGGACCAGCTGGCCAGGGAACTGGAGATTCCGCTCCTGGCCAGCTGACCGCAGATTCGTTCCCAGACACCACCCGCACAGACGGGGGAGGAGACAGACATGAAGTCCATCATCGCAAGCGTGGGCATGGCGCTGCTGGTCTGCGCGGGCACCCCCGCGCGGGCAGCCGACGCCTATCCCGCCAAGCCCGTCCGCATGGTGATCCCGCTGGCCGCGGGCTCCGCGGTGGACAAGGCGGTCCGGATCGTGGTCCAGAAGATGTCCGAGGACCTGGGCCAGCCCTTCGTGGTCGAGAACATTCCCGGCTCGTCCGGGCTGATCGGCGCGGACAAGGTGGCCAAGGCCGCGCCGGACGGCTACACGCTGGGCGGCTTCAACGACAGCATCCTCACCATGATCCCGCACATCTATCCCAGCATGCCGTGGCATCCCCTGAAGGACTTCGATCCGGTGTCGCTGGTGGCGACGGTCGAGTGGGGGCTGGTGGTGCCGGCCGACTCCCCCTACAAGACCGCGGCCGATTTCATCGCCGATGCGCGCGCCAACCCCGGCCGCATCAACTACAGCTCGGGCGGCAACGGCAGTCCGCAGCACATCGCGATGGCGCTGTTCGCCCGCAAGGCCGGCCTGGACATCGTGCACGTGCCCTACAAGGGCGCGACGCCCGGCGCCGTGGCGGTGGCGGGCAAGGAAGTGCAGGCGGGATTCCAGGGGCTGGGAACGGTGGCGGGGTTGATCCAGGGCGGCAAGGTGAAGCTGCTGGCGGTATCCACGAAGGAGCCGCTGGCGCAGTTCCCCGGGGTGCCGACGGTGGACACCTCCGGCCTGCCCGGGTTCTTCTTCGACTCGTGGGCCACGATCGTCGCGCCGCACGGGACGCCCCGGCCCATCGTCGACCGCCTGCACCAGAGCGTGGTGAAGGCCCTGGCCGCGTCCGACGTGAAGGCGCAGTTGGCGCCGCTGGGCATGACCCTGCGCGGCATCGGCCCCGACGAATTCGGCGCCGCCACGCGCGGCAACTTCGACCTGTACCAGCAACTGATCCGCGACGGCAACATCCAGTCCAACTGAGGCCGAGGAACCCACGATGAACGTCACGCCATCCCGGGCCGTCCTGCTCAAGGCCGCCGAACTGCCCGTCCACGACCGCGGCGGCGGCGCGCGCACCACGCCGCTGGTCGGGCGCCAGGTCGGCGCCCAGGGTTTCCTGACCGGCTACACCGAATTCGAGGCCGGCGCGCAGATTCCCTTCCATTTCCACAACTGCGAGGAAAGCGTCGTGCTGATCGAGGGCGAGGCCGTGCTCGACATCGACGGCGAGTCCCACCCGCTCAAGGCGCACGACGCGACCTACATTCCGCCGGGCGTGCCGCACCGCTTCCGCAACCTGTCGGCGACGCGGCCGATGAAGATCCTGTGGATCTACGGCTCGCCGGACGCCACCCGCAGCCTGGTGGAGACCGGCGAGACCCGGCCGATCGCGGCCGAGCACGGCAAGTAGCGGCAGGGTCAGGCCGCCGCGCGCGCCTCGGCCGACAACTGCACTTCCTCGGTGGTCGCGCGCCGCAGCTCGCGCCGCTGCGCGAAGTCGAAGCGCCGGCCGCGATGCAGGGTGGCGGTGTTGTCCCACATGACCAGGTCGCCCACGCGCCACGCGTGGCGGTAGACGAACTCGCGCTGGGTCGCGTGTTCGAGCAGGTCGAGCAGCAGCATGCGGCCCTCGGCCACGGTCATGCCCACGACTTCGCAGGCGTGGATGCCCACGAACAGGATCTTGCGGCCGGAGCGCGGATCGGTCTGCACCAGCGGCCAGCGCACCGGAGGCAGGGCATTGCGCTGGGCCTCGGTATAGTCGGTGTCGCCCAGCAGGAAGCGCGAGTGCAGGGCGTAGTGCACGGCCTGGAGGTCGCCGATGGCGGCCTTCATGGCCTCCGGCAGATGGTCGTAGGCGGCGCGCAGGTCGGCGAATTCCGTCTGGCCGCCGTCCTGCGGCACGACCACCGCCGACAGCATCGAATACTTGGCCCGCGGGCGCTGGAACGAGCTGTCGCTGTGCCAGAGCTGGTTGGCGATGTTGCCGACGATCTTGGCGTGTTCGCGGCCGGCGACCGAGCCGTCGACGGTGACGTTCGAGATGTCCGCCAGTTCCGCGTGGTCGAAGCGGTGGGCGCCGCCCTTGACCTTGCGCAGCCCCAGGTCCAGCGGACCGAAGCTCTTGGCGAAGCGGATCTGCTGGTCCTGGTCCAGCGGCTGGTCGCGGAACACCAGCACGGCGTAGTCGTCCATCGCTTTTTCGATGGCGCGGACGGCGGCCGCATCCAGCGGCCGGGCGAGGTCCAGTCCCGAGGCTTCGGCGACGAAGCCGGGCGTCAGGGGCGTGAGCGTAAGTGCCATGGTATGGATTTCTCCTTGTGGGGAATCTATTCGATCTTGATGCCGGCGGTCTTGACCACCTTGGCCCATTTGTCGATTTCGGCGTCGATCAGCGCGGCGTATTGCTCGGGGGTCGAGCCCACCGGCTCCATGCCCAGCTGCTGCATGCGCGCCGCCAGGTCCGGTGCCTTCACGATGCGTCCGATGTCCGCGCCGACGCGCCGCCGCAGCGCGGCGGGGACGCCCGCGGGCTCGACGATGCCGATCGTGCTCATCGCCGAGAAGCCCGGCACGGTCTCGGCGATCAGCGGAATGTCGGGATGGCTCGCGGCCCGCTTGGGACTGGCGAGCGCGATCAGCTTGAGCCGCTTGTCCTCGACGTAGGGCATGGCCGAGAACATCACGTCGAACAGCAGCGGCACGCGTCCGCCCACCACGTCCTGCTGCGCCGGGCTGCTGCCCTTGTAAGGCACGTGCACCAGCTCGATGCCCGCCATGTGGGCCAGCAGTTCGCCGGCCAGGTGCGTGCCCGTGCCCACGCCCGGCGTGGCGTAGCTGAGCTTGCCCGGGTTCTTCCTGGCATAGGCGATCAGTTCGGGCACGGTGTCGACCGGCAGCGAGGGGTGCGCGAACAGGCCGAAGTGCGTCAGCGCGACCTGCGAGACGGCGGCCAGGTCCTTGCGCGTGTCGTAGGGCAGCGAGGGCTGCATGCTGGGATTGATCATCAGCGCGCTGATGGCCATGCCCAGCGTGTAGCCGTCGGCCGGCGCCTTGGCGACCGTATTGGTGCCGGTGATGGTGCCGCCGCCCGGCTTGTAGTCGACCACGACGGGTTGCTGCCAGGCGGCCTGCATCTTCTCGGCCAGCATGCGGGCGATCGTGTCGGTCGGCCCGCCGGGCGCGAAGGGCACGATGAGCTTGACGGGGCGATTGGGCCAGTTCTCGTCCTGGGCGGCCGAGAGGCGGGGCGCGGCCGCCGCGGCGAGCAGCGCGGCAAGCGCGGTGCGCCGCCCCGGGCGGGGAGGAAAGTCGGGCATGGGTGTCTCCTTCTGTTTTCTGGTCGTGGGGGGCGGATGGCCCTACGCCGACGAGGCGGCCATCCGTTTGCGGGGAACGGGCGGCACGGCCGCGGTCAGCGCGGGGCCGGAAATGCCGCCGATTTCGTCGGCGAAGTCGGCCGCCGCGCGCAGCAGCCGGGGAATGACGAGGTCGTGCAGCTTGTCGGGCGTGATCAGGAACGAGGGGCCGCCGCAATTGATGGCGAAGACCTCGCCGCTGGGCGCGCGCACCGGCGTGGCCACGGCATTGATCTGTGCGTGCCATTCGCCCTGCGAGGCCGCGTAGCCCAGCCGGCGCGCCTTGCGCAGCGCCGCGTCCAGGCGCGAGGCGGTCACGGTGCTGCCGGCGGCCAGCGTATCGGCGCCGACGGTGGCGCAGGTCAGCGCATCCACGCCCGATAGCCAGGCCCGTCCCAGCGCCGAACTGGCCAGCGACATGCGGGTGCCGACGTCGGCGCCCAGGAAGGCCACGGCCGATCGCGCGCGGGCCGCCTCGACCACCAGGATGTCGGTGCCGTCGCGCAGGCCCAGGAAAGCCGAGGCGCCGCATGCCTCGGCCAGCGCCACGAGGTGCGGCCGCACCAGGCGGCGGGCGTCGATCGCGCCGAGGAAGGATTGCGCCAGGCGCACCACGCCGGCGGCCAGTTCGTACTTGTCGGAGTCCGGACAGGGTCGCAGCTGGCCCAGCGCGACCAGCGTGGAGATCAGGCGATAGGCGGTGGGGCGGGGTATGCCGGTGGCTTCGGCGATGTCGCCGTTGCCCAGCGGGCCCGCGGCGCGCGCGAAGCAGTCGAGTACGGCGAATCCGCGTTCCAGGGCGGTGACGTTGGCGGGCGGCTGGGTGCGGCGGCGCATGGCGTGGGCGATATCCGGGGGGGCGGCCCGGGATGGCCGCCGTCGGAAATCACTCTAGGATCGCCGCCACGCGAAAACAACCGTTTCCAAAAACCATTTTCATTTTTCCGCTTTTGCATGCGGAATGCGCATCAGGCCGGCGGCTCGGTGCTCAGCAACGCCTCTTCGATCGCGGCGGGCGTCAGGTCCGGCGCCAGCTTGCCGACGAACTCGTACAGGTGGCGCGGCCAGTACGCGCCGCGCCGGGCCAGCGCGTAGACGATGCTGGTCGGGAACAGGTGGTCCACCGGGCGCGCGTCGAGCTTGCGGTCGCGCGTGCGGGAATAGGCGATCAGCGGGATGACGGCCAGGCCCACGCCGGTGGCCGCATAGCTTTTCATGATCTCCACGTCGGTGCCGCGCATGGCGATCTTGGGCGACAGGCCGGCGGCGGCGAAGGCTTCGTTCACCCGCCGGCCGATGGCGTGCTGTTCGCTGTAGGTGATGAGCGGGTGGCGGGCAATGGCCTCCAGTGTCAAGGGCGACGTCTCGAACACGGGATGGCCGCGCTCGCCGATCAGCACGTGCTTGAGCTGGTAGCAGGGGATGGTGGCCAGCGAAGGCGGCAGGATCTGCGGCGCGGTGGACAGGCCCAGGTCGACTTCGCCGGTGGCCACCAGGTCGGCGATCTCGGACGGCGTGGCCTGGACCAGGTGCAGGCCCACGCCCGGGTGGCGCCGGGTGAAGCCCGGCACGATGTCCTGCAGCGCGTAGCGGGCGTGCGTGTGCGTGGTGGCGATGGCCAGCCGGCCGCCGGCCTCGCGCCGGTGGTCGGCCACGATCAGCGAGATATCCTCGGTCGCCGCCAGGATGCCGCGCATGCATTGCAGCACCTGCCGGCCCACGTCGGTCAGCCCCAGGATGCGGCTCTTGGCGCGAATCAGCAGCGCCACGCCCAGGCTGTCCTCCAACTGGCCGATCTGCTTGCTGACCGCCGACTGGGTGGTGTGCAGGGCCCGCGCCGCCCGCGACACGCTCATGTCATGGTCGATGACGGCGCAGAAGGCGCGCACTTGCTGGAGTTTCATGGGGGTATTCCAGGAGTACGTTTCCAAAATGGAATAGACATCCGCAATTTATCATTTCTCGGAAACGAGGGGCGGGTCTACGATGGGCGCCGTACTACAGAACTCCAGCGAGACACCATCGTGACCTCCGACACCACGCCCGCGGCACTCGACGCGTTGCAAGCCTGGGTGGGCCGCAGCGAGACGAACGCCGACGTCGTCACCCCCCAACTGGCCGAACGCCTGTCGGCCACCATCGAGTCCTCGCGCGGCGCCGCGTTCGCCCGGGGCGCCGAATTCCCGCAGATGTGGTATAGCGTGCTCTTCCCGCGCGTCGTGCCGCGCTCCCAGCTCGGCCGCGACGGCCATCCGGCGCTGGGCGACTTCCTGCCGCCCGTGCCGCTGCCCAAGCGCATGTTCGCCGGCAAGCGCATCCAGTTCGTCGCGCCCATCCGCATCGGCGACGAACTCGAGCGGGTGTCCACCATCGCCTCGATCACCCCCAAGCAGGGCAGTTCCGGACCGCTGGTGTTCGTTACCGTGCGCCACGTCGTCAGCAATGCCGCCGGCACCGTGGTGGTCGAGGAGCAGGACGTGGTCTACCGCGACAGCACCCTGGCCAAGGACGGCGGCGCGGCCAAGGCTGCCGCCGCGCCCGCCTTCGAGGCCCTGCACCGGTCCGACACCATCGTGGCCGATGCCGTGATGATCTTCCGCTACAGCGCGCTGTGCTTCAACGGCCACCGCATCCACTACGACCAGCCCTATGCCACCCAGGTCGAAGGCTATCCCGGCCTGGTGGTCAACGGCGGCCTGGGGGCGCTCTGCGCCGCCGAGCACCTGCACGAGGCCTGGGGCGGCGCGCGCCTGTCGAGCCTGACCACCCGCAATACCTCGCCGCTGTTCGAGGGCGTGCCCTTCCGCGTCGAGAGCCGCGCGGGCGAAGCGCCCGGCGCGATCGAGTTCCGCGTCGTGACCGAAGCGGGCAAGACCACGCTGCAAGGCTCGGCCACGAAGGAGTCGGCATGACGGCATCCGTATCGCAGCAGGCGGGCCGCGCGCCGCTGGAAGGCCTGCGCATCGTCGACCTGACGCAGGTGGTGGTGGGGCCCTACGCGACGCAGTTCCTGGCGGACTTCGGCGCCGAGGTCATCAAGATCGAGCATCCCTCGGGCGATCTGGCGCGCTGGATAGGCGGGCGTTCTCCCACGCCCGGCATGGCGGCGAAATACCTGCACCTGAACCGCAACAAGAAGAGCCTGGCGCTGGACCTGAAGAAACCCGGCGCGCTCGATGCCCTGAAGAAGCTGATCGCGTCGGCCGACGTGGTGGTGCACAACATGCGGCCGTCGGCGGCGGCGCGCCTGGGCCTGTCGGCCGAGGACCTGATCCGGCTCAAGCCCGACCTGATCTATTGCAGCGTGGTGGGCTTCGGCCAGGAAGGTCGCTACCGCGACAAGCCCGCCTACGATTCCATCATCCAGGGCGCCTCGGGCCTGGCTGCCATCAACAACGGCGGCGACGGCCAGCCGCGTTTCGTGCCCATGGTCATCGCCGATCGTACCGTGGGGGTGATGGTGGCCAACAGCATCCTGATGGCGGTGGTGCAGCGGTTGCGGCACGGCGGCCCGCAAGTGGTCGAGGTGCCCATGTTCGAGAGCATGACCGCCTTCGTGCTGGCCGAGCACATGTTCCTGAAGACCTTCGATCCGCCGCTGGGCGCCACCGGCGACTCGCGCCTGCTGGACCCCAATTCGCGGCCGGTCCGCACCGCCGACGGCTATATCTGCGTGACCGCCAATACCGACGCGCAAGTCTTCGCGATGTTCGAGGCGATGGGCCGCCCCGAGTTGCGGACCGATCCGCGCTTTGCCGAGAAACGCGCCCGTTTCGAGAACATCGGCGAGATGTTCCGCATCCGCAACGAGGTGTTCGCGACGCGGACCACGGCCGAATGGCTGGAGATCCTGGAGGCCGCCGACATTCCCGCGATGCCGCTGCACACGCTGGATTCGGTGCTGGACGATCCGCACCTGGCCGACACGGGGCTGTTCCAGAAGGTCGAGCATCCCACCGAAGGCACGATCACCAACCTGCGCAATCCGGTCCGTTTCTCGACCTACGAGCCGGCTCTCAAGTGGCCCGCGCCGCACATCGGCGAGCACAGCATCGAACTGTTGCGCGACGCCGGCCTGGGCGAGGAGGACATCCAGGCCATGGTGGCCAGCGGCGCCACGGTCGATCACGCCGCCACGCGGGAGGAGGCACGATGACGAGCATGGCCGAACAAGCCAGGCAGCGCGAGCTGCCGGTCTGGCGATCGCTGCTGTATGTGCCGGCGAACGTGCCGCGCTTCATCGAGAAGGCGCACACCCGCGGCGCGGATGCCATCATGCTCGACCTCGAGGACAGCGTGCCGGCTTCCGAGAAAGCCGTGGCGCGCGAAGCGGTCGCGGCCGCCGCCGCGCAGGTGCGGCGCGGCGGGGCCGACGTGCTGGTGCGGGTGAACCGCCCGCTCGGCCTGTGCGTGCGCGACGTCGAGGCCAGCGTGGGCGCGGACGTGGACGGGATCGCCATCACCAAGGTGGACGGCCCGTCGCACGTGCGGCTGCTGGACGAACTGGTGACCGAGCTGGAGGCGGACCGTGGCCTGGCCATGGGACACACCCGTTTCCTGGTCATGATCGAGACGCCCGAGGCGTTCGAGGAGATGACCGACATCGCCCGCGCCTCGCCGCGCGTGGCGGCCATCAACATAGGGGGCGAGGACTTCGCCCTGAACGGCGGCTTCGAGCCCACCGACGAGGCGCTGCTGATGCCCAAGCAGCGAATGATCCTGGCGGCGCGCGCCGCCGGCGTCATGCCGCTGGGCTATATCGGCACCGTGGCCGATTTTTCCGACTGGGACCGGTTCCGCGCCATGGTCAGGCGCTCGCGCCAGTTCGGTTTCGACGGCGCGAGCTGCGTGCATCCGGGGCAGGTCGCCATCGTCAACGAGGAGTACGGGCCGCGGCCCGAGGACGTCGCGCATGCCGCGCGCGTCATCGAGGCGGCGGAGCAGGCGCAGGCCGAAGGCCGCGCGTCGTTCCAGCTGGACGGCAGGATGATCGACATTCCGGTCATCGAACGGGCCCGAAGGCTGATCGCGCGCCAGCGGCGCATCGAGGCCCGGGGCGCCCGTCCCTGAGCCACGGGGCGGCGGGCTCGCCGCCCATATATCAATACACACAGGAGACCCATCGTCATGTTCAAGCAAGTCGTCACCTCGGCCATCATCTGCGCCGCTTTCGCCGCTCCGCTGCATGCGGCCGACAACTATCCGTCCCGGCCCATCACCCTGGTCGTCCCGTTCACGCCGGGCGGCAGCACCGACATCATCGCGCGCGTCATGAGCAAGCAGCTGGGCGCGGCGCTCGGCCAGCCCATCGTGGTCGAGAACAAGCCCGGCGCGGGCGGCATCGTGGGCACGCAGTACGCCAAGTCGCAGCCGGCCGACGGCTACACCCTGATCATGGGCGCCATCGGCACCTTCGGCGCCAATGCCACGCTGTATCGCCGCCTGCCCTACGATCCGGTGAAGGATTTCGCCCCGATCTCGCTGGTGGCCGGCGTGCCCAACGTGCTGGCGGTCAACCCGGCCAAGCTGGACGTGCGCACGGTGGACGAACTGATCAAGGCCGTGCGCGCCAAGCCCAACGGCTACGACTACGCCTCGGGCGGCAACGGCAGCGCGGCCCACCTGGCCACCGAATACTTCAAGCTCAAGGCCAACATCCAGATCCAGCACGTGCCCTACAAGGGAACGGCGCCCGCGCTGAACGACCTGGTCGGCGGCGTGACTTCGCTGGTGCTGACCGGCTATCCGCCGCTTGCGCCGTTCTTCCAGGCCGGCCGCCTGCGCCCCATCGCCGTGGCCACCGCCAAGCGCCTGCCGCAATTGCCCGACGTGCCGACCATCAGCGAGACCAAGGGCCTCGAAGGTTTCGAGGCCAGCCAGTGGTATGGCCTCCTGACCATCGCGGGCACGCCCAAGCCCATCGTGGATCGCTTGAACAAGGAGATCGTGGCGGTGCTGAAGAATCCGGAAACCCTGGAGCAGTTCCGCAAGGAAGGGCTGGAGCCGATGTACAACACGCCCGAGGAATTCGGCCAGTACATCAAGGACCAGATCCAGCTCTGGCGGCCGGTCATCCAGAAGGCCAACATCATCATCGACTGATGGCCCGCGGGCGGCCCGGATGTTCTTCGGGCCGCCCTTCGCGCATTACTGCTTGAGGTTGAGCTTGGGCACCAGGGTCTTGAAGGCCTGGCCCTGCCTGGCCACGTCGGACGAGAACTCGGACAGGTCGGCGTAGGCCGGCGTCAGGTTCTGCTTGCGCATGGTGGTCTGGAACTCGGTCGACTGCGACAGGGTCCGGGCCGCCGCGCGCCATTTCTCCACCGCCTCGGCGGGGGTGCCCTTGGGGACCCCCACGCCGCGCCACACGCTGAACAGCAGGTCGTGGCCCAGTTCCTTGAAGGTCGGAACCTGGCTCAGCGTCTCGATCCGCTTCTCCGACATCACCGCTAGCGTGCGCAGCTTGCCGGTTTCCACATGCTGGCGCAGTTCCGCGTAGGCCACCGTGGTGGCCTGCACGTCGCCCGACAGCAGGCCCATGATGGCCGGCGCCGATCCCTGGTAGGGGACGTGCGTGAACGCGATGTCCACCGATTCTCCCAGCGCCGCGGCCGCCATGTGCGGCACCGTGCCGTTGCCGGCGTTCGAGATCGCGACGCGGCCGGGGTTGGCCTTGGCATAGGCCAGGAACTCCTGGATGGTGTGCCACGGCGCGTCGGCGCGTACCGTGATCGACGACGGATCGTCGGTGAAGCGGGCGATGGGCTGGAATTCGTCCACGCTGGTCTTGCCTATGCCCATCAGCGGCACGACCAGCATCTCCGGCGTCATGAGGACCAGGCGGTACCCGTCGGCCGGGCCGGTGGCCACGTAGGACCAGCCGATAGAGCCGCTGGCGCCGGGCTTGTTGACCACGTAGACGGACTGCGGAAAGATGGGGCGCACCGCGTCGGCGATGGCACGGGCGGTGTTGTCGCTGCCGCCGCCGGGTTGGTAGGCGACGACGAGCTCCACGGGCTTGGTCGGATAGCCGGCGGCCCAGGACGAAGCCAGCATGGACAGGCTGGCAAGCGAGGCGCAAAGCAGGCGGGCGAGGTTCATGGTGCGGTCCTTCTGCTGTGGGAAAGCCCCCGGTGGCGCCAGGCGCCTTGGGGGCGGGGGAGTCAGTAGTCGTATCCCAGCCGGCGCAGGCCGGCCTGGGTCTCGCGGACGATGGCGATGGTGCGTTCCCGTTCGGCGCCCGACAACGGGAGCCGGGGCGGCTTGACGGTTTCCGCTGTGCCGTCGATCAGGTGCTCGGCCAGCTTGATGTGCTGCACCAGCTTGACCACGGTATCCAGGTGATAGAGCGGCGTCAGCACGTGATACAGCTGGCGGGCCTTGTCGAAGTCCCCCGCCGCGGCCAGCGCGAGCAGGTCCACGGATTCGCGCGGCACCGCGTTGGCCATGCCCGACACCCAGCACCGGACGCCCAGCGCGGCGCTTTCGACCACCAGGTCGTCGACGCCGCAGACCACGGCCAGGCGATCGCCGAAGCGGGTGATGAGATCGGTGACGCGCGTGGTGTCGTAGGACTCTTCCTTGAGCGCGACGATGGTGGGCTCTTCCAGCAGGCGGGCCACCACGTCGGGCGTGAGATCCACGCCGTAGCCGCGGGGATTGTTGTAGAGCAGGATGGGCAGGGGCGAGGCCTGCGCCACCGTCCGGTAGAAGGCCACGGTCTCGTCGGCATCCGACTTGTAGGTCAGGCCGGGGAACACCATCAGGCCGTCCACGCCCAGCGCGTGGGCGTCGCGGGCGAAGGCGGCGGCCCGCTCGGTGCTGGTCTCGGCCACGCCGGAGAGCACCGGCACGCGCCCCTTCACCGTATCCAGCGCGATGCGCAGCACTTCCTGCTTTTCCCGGGGCGACAACTGCGCGTTCTCGCCCACCATGCCCATCATCAGCACGCCGTTCACGCCGCGGGCGATGAGGCGTTCCAGGCCGGCGCGGATGGCGTCGGCATCCAGTGAATAGTCGGGCTTGAGCTTGGTCGTGACGGCGGGAAACACGCCTTGCCATCGGATGGTCATGCGGACACTCCTTGGAATCTTTCGAGGATATTGACTACTTTATATTGGATCCAATTTGAAAGTCTACGAAAAACGGCCATGAAGGCCGTCATCAGCCAACGGTAGATGACCGGTGGCTGTTGGATAGTGGATCCAATATACTTCTATTTAAACCCCCGTGTCCGTGGCGCGTCTGTCGGGGTTTACCTGGACCCCGTCATCTCTGCCTTCGCCATGCCCAGAAACGACCTGCCCCCGTCTTCCCCTCCCGCCCGGCCGTCCTCCGGCAACCGGCTCGTGCGCCGGACCACGTCCGAACTGGTGGCCGAGGCGCTGCGCGACCGCATCCTGTCGGGGGCGATCCCTCCCGGCTCGCCGCTGCGCCAGGAATTGCTGGCCGACGAATTGGGCGTGAGCCGGATTCCGGTCCGCGAAGCCATCCGCCAGCTCAGCGCCGAGGGCCTGGTGGACGCCATTCCCCACCGGGGGGCCTTCGTCTCCATGCTGTCGCGCGCCGAGGTCGAGGAATTGTTCGACATTCGCCTGCGCCTGGAGCCCTGGCTGATCCACGAGGCGGCCGCGCGGATATCGGAAGAGGAACTGGCGCGGGCCGAACAATGCGTGGCGCGCATGGACACGGCGGGGCCCGATCAGTGGGGCCAGTTGAACTGGCAATTGCACGAAGGCCTGTACCGGGCGGCCCAGCGGCCGGCCGCCCTGGCCATCGTGCGCGGCCTGCACGAGAAGTCCGAGCGCTATTTCCGCTTCCAGGTGGTCAACGCCCCGATCCGGCAGCAGGCCCACCAGGAGCACCTGGCCCTGGTCTCGCTGTGCCGCGAGCGCCGGGCCGACGAGGCCCGATCGGTGCTGGAGCGCCACATCGGCGACGCCGCGGGGCAGATCCTGGCCATCGTCGAGCGCCTGCTGGACCAGGCGCCGGGCCGCGAGCCGGCGTAGCGGGAGCGGTGCGACTACAATGCGCAGGCCGTGGCCGGTCGCGCACGCACCGGCGCCGCGATTTTCCATCATCCAGTCCTTCATGCCGCCGCAGCCTCTTTCGTCACCGACTCCCTCGTCCCGCTCAGGAAGCATCGTCGTCTGCGCGTCGCTCGTGCTGTTGTTCGCGATGGGCGTGCGCGCGACCTTCGGCCTGTTCATGCAGCCCATGGGGCTGGTCCACGGCTGGGGGCGCGACGTGTTCTCGCTCGCCTTCGCCATCCAGAACCTGGTGTGGGGCGTCTCGGCCATCCTGATGGGATCGGTGGCCGACAAGTGGGGGTCGGGCCGGACCATCGTCGCATCGGCGCTGTTGTGCGCGCTGGGCCTGGTCGGCACGCGCTACGCCGGGTCCGAGGCCATGCTGTACCTGTGCGCCGGCGTGCTGGTCGGACTGGGGCAGGCCGGCACGACATTCGCCGTGCTGCTGCCGGTGGTGGCGCGCGCCGTGCCGCCCGAGGGCCGCAGCACCGCGATGGGCATCGCCAGCGCGGGCGGCTCCATGGGGCAGTTCGTGGTCGTGCCCGCCGGGCAATTGCTGATCGATCATTTCGACTGGACCGGCGCGCTGTGGGCGCTGTCGGCGCTGATGCTGCTGGCGCTGCCGCTGGCCACGCGGCTGACGGGCAAGCCGGCGCATGTCGCCGGCGCGCAGTCGCTGGGCGCGGCGGTACGCCAGGCCATGGGGCACGGTTCCTACCACTTCCTGTTCTGGAGTTACGCGGTCTGCGGCTTCCACACGGCCTTCATCACGCTGCATCTGCCGGCCTTCGTGGTGGACGGCGGCCTGAAGGCCTCGGACGGCGCGCTGGCCATCGCGCTCATCGGCCTGTTCAACGTGTTCGGCTCGTACTGGGCCGGCCGGATGGGCGGCCGCCACAGCAAGAAGCACCTGCTGGCGCTGCTGTACGCGACGCGCTCGGCGGCGATCATGCTGCTGATCCTGCTGCCGCTGACGCCGGCGGTGCTGTATGCGTTCTCGGCCTTGATCGGGCTGGTCTGGCTGGGGACCGTGCCGTTGACCACCGCGCTGGTAGGACATATCTACGGCATGCGCTATGCGTCGACCCTGACCGGTATCGTATTCTTCGGCCACCAGATCGGCAGCTTCGTCGGTGTCTGGCTAGGCGGCAAGCTGTACGTCGCCACCGGCAGCTACGATGCGGTCTGGTGGATTTCGGTCGCGCTCGGTCTGGTCGCGGCGGCGCTGTGTATGCCCGTGCGCGAGCGCGCATTGGTGCCGGCATGAACACGGCCGGGAACAGGAGGCAGGTCCATGGCCGATCGCAACCGGCAGGGGCAATCCGGGAGGCGCGGGCGCGCCTGGCGGGCGGTCCTTGCCTATGCTTTGCTTGGCACCGTGCTTGCGGTAGCCTTCCTGGGCTATTTGCGCCCGCAACTCGTCGTCGGATGGGAAGGGCTCATGGCCCTGTGCGGCCTGTGACCGCCACCCGCCGGGCAAGGCAGGGGTGCCCAAAAAATGGGCGTGCCACGCCGGCCCGCATGGCCAGGCCCTCCGTCCGTAAAATACCCTTCATTTTCCACAGTCGCTGGGGATAACTTGGCCACTCGCTACAACGAAGCTTCCATCCGGGTGCTGAAGGGGCTGGAGCCCGTCAAGCAGCGCCCGGGCATGTACACTCGAACCGAAAACCCCCTGCACATCGTGCAGGAGGTGATCGACAACGGCGCCGACGAGGCGCTTGCCGGCTACGGCAAACATCTGCAGGTCACCCTGCACGCCGACGGCAGCGTGACCGTCGAGGACGAGGGCCGCGGCATTCCCGTCGGCCTGCACCCCGAGGAAAACGCGCCGGTCGTCGAACTGGTCTTCACCCGCCTGCACGCCGGCGGCAAGTTCGACAAGCAGGGCGGCGGCGCCTATTCGTTCTCCGGCGGCCTGCACGGCGTCGGCGTCTCGGTCACCAACGCGCTGTCGTCGCGCATGGAAGTCACGGTCTGGCGCGACGGCGCGGCCCACCGGCTGGTGTTCCAGCACGGCGACGTGGTCGAGGAACTGGCGCAGGTGTCCGATCCCGCCCGCAAGAAGAGCGGCACGCGCGTGCGCTGCTGGCCGGACCCCAAGTATTTCGACAGCGGCACGATCCCCATGGGCGAGCTGTCGCGCCTGTTGCGCAGCAAGGCCGTGCTGCTGCCCGGCGTGAAGGTCACGCTGCGGGTCGAGAAAACCGGCGAGACCCAGACCTGGCTGTACGAGCAGGGCCTGCGCGGCTACCTGACCGAGGCGCTGGCCGGCGCCGAACTGCTCATTCCCTTGTTCGAAGGCGAGCAGTACGCCGGCGGCGACAACGAGAACTTCGCCGAGGGCGAGGGCGCGCAGTGGGTGGTGGCCTGGACCGAGGACGGCAACGTCGTGCGCGAGTCCTACGTCAACCTGATCCCGACGCCGGCCGGCGGCACGCACGAGGCCGGGCTGCGCGACGGCCTGTTCAACGCGGTCAAGGGTTTCGTCGAACTGCACAACCTCAGTCCCAAGGGCGTCAAGCTGCTGCCCGAGGACGTGTTCGCGCGCGCCAGCTTCGTGCTGTCGGCCAAGGTGCTCGACCCGCAGTTCCAGGGCCAGATCAAGGAACGACTGAACAGCCGCGACGCGGTGCGCCTGGTGGGCGGGTTCTCGAAGCCGGCGCTGGAGCTGTGGCTGAACTCCCACGTCGAATACGGCAAGAAGCTGGCCGAGCTGGTCATCCGCCAGGCGCAGTCGCGCGTGCGGGCCACGCAGAAGGTCGAGAAGCGCAAGAGCTCGGGCGTGGCCGTGCTGCCCGGCAAGCTGACCGATTGCGAAAGCAGCGACGCCTCCCGCACCGAGGTCTTCCTGGTCGAGGGCGACTCGGCGGGCGGTTCGGCCAAGATGGGGCGCGACAAGGAATTCCAGGCCATCCTGCCGCTGCGCGGCAAGGTGCTCAACGCCTGGGAGGTCGAGCGCGACCGCCTGTTCGCCAACAACGAGATCCACGACATCGCGGTGGCGATCGGCGTCGATCCCCATGGCGCGGGCGACGATCCCGACCTGTCCGGGCTGCGCTACGGGCGCGTCTGCATCCTGTCCGACGCGGACGTGGACGGATCGCACATCCAGGTGCTGCTCCTGACGTTGTTCCTGCGGCACTTTCCCAGGCTGGTCGAGGCCGGGCACGTGTACGTGGCGCGCCCGCCGCTGTTCCGCGTGGACGTGCCGGCGCAGGGCAAGCGGCCGCCGCGCAAGCTCTATTGCCTGGACCAGGGCGAGCTGACCGCGGTCGAGGACAAGCTGCGCAAGGAAGGCGTGCGCGAGGGGTCCTGGAGCATCAGCCGCTTCAAGGGCCTGGGCGAAATGAGCCCCGAGCAGCTTTGGGAAACCACGATGAACCCCGACACCCGCCGCCTGCTGCCGGTCACCTACGGCGAACTCGGCGCGGACGAGACCACGCGCATGTTCGACATGCTGATGGGCAAGGGTGAGGCCGCGCAGCGGCGCTCGTGGCTGGAAGAGAAAGGCGACCTCGCCGAGGTGGATATTTGATGACGGACGAACAACAACCCGGCCTGTTCGAGCGGCCGGGCGGCGACGCCGCGATCACGCTGGCGCGCTATGCGGAACAGGCTTATCTGGATTACGCGGTATCGGTGGTCAAGGGCAGGGCGCTGCCGGACGTCAGCGACGGCCAGAAGCCGGTGCAGCGGCGCATCCTGTATGCCATGCAGGCCATGGGGCTGGGCGCGAACGCCAAGCCCGTGAAGTCGGCCCGCGTGGTGGGCGACGTGCTGGGCAAGTACCATCCCCACGGCGACCAGGCGGCCTATGATGCGCTGGTGCGCATGGCGCAGTCGTTCTCGCTGCGCTATCCGCTCATCGACGGACAGGGCAACTTCGGCTCGCGCGACGGCGACGGCGCCGCGGCCATGCGCTACACCGAGGCGCGGCTCACGCCCATCGCCCGGCTGCTGCTGGACGAGCTGGACGAAGGCACGGTCGACTTCATTCCCAACTACGACGGCTCGTACCAGGAGCCCAGGCAACTGCCGGCGCGCCTGCCCGTGGTGCTGCTGAACGGCGCCTCGGGCATCGCGGTGGGCATGGCCACCGAGATCCCGCCGCACAACCTGCGCGAAGTGGCGCAGGCCGCGGTGGCGCTGCTGAAGAATCCCAGGATCGCCGACGACGAGCTCTACGGCCTGCTGCCCGGACCCGATTATCCCGGCGGCGGCCAGATCATCACGCCGCGGTCCGAGATCGCCCAGATACTCGGCACAGGCCGCGGCTCGATCAAGGTGCGCGCGCGCTGGAAGTTCGAGGAAATGGCGCGCGGCCAGTGGCAACTGGTGGTCACCGAACTGCCGCCGTCGACCTCCGGCCAGAAGGTGCTGGAAGAGATCGAGGAACTCACCAATCCCAAGGTGAAGGCGGGCAAGAAAAGCCTCTCGAACGAACAACAGCAGACCAAGGCGGCCTTGCTGAGCCTGCTCGACGCGGTGCGCGACGAGTCGGGCAAGGACGCGGCCGTGCGGCTGGTATTCGAGCCCAAGACCTCGCGCGTGGACCGCGACGAGTTCGTCAACACGCTGCTGGCCCATACGTCCATGGAAAGCAGCGCGCCCATCAACCTGGTGGCGGTGGGCAACGACGGGCGGCCGCGCCAGAAGTCCATGCGCGAGATCCTGGACGAGTGGCTCGTCTTCCGCACCCAGACCGTCACGCGGCGTTCGCGCCATCGCCTGGACAAGGTGCTGGACCGCATCCATGTGCTGGAAGGCCGCATGGTGGTCTACTTGAACGTGGACGCGGTGATCAAGGTCATCCGCGAGTCGGACGAACCCAAGCCCGCGCTGATGCAGGCCTTCAAGCTGTCCGAGCGCCAGGCCGAGGACATCCTGGAGATGCGCCTGCGGCAGCTGGCGCGCCTGGAAGGCTTCAAGATCGAGCAGGAACTGAAGGACCTGAAGGACGAGCAGGGCAAGCTCGAGGAACTGCTGGCCAATCCGAATTCGCTCAAGCGGCTGATCGTCAAGGAAATCGAAGCCGACGCCAAACAGTACGGCGATGATCGCCGCACGCTGATCGAAGCGGCCGAGCGCGCCACCGTCGAGGCCAAGGTCATCGACGAGCCGGTCACCGTCATCGTGTCGCAGAAGGGGTGGCTGCGGGCCCGCCAGGGCCACGGCCACGATGCCAGCCTGTTCACGTTCAAGGCGGGCGATGCGCTGTACGGCGCGTTCGAATGCCGGACCACCGATACGCTGATCGCGCTGGGCAGCAACGGTCGCGTCTATTCGGTGGCCGTCAGCGCGCTGCCGTCGGCGCGCGGCGATGGCGTGCCGGTGACCACGCTGATCGACCTGGAAGCCGGATCCCGCATCCTGCACATGATCGCGGCGGCCCCCGAAAGCCGGTGGCTGCTGGCCACCGAGCGCGGCGTCGGCTTCGTCACCCGCCTGGGCGACATGGCCACGCGCCAGCGTGGCGGCAAGCAATTCATGACGCTGGACGAGGGCGACAGCCCGCTGCGGCCCGTGCCGGTGTTCGACGGCGCCGATTCGCTCGCGCTGCTGACCGACAAGGGCCGTTTCCTGGTGTTCGGCCTGGCCGAGGTCAAGGCGCTGTCCTCGGGCGGTCGCGGCACGGCGCTGATGGACATCGATCCCAAGGACACCCTGGCCCAGGTGGTGCCGGTCGGGCCGGCGGGGCTGCGGATCACGGGCATCTACCGCAACAAGCCGCATGAAGAGATCCTGTCCGGCGGCGGACTGGCGGTCTACGTCGGCAAGCGGGCCCGCAAGGGCCGGCTGCTGGACGCCAAGCCCAAGCAGCCCGTGCTGTCGCCGGTGCTGTAAGGCCATGATGCGGCGGGGGCTGGCGGCGGTCCTGGCGACCTGCGCGGTGGCGGGGTGCTCCCCCGTCAACCCGTACTACGATGCCGCCCAGCCGCACCATACGCCGCATGGATTCCGCAACCTGTATTCGTATGCCCAGCCGGGCACGCTGGACTTCTGGCGCTGGCAGTTCGACCGGTGGGCGCAGGGCCTGCCGCCGCCTCCGACGGAGTCCCTGTCGCCGGTCGTGGCGGACACCGCCTGGCTGAAGGAGGCCTCGCCGGACGTGCGGGTCAGCTGGGTCGGGCATTCCACGCTGCTGGTGCAGCTGGGCCGCTTCAACCTGTTGACCGATCCGGTGTTCTCCGAACGCGCCTCGCCCTTCGGGTTCATGGGGCCCAAGCGCCACCAGCCACCCGGCGTCGCGCTGGCCGACCTGCCGCACATCGATGCCGTGGTGATCTCGCACAACCACTACGACCACCTGGATTTCGCCTCGGTCAAGGCGCTGGCGGCGCAGCCCGGCGGTCCGCCCGTCTTCATGGTGCCCCTGGGCGTGGACGTCTGGTTCCGCCAGAACGTGCCCGAGGCCACCGACTTGCGGCCGCTGGACTGGTGGGGCCAGACGGTGGTGGGCGATGCCATCCTGACGCTGCTGCCCGTGCAGCACTGGAGCGCCCGCACGCCCTTCGACCGGAACGTTTCGTTGTGGGGCGCCTGGGCGGTCCGGACGCGCGAGCCCGCGTTCAACTTCCTGTTCGGCGGCGACTTCGGCTATTCCAAGGACATCGCCGCCATAGGCGAACGCATGGGGCCTTTCGACCTGGCGGCGCTGCCGATAGGCGCCTATGCGCCGCGCTGGTTCATGCGCGGCCATCACATGAATCCCACCGAGGCCGTGCAGGCGCATCGCGACCTGGGTGCCAGGGCTTCCGTCGCCATCCACTGGGGCACGTTCGAGCTGACCGACGAGGCGCTGGACCAGCCTCCCCGGGACCTGGCGCGGGCACGCCGCTACGCGGGCGTCGCCCCCGACGAGTTCTTCGTGATGCACCACGGCGAGAGCCGGGTCTGGCGCGATGGCCGCTGGCTGATCCGCGCTCCGACTGATTGACCCCCCCTACGCGCTTACGCGCGCAAGGGAAGCCCACCCCCTACGCCCTTCGGGCACCCCCTTAAGGGGGCGATGCGGGTGGACCGGCGGAGCCGGATCCACCGCATCCTGGGCCTGGGTTGTTTGTCTTGGTGGGCAGGGGAATGTTGTGCGGAATCGGCATTTGTCTTGATTTGGTCATTGAGGCGCTGTATAAAAAACCAGTGAAAGATAGCGATAGGCAATCCATTCAGGAGAAAACTGTGGCTCATCTGGTTCTCGCGCTCGATGTCGCCGGCACGCCGGTGCACTGGGTGGATATCGAAAAAGCCATCTGCCTGCACGTGGCGGGAAGGGTGGCATGGGAACTGGGGGACACCACCGTCACCTACCGCGGGGGCACGAACCGGCTGACCGGGCAGGTGTCCACCGTCAGCACCGCCAGCATCATCGCCGTGCGCGGCCGCGAGTTCCGCGGCGACCGTTCCGCCTCCATCAGCATCAGCCGTGAACGCCTGTTCTCGCGCGACATGCACGTCTGCGCCTATTGCGGCGGCTGTTTCCCCGAGTCCGAACTGACCATCGAGCACGTCCGCCCCGAGTCGCGCGGCGGCGCCAATACCTGGGAAAACGTGGTCACGGCCTGCCGCTCGTGCAACCAGCGCAAGGGCAACCGCACCCCCGAGCAGGCCGGCATGCCGCTGCTCTACCTGCCGTACCGGCCCAACCGCTGGGAAGGCATGATCCTGCGCAATCGCCGCATCCTGGCCGACCAGATGGAGTTCCTGCTGGCGGGCGTACCTATCACCAGCAGATTAGGACCCTCCCCTACGCGCTGACGCGCGCCCAGAATGGTGGGCCCCCAGCCGCTACGCGGCAGCCCCCCAAAGGGGGCCGGGACCCGCTTTGGGGCGGCCCGGCGCCGGGTCCCGGGGGGCGATGCGGGTGGGGGCTGTTATGCTTGAAAAAGGTGCGCGCGGCCCTATCTACGCCGCGTGAGCTTTTTGCTCCAACCGGACAACTTCCTTTCGTCAACCGCCATGCCTGGCGCGCCTGAACCGTGCGCGCCGGGATGGGCCTTGTTATTGCCATGAGTCAGACCAACACCTCCGAAACCCTGGGCTTCCAGACCGAAGTCAAGCAGTTGCTGCACCTGATGATCCACTCGCTGTACAGCAACAAGGAAATCTTCCTGCGCGAACTGGTCTCCAATGCGTCCGACGCCTGCGACAAGCTGCGTTTCGAGGCCATCGACCGGCCGGAACTGCTGGAAGGCGAGGGCGAGATGGCCATCCGCGTGGGCTTCGACAAGGCCGCGCGGACCATCACGATTTCCGACAACGGCATAGGCATGACGCGGGACGAGGCCATTGCCAACCTGGGCACCATCGCCCGCTCGGGCACGCGGGAGTTCTTCCAGCAGCTGACCGGCGACAAGCAGAAGGATGCGCAACTGATCGGCCAGTTCGGCGTGGGCTTTTATTCGTCGTTCATCGTCGCGCAGAAAGTCACCGTCGTCAGCCGCCGCGCGGGCCAGCCGGCGGACCAGGCGATACGCTGGGAGTCGGCCGGCGACGGCGAGTTCACGATCTCGGCGGCCGAGAAGGCCGGGCGGGGCACGGACATCATCCTGACGCTGCGCGAGGGCGAGGACGACTTCCTGTCGTCGTGGAAGCTGCGCGAGATCCTGCGCCGCTATTCGGACCACATCTCCGTGCCCATCCTGATGAAGAAAGAGGAATGGGACGCCGAGAAATCCGAGCAGGTCACCCGCGACGAGGAAGAGACCGTCAACCAGGCCAGCGCGCTGTGGACGCGCAGCAAGTCCGAGGTCACCGACGAGCAGTACACCGAGTTCTACAAGCACGTGGCGCATGACTTCGAGGCGCCGCTGGCGTGGAGCCACAACCGGGTGGAGGGCCGCAGCGAGTATACGCAGCTGTTGTACGTGCCGCGGCGCGCGCCGTTCGACATGTGGGACCGCAACAGGAAGCACGGGGTCAAGCTGTATGTGAAGCGTGTCTTCATCATGGACGACGCGGAACAGCTGTTGCCGGCCTACCTGCGCTTCGTGCGCGGGGTCATCGATTCGGCCGACCTGCCGCTGAACGTCTCGCGCGAGATTCTGCAGGAAAGCCGTGACGTGCGCGCCATCCGCGAAGGCAGCGCCAAGCGCGTGCTGAGCCTGCTCGAGGACCTGGCCGAGAACCGCAAGGACGATTACGCGACCTTCTGGACCGAGTTCGGCCAGGTGCTCAAGGAAGGCGTGGGCGAGGACGCGACCAACCTGGAGCGCATCCTGAAGCTGCTGCGCTTTGCTTCCACCCAGGACGGCACCCCCGCGCAGACGGTGTCGCTGGCCGACTACGTGGCCCGCATGAAGGAAGGCCAGGACAAGATCTACTACGTCACGGCCGAGACCTTCGCCGCGGCCAGCAGCAGCCCGCACCTGGAAATTTTCCGCAAGAAGGGCATCGAGGTCCTGTTGCTCACGGACCGCGTCGATGAATGGATGCTGTCCTTCGTCAACGAGTTCGACGGCAAGCCGCTGGCCTCCATCGCCAAGGGCGGCCTGGACCTGGGCGCGCTGGCAGACGAGGAAGAGAAGAAGCAGCAGGAAGAAGTCTCGGAAGAGCTCAAGCCGGTGGTCGAGCGGCTGAAGGAGGCGCTGGGCGAGGCGGTCAAGGACGTGCGCGTGACCTTCCGCCTGGTCGATTCCCCCGCCTGCGTGGTGGTGGACCAGCAGGACATGAGCCAGCACTTGCAGCGCCTGCTCAAGGCGGCCGGACAGGCCGCGCCCGAGTCGCGCCCCATCCTGGAGATCAACCCGGGCCATCCGCTGATTGCGCGCGTGCGGCAGGCCGGCGATGCCGACTTCGGCCAGTGGGCCCGCTTGCTGCTGGACCAGGCCCTGCTGGCCGAGGGCGCGCCGCTGGAGGATCCGGCCGCGTTCGTGCGCAGCATGAACAGCCTGTTGCTGAGCCAGTCCTCTTGAGCCGCAAGGCGCAACGGCCCGGGCCGGACCGGCGGCGCGCCGCCGGCCCCAGCGAGCTCGACGAGCCGACGTTCTCGGAAGAGCAGGGCGTTCGCTACCTGCATTTCGGCAGCCCCTGGATCCAGGGCGCGATGCGGATACGCAGCCCTTTTTCGCTGGAGCTGGAGTACACGCGCCAGATGATGGCGTGGCTGCTGTTCCTCGATCCGCCGCAGGCCGGCGGCGAGCAGGCCATCGGTACGCTGGGGCTGGGCGCGGGATCCCTGACGCGCTTCTGCCTGAAGCACACCGACAGCCTGGTGCGCGTCGTGGAATGGAACCCCAGCGTGACCGCCGCCTGCCGCGCCTATTTCCGCCTGCCCGCCGACAACGAGCGATTCATGGTCACCCATGATGACGCGGGCGCGTGGGTGGAGGACATAGCCAATCGCGGCAGTTGCCGCGCCTTGATGGTGGATTTGTACGACCATGCCGCGCGCGGCCCGGTGCGCGATTCCGTCGAGTTCTATCGCGGCTGCCGGCGGGTGGTCAGCGCCAACGCCAGCCAGGCGGGTGTCGTGACCGTCAACCTGTTCGGCGCGCACGACAGCTACGAACATAACCGCCGCAATCTGGACGAGGCGTTCGAGGGGCGCGTGGCGGTCCTGCCCGAAATCGAGGAAGGCAACCGGGTGGCGATCGCCCTGGCCGGCCCGGCCTTGCGGATCGACGCGCAGGCGCTGCTGGCGCGCGCCGAGGAGGTCGAGAACCGCTACGGCCTGCCGGCGCGCAAATGGGCGCGTTCGCTGGCGCCGGAGCTGGGGCGGTTGTGAGCGCCGCGGCGCAGCCCCAGCTCAGCGGCTTTCCGCCGGTGCTGGCGTCCGACGCCACGGTGCTGCTGCTGGGCAGTTTCCCGGGCGTGGCGTCGCTGAACGTGGGCCAGTACTACGCCCATCCGCGCAACCAGTTCTGGCGCCTGCTGGGCGCCTGCCTGGAGGTCGAGGCACTGCACCTGGTGCCCTACGAGGAACGACTGCGCGTTGCCATCCGGCACCGCGTGGGCATCTGGGACGTCGTCGCCAGTTGCCGGCGCCAGGGCAGCCTGGATGCCGCCGTGACCGAGGCCGAGGTCAATCCGCTTGCGGCCTACCTGAAGGAACATGCGCCGCTGCTCGAACGCATCGGCTTCAACGGCGGCCTGTCCTGGAAGCTGGGCCATCACCTGGCCGACTACGGCTACCGCGTGTTCCGGCTGGCTTCTTCGTCGCCGGCGGCCGCGATGTATAGCTTCGAGCAGAAGCTGGAGCAATGGCGGCCCCTGTTCGCATGTCGGTCGTGATTTCCTGCTGCAGCAGGTCGTCCGTCAGGTGGCGGATCTCCTGGATCAGGGCCTTGCTGGCGGTAGACAGCATGGTGTCGCGCCGGTAGGCGACGCCGATCAGGCCCACGCCGCACATTGCCGGGCTCCCGCCCGGGAATCTCATCTCATTCGGCCAGGAGCTTGCGCCGCTTCAGGATGTCCTGGATCTGGTCCAGGCGGCTTTCCGGGTCATCGTCGGCCAGCAGGTGGCGCTGTTGCGGCGGCAGCAGCGGCAGCATTTCCGCCCAGCGGTTCGCGACCCATCCGCATTCGTCCAGCCGGAAGGGCGGCTCGATGGGAAGGTCGGGGCCGGCTGCGCGCTGCTGCTGGAGTTCGGCTATCAGGCGGCCCAGCGTATTGGCCGCGGGCTGCAGGGCAGCCGGGATGGGGACCACGGGGTCGTCGGCCAGCGGCTCGACCTGCCCGACCCAGAGACCGTACTTGCGCTGTTCGCTCGCCACCAGGCGAAAGCGCGTCGTCCCCACGCAGCGCAGTTGCAGCAGGCCCGGCATGGGTGCGTCCCACTGTTCTATCCTCGCCATGGTGCCGAAGTCGGCCAGGACTTCCTTGCCTTCCGGCGTGCGGACTTCGTGGCCGGCCAGGAGCGGCACGACGCCGAACGAGGACTGATCGGCGATGCACTGCTTGATCATGTCCAGGTAGCGGATCTCGAAGATGCGCAAGTGCAGGACGCCCTCGGGATACAGCGCCCGGCCGAGGGGGAAGAGCGGGGTCGTGTTCATGGCGGTAGGCGGTTGGTTGCCCGAGCCTCCAGGATAGCGCGAGGCACTCGCCGCCGCGTAACAAGGCAATACGCGGGGCAAGACCGCCTAGGCCCCATTCCCGGCCTGTGCGAGCCTTCTTTTGGCGTGAGCAGGCCTTAGTCCAGCGGCAGGACCGCCTGGTCCGCGCAGGCCCGCAGCAGTTCCTCCACCCGCCCCTGGGGCAGCGCCATGTCCGGATCGATGTCCGACAGGGGGCGCAGCACGAAAGCGCGCTGGTGCATGCGGGGGTGGGGCAGGGTCAGCCGAGGGGTATCCAGGCGCTGGCCGTCGTATGCCAGCAGGTCCAGGTCCAGGGTGCGGGGGGCGTTGCGATAGGGACGTTCGCGGCCGTGGCGCCGTTCGATGTCCTGCAGCAGGTCCAGCAGCGCCAAAGGGGGCAGCGTGGTGCGCAGGCGCACGACGGCGTTGACGTAGTCGGGACCGCTGGAGTCGATCGGCTCGGTGCGGTAGAAGCGCGAAAGCGCGTCCTGCCGTACCTCGGGATGGGCAGCCAGCGCGGCCAGCGCCGCGCGCAGGGTGGCGGCCGGGTCGCCCAGGTTGGCGCCCAATCCCACCCAGGCCGTCTGCCAGGCGGGCGCGTTCATCCCGCTACCGGGGTGCCGCCTTCCGGACCGCCCTCGGCGGGGCCTCCCTGGCGCGAGCGGCCGCTGCGCCGGCGGCGCTTGCGGGGGGCCGCGGCTTCCCCGGCCGCGCGCGGCTGGCGGGCCAGTTCTTCCAGCATCTCGGCGCGCGCCGAATCGCTGGCGTCGGCCAGGTCCATCCACCATTGCGCCAGGGCGCTGTCCACCTCGCCGGCGGCGGCGCGCAGTTGCAGGAAATCGCAGGCGGCGCGAAAGCGCGGCTGTTCGAGCATGCGCCAGGCGCCCTTGCTCTGGCGCCGTTCGAAGCGCGGCTGCATGAACCAGATCTCGCGCATGTCTGAGACGAAGCGGCGCTGGATGGCCAGCTTCTCGGTCTGGTCGTCCAGCACGGAATCCACGGCCATGCCCAGGGCGGGCATGGGCAGCTCGCCATCCGCGCGGTACTGCTGCCAGCGCTGGTTGACCTGCTGCCACAGCAGCGCGGCGAACAGGAAGCTGGGGCTGACCGACTTGCCGCTGCGCACGCGCACGTCGGTGCGTTCCAGGGCCAGCTTCACGAAGCGTTCGCCCCCGGGCTGTTCCAGCACCACGTCCAGCAGCGGCAGCAGGCCCTTGTGCAGGCCTTCGGCGCGCAGCCGGCGCAGGCAGTCCAGCGCGTGGCCGCAGGTCAGCATCTTCAGCATCTCGTCGAACAGCCGCGAGGCGGGCACGTTCTCGATCAGGTGGGCCATCTCGCGGATGGGCGCGAGCGTGGCCGGCGCGATGGTGAAGCCCAGCTTGGCGGCGAAGCGCATGCCGCGCAGCATGCGGACCGGGTCCTCGCGGTAGCGCTTGGAGGCGTCGCCGATGATGCTGACGGTCTTTTTCTTCAGGTCGGCCACGCCGTCGTGGTAATCGATGACGATCTCGGTGGCCGGGTCGTAGTACAGCGCGTTCAGCGTGAAGTCCCGCCGCGCGGCGTCTTCCTCCAGCGTGCCGAAGACGTTGTCGCGCAGGATGCGGCCGTGTTCGTCGGTGGTCTGTTCGTCCGAGCCCGAGGCGCGGAAGGTGGAGGTCTCGATGATCTCCTGGCCGAACACCACGTGCACCAGGCGGAAGCGGCGGCCGATGATGCGGGCGCGGCGGAACAGCGGCTGTATCTGTTCCGGCGTGGCGTTGGTGGCCACGTCGAAGTCCTTGGGCTGGGCGCCCACGATCAGGTCGCGCACCGCGCCGCCGACGATGTAGGCCTCGAAGCCGTGCTCGTGCAGCACATCGCAGACCTTGATCGCATGGCGCGAGACCAGCCGGCGGTCGATGCCGTGCTTGGCCTGGGGCACGCGCAGGGGCGCATGCCGCTTGACGCTCAGGATGGGGCGCGCGGCGCGGGGGGTGAATAGCTTACTGATGAGCTTCTTGATCATGCGAACAGGTCCGTGATGCGCCAGCCCCGTTCGCGCGCCAGTTCGCGCAGCGCGGCGGATGGGTTGGCGGCGACCGGGTCGGTCACCGCTTCGAGCAGCGGGACGTCGTTCATCGAGTCGCTATAGAAGAAAGACTGGCGGAAATCCGACAACTGCCAGCCGTGGCCGGCCAGCCACTGGTTGACGCGCACGACCTTGCCCTCGCGGAAGCAGGGAATGCCCTGGATGCGGCCGGTGTAGCGGCCGGCGACGTATTCCGGTTCGGTCGCCAGCAGCACGGGGATGCCGAAGGCGCGCGCGATGGGCGCGGTGACGAAGGTGTTGGTCGAGGTCGCGATGGCGCACAGGTCGCCCGCTTCCAGGTGTTCGCGCACCAGGGCGATGGCCTGGGCGGAGATGGCCGGACGGATCACCTCGGCCATGAAATCCTCGTGCCAGCGGGCCAGGTCGTAGGGCGTGTTGCGGGCCAGGAGGCCCAGCATGAATTCGGCCGACTCCATCGCGGTCAGCTTGCCTTCGTCGTAGCGGCGCATCAGTTCCTCGTTCCGGGCGCAGGCGGCGGCGGGGTCGCCGACGTGCCCGGCGCGGGCGAGGAAGTCGGCCCACCGGTAGTCGCTGTCGAGCGGCAGCAGGGTGTGGTCCAGGTCGAACAGGGCGAGGCGGGAAGGCGGCGCTTGGGTGGGGGTCATGACAACGAAGAATACGACTGAATGGTGGACGGTTGGGGCTGTTCGGCCAGCATGGCGCGCAACAGCGGCAGCGTGATCGGGCGCTTGGCCGCCAGCGAATAGCGGTCCAGGGCGTCGAGCAGGGCGGCCAGCTGGCGCATGTCCCGCTCGTAATGGGTAAGAATCCAGTTCACCACCTCGGGGGCGAGCTGCAGCCCGCGGCTGGCGGCCTGGCGGATCAGGGCGTCGGTCTTTTCGGCATCGGACAGCACCTCCAGCCGGAATACCAGGTCCCAGCCCAGCCGGGTGCGCAGGTCCTCGCGGATCTCCAGCTGGCCCGGGGCCCGCTCGCCGGCGACGATCAGGGACAGGGCGATGTCGGTGGCCGAGGTTTCGCGCCAGCGGTTGTACAGCGAGAACACGCAGGCCAGCCGCGGTTCGTCCAGGAGATGCAGGTCGTCGATGGCGATCAGCGCGGGGCGGACGTCGGATTCCTCGGGCTGGGCGGCGCGCCGGTAGGCCGACACGGGACTGTGGCTGTCCAGGTAGACCGCGCCCGGCCGGTCGGACAGGGCGCGCAGCAGGTGCGTGCGGCCGCATCCCGCCGGTCCCCAGAGGTAGACGGCGCGGCCCGGCTCCAGGGCGCGCAGGGTCGCCAGGGCCTCGACATTGGGGCCCGCGACATAGTTTTCCAGGGACGGAGCCGGCGCGGCAAGAACGTCGAGTAGCAACTGCTTCATGAGGGGCGGCTAAGAGACCCGCAGCGTCGGACGATCATGGCGTTGGGTGGCGACAGGTCGGGCCGGGCAAGGCTGCGCAGGCAGAAAAGGAATGCGGGGCGCGGCGGGTGCCACCGGGAGTTGTCCCGATGTAAATCCCTGTCCGCTGCATGGGAATACCAATCATCGTAAAATTATAGCTTTCAGGCGGTCCCGGCTGGTTTTTTTGCCGCGAAAGCCCGCGCCCATCCACTTTTCGGTCCATCCCATGTCCGCACAACAACCCAGCGCTTCCTCTCTAACCTACCGCGACGCGGGCGTCGACATCGACGCGGGCGATGCCCTGGTCGAGCGCATCAAGCCCCTCGCCAAGCGCACCATGCGCGAAGGAGTGCTGGCCGGCATTGGCGGATTCGGCGCCCTGTTCGAGGTGCCCAAGAAGTACCGCGAGCCCGTGCTGGTGTCGGGCACCGACGGCGTGGGCACCAAGCTGCGCCTGGCGTTCTCGTGGAACAAGCACGACACCGTGGGCATCGACCTGGTGGCCATGAGCGTGAACGACATCCTGGTGCAGGGCGCCGAGCCGCTGTTCTTCCTGGACTACTTCGCCTGCGGCCGCCTGTCGGTGGACACCGCCGCCACGGTCGTCGGCGGCATCGCCAAGGGTTGCGAACTGGCCGGCTGCGCACTGATCGGCGGCGAAACCGCCGAGATGCCCGGCATGTATCCCGACGGCGAATACGACCTGGCGGGCTTCGCCGTCGGCGCGGTCGAGAAGTCGCAGGCCATCGACGGCAGCCGCATCCAGCCCGGCGACGCCGTGCTGGGCCTGGCCTCCAGCGGCGCGCACTCCAACGGCTACTCGCTGGTGCGCAAGATCATCGAACGCGCCGGCGCCACGCCGGACCAGGACTTCCACGGCCAGCCGCTGCGCGACGTCGTCATGGCGCCCACGCGCATCTACGTCAAGCAGGTACTGGCGGCCATCGCCAAGCACGAGATCAAGGGCCTGGCCCACATCACCGGCGGCGGCCTGCTGGACAACGTGCCGCGCATCCTGCGTCCCGGCCTGGCCGCGCGCCTGCACCGCGACGCCTGGACGATGCCCGAGCTGTTCACCTGGCTGCAACGCGAAGGCCAGGTGGCCGACACCGAAATGCACCGCGTCTTCAACTGCGGCATCGGCATGGTGGTGGTGGTCTCCGCCGACCAGGCCGACGCCGTGGCAGCGACGCTGCGCGAACAGGGCGAAACCGTCTACCGCCTGGGCGAAATCATCGACCAACAACCCGGCGCCGCCCAAACCGAAGTGATCTGATAGACCCAGGATGCGGTGGATCCGGCTTTGCCGGTCCACCCGCATCGCCCCCTTGAGGGGGCGCCCGAAGGGCGTAGGGGGTGAGCTTCCCTTCAGCGCGTAGGGGGGAGATCCTTCAGTGCATTGAGCAGCGCATCGCATTCGGCGTCGGTGCCGACCGTGATGCGCAGGTACTGGTCGATGCGCGGCTGCTTGAAGTGCCGCACCAGCACCTTGCGTTCGCGCAGCGCCTGCTGCAGGGCCGCGCCATCGTGGCCGGGGTGGCGCGCGAAGACGAAGTTGGCGGCCGACGGCAGCACTTCGAAGCCCAGTTCTTCCAGCTTGGCGGTCAGGCGCACGCGCGAGGCGATGACGGCCTGGCGGGTACGGTCGAAGTAGGCGGTGTCTTCCATGGCCGCGGTCGCGCCGGCTATGGCCAGGCGGTCGAGCGGATAGGAGTTGAAGCTGCTCTTGACCCGTTCCAGCCCCTCGACCAGATGCGGCTGGCCGATGGCGTAGCCGACCCGCAGGCCCGCCAGCGAGCGGGCCTTGGACAGCGTCTGCACCACCAGCAGGTTGGGGTAGACCGCCACCAGCGGCACCGCCGAGGTGCCGCCGAAATCGACGTAGGCTTCGTCCACCACGACCACCGAATCAGGATGCGCCTTCAGCAGCGCCTCGATGTCCTCCAGGGGCAGCAGGCGGCCGGTGGGGGCATTCGGATTGGGGAAGATGATCCCGCCGTTCGGCTGGCCGTAGTCCTGCACGCGCAGCGACAGGTCGTCGGCCAGCGGCACGGTGCGGTAATCGATGCCGTACAGGCCGCAGTAAACCGGATAGAAGCTGTAGGTCACGTCCGGGAACAGCAGCGGCAGGTCGTGCTTGAGCAGGCCGACGAACACATGGGCCAGTACCTCGTCCGAACTGTTGCCGACGAAGACATGATCGACCGGCACGCCGTGGAAACGCGCCACCGCCGCCTTGAACACGTTGGCGTCGGGGTCGGGATAGCGCCGCAGCGCCTCGTTGGTGGCCTGGCGTATGGCTTCCAGGGCGCGCGGCGAGGGCGGGTACGGGTTCTCGTTCGTGTTGAGTTTGACGAGTCCGTCTATCTGCGGTTGTTCGCCGGGGACATAGGGCGTCAGTTGCTGAGTGACGCGGCTCCAGTACCTGTTCATGAATCGTGTCGTCGAAAGCGCAAAGCGCGGCAACGGGCCGCGCACGCATCCAGCATAGCAGGGCCGGCGTCCCGGCGCACGCCGCGGCTGGCGCGGCGTGGCGCGGGTGCGCCGTCAGCGTGGGTTGGCGGTCGCCGCGACGGCGGCGTCCAGCGTCGCGGCCGCCGCGTCGATCACGCGCGCGGTGCTGTCCGGCGCCAGGCAGTCCACCGCCAGCCGGTCCGGCAGCGCGCGCAGCCAGGTGATCTGGCGCTTGGCCAGTTGCCGGGTGGCGGCGATGGCCTGGCCCCGCATCTCGGCGCCGTGGATGTCCCCGGCCAGGTAGCTCCATACCTGGCGATAGCCCACGCATCGTATGGACGGCAGCTCGGGGCCCAGGTCGCCGCGCGCCCGCAGGCGGCGTACCTCGTCCACCAGGCCGGCTTCGAGCATGGCGTCGAAGCGCTGTTCGATCCTGGCATGCAGGCCGGCCCGTTCCGATGGTTCCAGGCTGAGATTGACGTAGCGCTGCTCGGTGGCGTCCGGCGCGACCTGGCCCGTCAGCAGGGCCGACATCGGCTGTCCGGTCAGCGCGTGGACTTCCAGTGCCCGCTGGATGCGCTGGCTGTCGTTGGGCGAGAGCCGCGCGGCGGTGGCCGGATCGACGCGCGCCAGTTCGGCATGCATGGCGGGCCAGCCGATGTCGGCCGCGCGGGCGTTCAATTGCGCGCGCAGGACGGCGTCCGCCTGCGGCAGGTTGTCCAGACCTTCGCGCAGCGCCTTGAAATACATCATGGTGCCGCCGGCCAGCAGCGGGATGCGGCCGCGGCCGCGGATGTCGGCGATCAGGCGCAGCGTCTCGGCGCGGAACTGGCCGGCCGAAAAGCTTTCGGCGGGATCGCGGATGTCCAGCAGGTGTTGCGGCACGCGCAGGCGTTCCTCCTGGCTGGGCTTGGCCGTGCCGATGTCCATGCCACGATAGATGGTGGCGGAATCGACGTTGACGATCTCGAGCGGCCAACGGTCGGCCAGCGCCAGCGTGGCCGCGCTCTTGCCGGCGGCGGTGGGGCCCATCAGGCACAGGACGGGAGGGGAGCTGCGGTCGGCCATCTTCGGTGCGGACTCAGCGCCCGCGCAGGAACAGGCGGTCGAGGTCGCCCACGCTCAGCTGTACCCAGGTCGGCCTGCCGTGGTTGCACTGGTCGGCGCGTTCGGTCGCTTCCATCTGCCGCAGCAGGCCATTCATCTCGTCGTGGTTGAGCCGGCGATTGGCGCGGACCGCGCCATGGCAGGCCATGGTCGCCAGCAGTTCGTTGCGTTGCTCGGTCAGCAGGCGCGACGCGCCCACCTCGGCGAAGTCGCGCAGTACCTCCCGCGCCAGGGTCTCGATGTCGGCCTGGGCGAGCGGCGCGGGAACGGCGCGCACGGCGATCGACGCCGGTCCGGCCGGCCGCAGCTCGAAGCCGAGGTCGGACAGGGCTTCCTGCTGCTCCTCGACCAGCGCGACGTCGCTTTCCGAGGCCCGGAACACCACCGGCACCAGCAGGTTCTGCCGCGGCATCTCGCGCGCATCCAGCGCATTCTTGAGCTGTTCGTACACGATGCGTTCATGGGCCGCGTGCATGTCGATCACGACCAGTCCGTGCGCGTTCTGCGCCAGCACGTAGATCCCGTGCAACTGGGCGATCGCCATGCCCAGCGGCAGCTCGGTGCCGTCCGGCAGAGGGCGGGGGCGGCCGCCGGCCAGGGCCTGGGCCACGCCGGCGGCGCCGGGCGGGGCGGCGGGCGAGGGGGCCAGGGGCTCGTGCAGGGCCAGGATGCGCGCGCCCAGCTCGGGGCGATAGGCGGGCGCGGCATCTTGCAGCCGGAACGGCAATTGCGAGGACGAGGCCAGCGCGGGCGCCACGGGGCGCGCGAAGGCCGGCTCGGACGAGGAGGGTACCGGCGCGGCGCCCGGGCCGATGGCATGGGGAACGGCCGGGGCGGGCATGCCGCCGGCCAGGACCGCCTCGGACGGCGGCGCCTCGGCGGCCGTGTCCATGCCGGGCGCGGCGCCGGCGGCGTGAGCCAGGGTCTGGCCAATGATCTGCGTCACGAAGCGGTGCACCGCGCCGCTTTCGCGGAAGCGCACCTCGTGCTTGGCCGGATGGACGTTGACGTCCACCGCAGCGGGGTCCAGGTCCAGGAACAGCACGTAGGCCGGCTGGCGGTCGCCGTGCAGCACGTCCGCATAGGAGGCGCGCATGGCGTGGCTGACCGTGCGGTCGCGCACGAAGCGGCCGTTGACGTACAGGTACTGGCGGTCGGCGCGGGCGCGCGAGGCGGTGGGGCGCGAGACGACGCCGCGCAGGCGGATCGCGCCGGCGTCGGCCTGCACCGGCAGGCCGCCCTGGCCGAACTCCGCGCCCAGCACGTCATGGATGCGGCGCACCGGGTCGGCGGGCAGGTGCTGCTGGTAGGCACGGTCGTGGTGGAACAGGCGGAAGGCGATATGGCAGTGCGCGAGCGCGATGCGCTGGAACGCCTCCACGCAATGGCCGAATTCCGTCGCTTCCGATTTCAGGAACTTGCGCCTGGCCGGCACCAGGTCGAACAACTGGCGCACGTCCACCGTCGTGCCCGGAGGGCCGGAGGCCGGGGAAATCTGCCCGTCTTCCCATTGCCAGGCATGGTCCGCGCTGGCCGTGCGTGAAATCAGGGTGAGCCGGGCAACGGAGGCGATCGAGGCCAGCGCCTCGCCGCGGAATCCCATCGAGGCCACCGATTCGAGCTCGTTCAGCGACCGGATCTTGCTGGTGGCATGGCGGGCCACGGCCAGCGGCAGTTCGTCGGGAGGAATGCCGCCGCCGTCGTCGCTGACGGCGATCCGCCGGATGCCGCCACCCTCGAGTCGCACGTCGATCGCGCGCGCGCCGGCGTCGATGGCGTTCTCCATCAATTCCTTCAGGACCGAGGCAGGGCGCTCGATGACTTCACCCGCCGCGATCTGGCTGATCAGGAGGTCGGGAAGCTGGGCGATGGGGCGACGTTCGGACATGGGCGGATTATAGTGGCCCCTCCCGGGCGCAGGGATCCTGTCATGCTTTGACATGCGCGGAAACGCGTGCGTCGGCTATAGTGCCCGCTCGCCTTTTCTCTCGTCCCTCACCGCCGGTTTCCCATGCTCGAATTCCTTCAGATGTTGATCCATATCGACCAGACCCTGGGCGTATGGGTCGCGCAATATGGCGCCTGGATCTACCTTATCCTGTTCCTGATCGTCTTCGCCGAGACCGGTCTGGTCGTCCTGCCCTTCCTGCCTGGCGACTCGCTGCTGTTCATCGCCGGCGCCTTCGCCGCCACCGGCAGCATGCACCCCGGGCTGCTGATCGTGCTGCTACTGATCGCGGCGGTCTCGGGCAACACCGTCAACTACTACGTCGGCCGCTACATCGGCCCCCGCGTCTTCTCGCAGAACATCCGCTTCCTGGACCGCGCGGCGCTGATCAAGACCCACGCCTTCTACGAGAAGCACGGCGGCAAGACCCTGATCATCGCCCGCTTCCTGCCCGTGGTCCGGACCTTCGCTCCCTTCGTCGCCGGCGTCGGCTACATGACCGTCGCCCGCTTCCAGTTCTTCAACGTCATCGGCGCGCTGCTGTGGGTGCTCCTGCTCGTCCTGGCCGGCTACTTCTTCGGCAACCTGCCCCTGGTGCGCGAACACCTGAACACCATCGTCCTGATAGGCCTGGCCGCCGCCATCGTCCCGGTCGTACTGGGCGGCCTATGGAAGTTGATAGGCGGGCTGCGATCGAAACGCGCCTGAAAAACGAAACGGCCTCGTGTGAGGCCGTTTTTTTGTAAAGCCCCCACCCCTCCACCAACCGGTAGGTTGCCAGGGCGCCGCGGATCCGGCTCCGCCGGTCCGCCAGCGCCGCCCCCTGGGGGGCGCGCGAAGCGCGTAGGGGGGGACCCCTACGTCAGTTTGTTCTTCGACAGCGGCGGGTTCTTCGCGAAATAGCGCTGGATGCCCTGCATGATGGCGGTCGCCATGCTGCTCTGGTAGGACACGTCCGACAGGCGCTTTTCCTCTTCCGGATTGCTGATGAAGGCGGTCTCGACCAGGATGGACGGGATGTCGGGCGCCTTCAGCACGGCGAAGCCGGCCTGCTCGACCCGCGGCTTGTGCAGGCGGTTGATGTTGGACAGTTCGTCCAGCACCGCGCGGCCGAGCTTGAGCGAATCGTTGATCTGGGCCGTGGTGGATAGGTCCAGCAACACCCGGGCGATCTGCTTGTCGTGCGAGCCGATGTTGACGCCGCCGATCAGGTCGGAAGCATTTTCCTTGGCCGCCAGCCAGCGCGCCGCGCTGCTGCTGGCCCCGCTTTCCGACAGCGCGAACACCGACGAGCCGCGCGCATCCGGCTTGATCCAGGCGTCGGCGTGCACCGACACGAACAGGTCGGCCTGCACCCGGCGCGCCTTCGCCACGCGCACGTGCAGCGGCACGAAGTAGTCGCCGTCGCGGGTCAGCATGGCGCGCATGTTGGGCTGCTGGTCGATCATGGCCTTGAGCCCGCGGGCGATCCGCAGCACGACGTCCTTTTCCCGCGTGCCGCCGCGGCCGATGGCGCCGGGGTCCTCGCCGCCGTGGCCGGGGTCCAGCGCGACGGTGATCATGCGCGCGACCGCGGGATCGGAGCGCCGGCGGATGGACGGCGGCGCCTCGGGCACCGCTTCCGGGATGGGTGCGCCGTTGGCGGCCGAGCCCGTACCGGGCGCGGGAATGGCGTCGCGCTCGGACTGCAGGTTGTCCAGCATCTGCGCCATCGGGTCGCTGCTACCCTTGTTCGCCAGCGCGACCAGGGGATCCTGGGCCGCCTTCGGATACAGGTCGAGCACGAGGCGGTGCTTGTATTCGCCCACGGGCTTGAGGCTGAAGACCTGGGGAATGGTTTCCTGCTTCAGGTCCAGCACCAGCCGTACCACGTTGGGGCGGTTCTGCCCGACGCGTACGCTGGCGATGTAGGGGTCGTCCGGCCGGACCTTGGACACCAGGTCGCGCAGCGCGGCGTTCATTTCCACGCCTTCGATATCCAGGACCACGCGGTCCGGATTGTCCAGCACGAAGTGCTCGGTCTTGAGCTCGGCGTCCAGCTCCAGCGTGAGCCGGGTGTAGTCGGGGGCGGGCCACAGGCGCACCGCGACCAGTTCGGCGGCCCGGGTGGCCGTTGGGACCAGGGGCACCACCAGGGTGGCGGCCAGGCCGGCCACCAGCCGGCGGCGCGAGACGCCGCGGGGCGCGAGCACCCCTTGGGCCTGGGCGTAGGACAGGGCCGGTGTGCCGGCCGGAAGGTCGGGGTCGGGTTCTAGCCCGTCGTGTCGGGAAAAAGTGTGTTCAGCCATGCCTGCCCTTTTGCGGTGTGGGCGTCGAGCGTCACCCCGCGTCCTGCGCCTTCATAAGACAGCGCGATGTCCAGGTCCGGGACCGGAAGCGCACCGCCTGCGCGTTCCGCCCATTCGATGAGCACGAGGGCGTTATCGCGCAGGGCGTCCCGGAATCCGGCGTCGATCCACTCGCGTGGATCGGTAAAACGATAAAAATCAAAGTGATAGCAGTATAAGTTCGAAACTTTGTAAGGTTCAACTAGCGTGAACGTCGGACTTTTGATTCGACCTGTAACGCCGACTCCGCGCAACAGTGCCCGGGCGAAGCTGGTCTTGCCCGCTCCGAGGTCGCCGTGGAGGTGGATGCGGCCTCCGTGGGCCACCAGCGGAGCCATCCGGGCGGCCAGGGCTTCGGTGGCGGATTCGTCGGGCAGATGGGCGTGGCGGGAGTCGGGCATGGCGGGATGAAGGGCAGGGTTCATGGGCATGGGCTACCATGACAGTATGTCAGCGTCGCCCCCGTTTGCCCCCGTTTCCACCCACGACGGCCCCGACCTGGCCGCGCTGGCCGAGACCATACGCGGCTGGGGCCGAGAGCTGGGTTTTTCCGCGGTGGGATTCGCCGACCTCGACCTGGAAGAGGCGGGCCGGCGGCTGGCCGCCTGGGTGGCCGAGGGCATGCATGGCGAGATGGATTATATGGAGCGCCACCTGCCGCTGCGGCAGGATCCGACCCGATTGGTCTCGGGGGCGCGCTCGGCCATCATGGTACGCATGGACTATGCCCCGCTGGACGGGCCCGCGCTGGCGGCGCGCCAGCGCCAGGCCCTCGAGGACGGCGGCCGGGCGGTCGTCGCCACCTATGCCCTGGGCCGCGACTACCACAAGGTCCTGCGCCAGCGCCTGCAACGGCTGGCCGACCGCATCGCCGAGCACGTCGGCCCCTTCGGCTACCGGGTCTTCACCGATTCGGCGCCGGTCATGGAAGTGGAGCTGGCGCGCAAGGCCGGCCTGGGGTGGCGCGGCAAGCATACGTTGTTGCTGTCACGCGACGGAAGCTGGTTCTTCCTGGGCGAGATCCTGACCGACCTGCCCCTGCCGGCAGACAGCCTGGAGACGCCGCATTGCGGGCAATGCCGCCGCTGCATCGACGCCTGTCCGACCGGCGCCATCGTGGCGCCCTACGTGGTGGACGCCCGGCGCTGCATTTCCTACCTGACCATCGAGCTCAAGGGCAGCATCCCCGAGGCGCTGCGGCCGGCCATCGGCACGCGCGTCTACGGCTGCGACGACTGCCAGACCGCCTGTCCCTGGAACAAATACGCGCGCGCCTGCGCCGAGGGGGATTTCGCGCCGCGCCATGGACTGGACACGGCTTCGCTGCTGGACCTGTTCGCCTGGAGCGAGCGGGATTTCGACGAACGTACCCAGGGCAGCGCGATCCGCCGCATCGGCTACGAGCGCTGGTTGCGGAACCTGGCGGTGGCGCTGGGCAACGCGCCGGCCTCGGACCAGGCGCGCGCGGCGCTGCGCGAGCGCGCCGACCACCCCAGCGAACTGGTCCGGGAACACGTGCGCTGGGCGCTGGAGCGCCAGAGTCGGGGAAAACGAGAGGTGTGACATGCACAGCGTGTCAAACCTGTTTGCTATTCTTTTGGCCAGGCCCACTTGAGCCCATGAGGTCAAGACAGCATTAGAAACGCGCAGCATCGAGACCGGCGCGCAGACGCCTCCGCATCGTTGCGGCACGGGCCGATTCCGTGAAGGACCATCCACAAGAGGAGTACGCATGAAAGCAGCAAGAATCGCCGCTTCGCTGGCGGGGCTGACCGTTTCCGCCGCCATGCTCGCCGTGCCTGGCACGGCCGCCGCCCAGTCCTATCCCAACAAGCCCGTACGCGTCATCGTGCCGTTCGCGCCGGGCGGCTCGACGGACATCATCGCCCGGCTCGTGGGCGAGCGCATGGGCCGCGAACTCGGCCAGCCCTTCGTGATCGAGAACCGCGGCGGCGGCGGCGGGGCCATCGGCGCCAGCGAAGCCGCGCGCGCCGCGCCGGACGGCTATACCCTGAGCATCGCCACCGTCTCGACGATGGCCATCAACCCTGCCTGCAACCCCAAGCTGGGCTACGACCCGCTCAAGGACTTCCAGCCGGTCACCAACTTCGCCCACACGGCCAACGTGCTGGCCGTCAATCCCAAGGTCCCGGCCAACGACTTCAAGTCGTTCCTGGAACTGGCCAAGAAAGAGCCCGGCAAGTTCTCGTTCGCCACCTCGGGCACTTGCAGCATCAATCACTTCCTGGGTGAACTCTTCCAGCTGGGCACGGGCGCCAAGATCGTCCACATTCCCTATCGCGGTTCGGGACCGGCCATCGCCGACGTGGTGGGCGGCCAGGTGCAGATGCTGTTCGACAACCTGCCTTCGTCCATGCCCAACATCCAGGCCGGCAAGCTCAAGGCACTGGCGGTCGCGTGGGACAAGCGGGTGGATGGCCTGCCCGACGTGCCCACGTTCAAGGAACTCGGCCTGCCGCTGATGAACGACCCGGCCTGGTACGGCCTGCTGGCTCCCGCCGGTACGCCCGCCGACATCATCAACAAGCTGCGCGACGCTGCGGTGAAGGTGCTGTCCGATCCGCAGGTGAAGGACACCCTGGCCAAGCAGGGCGCCGCCGCCGTCGGCAACACGCCCGCCGAGTTCCGCACCGAGATCGAGAAGGAACTGAACAAGGCGAAGGAAGTCGTGAAGAAGCAAAACATCAAATTGGAGTAAGGCCCCCCCTACGCGCTTCGCGCGCCCCCCAGGGGGCGGCACTGGCGGACCGGCAGAGCCGGATCCGCTGTGCCCTGGGTCTGGGACCACCGCGAATACGGGAACGGCCTTGCATCATGATGCAAGGCCGTTCGCATTTGTGCTGACAAGAGGCAAGAACGCCTGTCCTCCGCCAGCCTGTTGGTACCCCAGGATGCGGTGGATCCGGCTTTGCCGGTTCACTCGCATCGCCCCGGGACCCGGCGCCGGGCCGCCCCAAGGCGGGTCCCCGCCCCCTCGGGGGGCTGCCGCGTAGCGGCTGGGGGCTCACCATGCCGGGCGCGCGAAGCGCGTAGGGGGGGTTAAACCCCCCGAGCCATGGCGGCGGCCAGGATGGGGAGGGCTAGCCAGCCCAGGAACTGGAGGCGGATGGCCTTGCGGACTTTGCTTACGTCGGCGGCTGCTGGCTGGAAGTCCGCGTCGTGGCGGGCTTGCTGGCGCCAGCGCAGGTAGTTGATGGTGGGCAGGGCCGAGATGGCGCCGACGGCCAGGAAGACCGCGATCTTGGCCCAGAAGACGGGGTTGTCCAGGTAGAAGGCCGCGCCCTTGGGGGCCCAGGCGACGCGTGCCGCGCCGATGGCCAGGATCAGCATGGCCAGGCTGCCGTACCAGGCGTCGGTCCTGCCGAGCAGGGCCAGGGGGATGCTCGGACGGGCAGGGTTGAGGAGCGTCCATTGCATGGCCAGTGCCGCGGCCATGCCCAGGAAACAGAGATGGTGCATCCACGCGAGAATGAAATCGGCAATCATGGTCTTGACGCTGTCTAGATGAGAAAGCGCCACGATAGCTTCCGATGTTTACACTGTCAAGAATAATCCGGGAAGGCTGTCCGTCAATTTGACGGCGTAAAGATTTCTTTGCGAAGATGGGGCATGCGAGCTGATCTTCCCCCGGGTGGCAAGAGCCCCCGTCGCACCGTTGCCCGCCAGGCGGGTTCTTATCACCACGGCGACCTGCGCCAGGCATTGCTCGACGCGGCCCGATCCCTGCTCGACGAGCGCGGCCTGGAAGGCTTTACGCTGCGCGAATGCGCGCGCCGCGCGGGGGTTTCCCATGCGGCGCCCGCGCATCACTTCGGCGATGCCGCCGGGCTGCTGACGGCGTTCGCCGCTGCCGGCTTCCGGCAGTTGTCGGCCATGATGCGGGCCTATCGCGACAAGGCCGCCGCCTCGCCGCAGGCCCAGCTGCGGGCGGTGGGGCTGGCCTACATCGATTTCGCGATCGGCCATCGCGCCCAGTTCCAGCTGATGTTCCGCTACGACCGCTTGTCTCCCGGCGATCCGGGATTGGAGCAGGCGGGCAGCGAGGCCGCCGGCCATTTGTCCAGCACGCTGGCCGGCGCGCTGGCCGAACGGGGGCTGGACGGGCAGGGCGAGGATTTCGAGCGCCGGCTGTTGCTGGCATGGTCCGCGGTCCATGGTTTCGCGACCCTGCTGCTCGAAGGCCGGCTCGACGGCTGGCGCGGCCGGCAGTCGGTTCCCGCCTTCGCATCCCGTACCGGCGACGACGTGCTGGCTGTCCTGGAGGTGGCGCTGCTTGCGCCACCGGGCGCCGGCACGCGGCGGCGGAGCCGGGGACGCGCGGCATGAATGCGGCGCGGGATGGCCGGGCCAGGTCCAGGCAGGGGGTGGTCCGTCCGGGAGACGATCCCGGCATCGCGGCGTTCCTCGAAGCCATGTGGCTGGAGGACGGACTGTCCGACAACACCCTGCGCGCCTACCGCCAGGACTTGTCGGCCTTCGACGCCTGGCTGAAAGACAAGCGCGCCTCGGCCCTGGACCGTGCCCAGGCGCACGACATCGAGGCGTGGTTCGCGGCGGTCCACCACCAGAGCAAGGCCACCACGGCCAACCGGCGGCTGGCGACGTTGCGCCGCTATTTCCAATGGGCCCTGCGCCTGCACCGCGTGCAGGCCGATCCTTGCCTGACCCTGCGTGCCGCCAAGCAGCCGCCGCGCTTGCCCAAGACGCTGTCCGAGGCCCAGGTCGAAGCCCTGCTGAGCGCGCCGGACCTCGACACCGACCTGGGGCTGCGTGACCGCGCCATGCTGGAGACGCTGTACGCCACGGGCCTGCGCGTGTCCGAACTCGTCGACCTGAAGTCCCTGGACGTCGGCTTGAACGAGGGGGTGGTGCGCGTGGTCATGGGCAAGGGCGGCAAGGACCGCCTCGTGCCGCTGGGCGCCGAGGCGGCGCACTGGATCACGCGTTATCTGGAAGAAGCGCGTCCCGCGCTGCTGGGCGGCAAGGTCAGCGACGCGCTGTTCGTGACCGCCCGCGCCGCTCCCATGACCCGGCAGAGCTTCTGGCTCATCGTCAAGAAGTACGCGGTCCGGGCAGGCGTGCGCGCCGCCTTGTCGCCGCACGTGCTGCGGCACGCCTTCGCCACGCACCTGCTCAATCACGGCGCGGACCTGAGAGTGGTGCAGATGCTGCTCGGGCATGCCGACATCTCCACCACGCAGATCTACACGCACATCGCGCGCGAGCGGCTTAAACTGCTGCACGCGCGGCATCACCCGCGCGGCTGAGGCCGCCCTTCACCATGAGCAAAGCCAGACACGTTTCAGAAACACCCGCCACGCAGTTCCTGCGCAAGCACGGCGTCGCCTTCACCGAACATGCCTACGACTACGTCGAGCACGGCGGCACCTCCGAATCGGCGCGCCAATTGGGCGAGGACGAGCACATCGTGGTCAAGACCCTGGTCATGGAGGACGAGGCCACCCGGCCGCTGGTCATCCTGATGCACGGGGACAAGGAAGTATCGACCAAGAACCTGGCGCGGCAGATCGGCGTCAAGAAAGTGGCCCCCTGCAAGCCCGAGGTGGCCCAGCGGCATTCGGGCTACCAGGTGGGCGGCACCTCGCCCTTCGGGACCCGCAAGGCCATGCCGGTGTACGTGGAAGGCAGCGTGCTCGAACTGCCGCGCATCCTGATCAACGGTGGGCGCCGGGGATATCTCGTCGGCATCGATCCGGCCGAACTCGTCCGCCTGCTGAAGGCCGTCCCGGTCGCCGCCGCGCTGTGACGCGGACGCGCGGCGGCTTTCGTGCGCTTGCAGCGGGACAGTGCCCTGCCCAACCGGTAGAATCGCCGCCTGTCATGCCACCGTCACCGTGACGTGGCCACATAGGCCCAAGGGTTTTCCATCCATGATCTCCGTCGCCGCCGCCGTCATCGCTTATCTGATCGGTTCCATCTCGTTCGCTGTGGTCGTGAGCCGGGTAATGGGGCTCGACGACCCGCGCACCTACGGCTCCGGAAATCCGGGCGCCACCAACGTGCTGCGCTCCGGCAGCAAGGCCGCCGCGATCCTGACGCTGATCGGCGATGCCTTCAAGGGCTGGGTGGCGGTTTGGCTGGCCCAGGTCTATGCGTATCGCCTTGGCTTTGGCGACACCACGATCGCGGTGGTGGCGCTGGCGGTATTCCTGGGCCACCTCTACCCGGTGTTCTTCCGGTTCAAGGGGGGCAAGGGCGTGGCGACCGCGCTGGGCGTGCTGCTGGGCCTGCAACCCTGGCTGGGCGTCGCGACGCTGGCGACCTGGCTGATCGTGGCGGTGTTCTTCCGCTATTCGTCGCTGGCCGCCATCGTCGCGGCCATCTTCGCACCCATCTATTACGTGTTCGGCCACGGCGTCGCCTGGACCGCCGACTCCCGTATCGGCACCGCCATCGGCCTGATGGCGCTGATGCTGCTCTACCGCCACCGGCAGAATATCTCCAAGCTGATGGCCGGCAAGGAAAGCAAGCTCGGCAAGAGGAGTCCCCCCCCTACGCGCTGAGGGAAAGCTCACCCCCTACGCCCTTCGGGCGCCCCCTCAAGGGGGCGGCGCTGGCGGACCGGCAAAGCCGGATCCGCTGCGCCCTCGATCTAGCGCCCGTTTCTTGGCACGCCACGCACTTGCCATCGCTGGCAGCCAGCGGTGGCAACCGTGCCACGACCCAAGATGATCCCACTAGACCCAGGATGCGGCGGATCTGGCTTTGCCAGTCCGCCCGCATCGCCCCCTGGGGGGCGCGCATCAGCGCGTAGGGGGGGCTCCAGTGGCCAACGCGGTTGGACCGTGAAGCTCATGTGGCGCTCGGTGGGGTCGGCCAGGCCGGCCTGCAGGCGCAGGGCGGCGGCGAAGGCGATCATGGCGCCGTTGTCGGTGCACAATTCCAGCGGCGGGAAGAAGGCCTGCGCGCGCAGGCGCGCGAGGTGGGCGGCCAGGCGTTCGCGCAGCAGCCGGTTGGCGCCCACGCCCCCGGCCACCACCAGGCGTTTCAGGCCCGTGGCCTCGAGGGCCTTGGCGGCCTTGGCGACCAGTACCGAGACGATGGCATCCTGGGTGGCCGCGGCCAGGTCGGCGCGGGCCTGGGCGTCGTCGGGGTCCAGGGACTTCATGCGGGTCAGCACGGCGGTCTTCAGGCCGCTGAAGCTGAAATCCAGGTCCGGGCTGTGCAGCTTCGGGCGCGGCAGGTCGAAGCGGCCGGCGTCGCCGGATTCGGCCAGCCGGGACAGCGCCGGTCCCCCGGGATATCCCAGGCCCAGCAGCTTCGCGGTCTTGTCGAAGGCTTCGCCGGCGGCATCGTCCAGGGTCTCGCCCAGCAATTCGTAGCGGGCCACGCCGTCCACCCGCATGAGCTGGGTGTGCCCGCCGGAGACCAGCAGCGCGACGAAGGGGAATTCGGGCCGGGGCGTTGCCAGCAGCGGCGACAGCAGGTGCCCTTCCAGATGGTGGATGGCGATGGAGGGCAGGTCGCGGGCCCAGGCGATGGCCTGCGCCACGCTGGCGCCCACCAGCAGGGCGCCGGCCAGGCCCGGCCCGGCGGTGTAGGCGATGGCGTCCACGTCGTCCAGGGTCAGGCCGGCGTCGTCCAGGGCCTGCCGGGTCAGGGGCAGCACCCGCCGCACGTGGTCGCGCGAGGCCAGCTCCGGCACCACGCCGCCATAGGCCTGATGCATGTCGACCTGCGAGTACAGCGCGTGGGCCAGCAAGCCGCGTTCGGCGCTGACGACGGCGACGCCGGTTTCGTCGCAGGAGCTTTCGAAGCCGAGGACAATCATTGAAAAATACGCGTGGACGCGATTATGATCAGAGTTAACCCTAGCGGCAGTGTAGCACCGAGGCTGCGGAAGGGTTGGCAATGTGGAAAAGGATCTGCTATATTGGCAGGCTTGATCAACCCCTAGCAACCCCGAGGCAATCGTTACATGCCGACAATTCGCGTTAAAGAAAATGAGCCGTTTGAGGTCGCCCTGCGTCGTTTCAAGCGCACCATTGAAAAGACTGGCTTGCTGACCGAACTGCGCTCGCGCGAGTTTTACGAAAAGCCCACGGCCGAGCGCAAACGCAAGCATGCCGCCGCCGTCAAGCGCCACTACAAGCGCATCCGCAGCCAGCAGCTGCCCAAGCGCCTGTACTGATTGCTGCCGCGCCCCTGGCGCGAAGTTAGCTTTCCGGTAGTTTCGCAAAGTAGTTGTCAGAGCCGCTACGGCACGAGCCGGGCGGCTTTTGGCGTTTTTGCCGTTATCCTCTGTCCTGGCTCGCGTCCGTCGTGGCGCCCGGCTTTTCTTCTTATCGCGGAATCCCTCATGAGCGCAGATACCCTCAAAGCCCGCCTGTCCGATGAAATCAAGAGCGCGATGCGCGCCAAGGCGACCGAGCGTCTCGGGACCCTGCGGCTGCTGTCGGCCGCGGTCAAGCAGAAGGAAGTGGACGAGCGCCGCGAACTGGCGGATGCCGACATCGTTGCCATCGTCGAGAAGCAGGTCAAGCAGCGCCGCGAGTCGATCGCCTCGTTCGAGCAGGCCGGCCGGACCGAGTCGGCCGAGCAGGAGCGTGCGGAAATGGCGGTCCTGCAGGAGTTCCTGCCGCAGGCCGCTCCCCAGGAAGAGATCGAGGCGGTGGTCGCGGCCGCCGTGGCCGAGGTCTCGGCTCAGGGCGTCACCGGCGGCGCGGCCATGGGCAAGGTGATGGGACTGGTCAAGCCTAAACTGGCCGGCCGTGCGGACATGGCCGAAGTGTCCAAGCTGATCAAGGCCCGCCTGGGTTGAGCCGGCAGGCCGTGCGTTCTTCCTTCGTGCCGCGCGCATGATCCCCGAGTCATTCATCCAGGATCTGCTGGCCCGTGTCGACATCGTCGATGTCGTGGGCCAGCACGTGCAGTTGCGCAAGGCGGGTGCCAACCTGCTGGGTTTGTGCCCCTTCCACGGCGAAAAATCGCCATCTTTCACGGTCAGCCCCACCAAGCAGTTCTATCACTGCTTCGGGTGCGGTGCCCATGGCACGGCCATCCGCTTCCTGATGGAGCACACCGGCGCCGGCTTTCCCGAGGCGGTGCGCTCGCTGGCGGGCATGGTGGGCATGTCGGTGCCCGAAGAAGAGCGCAGCCCGCGGCAGCGGGCCGCGCGCCAGCAGCGCGAAGCCATGGTGTCGCGCCACAGCCAGGTGCTGGAAACCGCCAATACCTGGTACCGCCAGCAATTGCGTGGTGCCAGCGCGGCCGTGGCCTACCTGAAGGGGCGCGGCGTGTCCGGCGAGATCGCGGCCCGGTTCGGGCTGGGCTGGGCCGGCGGCGAGCGCCAGGGCTTGTCGGCGGTCCTGCCCAATTACGACGATCCGCTGCTGGTCGAGGCCGGACTGGTCATCCTGAGCGAAGACGGCCGACGTTACGACCGGTTCCGCGAGCGCGTCACCTTTCCCATCCGGAATGCCCGGGGCCACCTGATCGGCTTCGGCGGCCGCATCATCGGCAAGGGCGAGCCCAAATACCTCAATTCCCCCGAAACACCCATCTTCTCGAAGGGATCCGAGCTGTACGGACTCTGGGAAGCACGGCAGGCCATCCGCAAGGAAGGAATGGTGGTGGTGGTCGAGGGCTATATGGACGTGGTGGCGCTGGCGCAGCTCGGCATCGAATGCGCGGTGGCCACCCTGGGCACGGCAACCACGCCGGTGCACGTGCAGAAGCTGCTGCGCGCCAGCGACAGCGTGATTTTCAGCTTCGACGGCGACAAGGCCGGACGCAAGGCCGCCTGGCGCGCGCTGGAGGCCTGCCTGCCGCTGCTGCGCGACGATATATCGATCCGCTTTCTTTTCCTGCCGGACGAGCACGATCCTGATTCGTACGTGCGCGAATTCGGCGCCGAACGCTTCCGCAAGGCCTTGCGCGAGGCGATGCCCTTGTCCCAGTTCATGCTGGGCGAGCTGGTCGAGCGGCACCAGATGGACGAGGCCGAAGGCAGGGCGCGCTGCGTGCATGACGCGAAGCCCCTGCTGCAGGCCATGCCGGCCGGCGCGCTGCGCATGCAGGTGCAGCGGGAACTGGCGCAACTGACCCGCCTGACCACCGAAGAGCTGGCCCAGTTGGTTCCGTTGCAGGACGTGCCCAGCGGGCCACTGGTACAGACCCCCGCCCAGATGCGGGGAACTTCCCCGGTGCCGGCCCGCTCAGAGTCTAATAATGGCGTGCAGGACAGTGCCGACGCCCCGGATTGGGGGCCCGACCACGAACCGCCTGACGACCATTTCTACGAACCTGCCCCGGATTTCCATGATCGGCCCGCCGGGCCGGCCGCGGGTGGCGGGTTCCGGCCGGGGCGCTTCAAGAGCGGGCGCTTCCGGGACCGCGACGGTCGCTATGGCGACGAGCGGCCGCAGGGCTATACGGGCCCGCGGGCCAAGGTGATTCCGATAGCGGGGCGTTTGCTTCAGCTGCTGCTGACGCATCCAGGCCTGGTCCGGCACATGGACGAAGATGCCGAACGTTTGCTGGAGGCCAACCAAGGATACGAATCGGTCAAGGCGCTGCTGACGCTGGTGCGCGAGACCGGCGCCCAGCATGCGGGCGCGCTGTTGCAGGCGGCCGAGGGCAGCAAGCTGTCGCAGACTCTTGTGATGGCGTCGACGGCCACCATCTATGAAGAAGAGTTGCCCAATCCCGACGCGGAACTGCACGACGCGCTACGCATGGTGGCCTTGCACGCCGCCGTCGCGGAACAGCAGCAATTGGCGGCCTCGGGCCTGAAGGATGAGCAGGACAAGGCCCGCTATCTTGCCCTGACCGAAAGAATCCTAGAGTTGAAGAAGCCGAGGGTGTTAGAATAGAGGGTTTACCGTAGGTTAGATCGGGAGAATTTTTTCCCGTTTTCTGGTATGGATTTTGCTATGCGCAATCTTGCCAGAGACCCTTGCCGGATGCGTGGGGCGCGGCGGTTGCCAGACGCCTTGTCCGATATCCGGCCGGGATGTATCCAAGCAGTAGCAGGCCGAGTGTTGTATGCCGCGTGTACCCGGCGGCGGCCGAGATCGGTGCACGAGTGCCGACCCGCGGGTTGGGGGCTGGAGCGATCCAGCCACCGGATGAAATATTAGGAGTGGTTGACCGACCATGGCGAAAACGACAGGCAAGACGCTGACTGTGAACAAATCCAAAGCCGAAGGGCAAGACAAGGCCAAGGAGAAGGCTGCGTCCAAGACGGCGGCCGCCAGCGGCGTCAAGGTGACGGTCAAGTCGGCTGGCAGGGCCCGCACCAAGCTGCTGGACCCGCAAGCCGCCGCCCCGACGGTCGACGCCGACTTCGACGCCGTGGCCGAGCCCGCCGAGAAGGCCAAGCCCGCCGCCAAGGCGGCCAAGAAGGCCACCAAGACGGCGGCCAAGACCGCGACCGCCGCCGACAAGAAGAACGCCGAGAAGAAGCTGGCTGAACTGCTGGCCAAGCCGGCGGGCCGGCGGCCGGGCCGTCCGCCCAAGGACGCCAAGCAGGCCGAGTCCTCCGGCAGCGATTTCGACGATGTGGGCGATGGCGACGTCGACGCCGAACCGATTCCCGAAATCAAGATCCCCAAGGGACGGGGCAAGCGCGGCAAGGCGGATCCCAAGGACCTGATCGCCCGCGGACCCGTGACGCCCGAGGAATACGAGGCGCGCCGCAATCGCCTGAAGCTGCTGATCAAGCTCGGCAAGGACCGCGGCTACCTGACCTATGGCGAGATCAACGACCATCTGCCCGATGACTTGGTCGATGCCGAAGCCATCGACGGCATCATCAGCACGTTCAACGACATGGGCATCTCGGTCTACGACCAGGCGCCCGATGCCGAAACCCTGCTGCTGAACGAGAACGCTCCGGTCGCCTCGTCCGACGACGATGCCGAGGAAGAGGCGGAAGCCGCCCTGTCCACGGTCGATTCCGATTTCGGCCGCACCACCGACCCCGTGCGCATGTACATGCGCGAGATGGGCTCGGTCGAGCTGCTGACCCGCGAAGGGGAAATCGAAATCGCCAAGCGCATCGAGGACGGCCTCAAGCACATGGTGATGGCGATCTCCGCCTGCCCGACCACGATCAACGAGATCCTGGAGCACGCAGACCGCGTCCGCGCCTCCGAGATCCAGATCGACGAGATCGTCGACGGCCTGATCGATCCGAACGATGGCGAGGAATATGCCGGTTCGGGCGTCACCTCGTCGTCCGACGATGACGACGAAGAGGGCGACGACGCTCCCGCCGGCGGCATGAGCAGCAAGCAGGTCGAAGAGCTGCGCGTGAAGTCGCTGGAGAAGTTCGAAAGCGTCAAGCGCTGGTTCGACAAGATGCGCCAGGCCTACGAGCGCGAGGGCTACAAGTCGGAAGCCTACATCACCGCCCAGGAAACCATCCTGGAGGAAATGATGGGCATCCGCTTCACCGCGAAGATGGTCGAGCGGCTGGCCGACACGCTGCGCGCGCAGGTCGAGGAAGTCCGCAAGCTCGAGCGGGCGATCATGCAGATCTGTGTGGACCGCGCCGGCATGCCGCGCACGCACTTCATCAAGGCCTTCCCCGGGCACGAGACCGACCTGGAATGGGTGCTTGGCGAAGTCAACGCCGGCCACGATTATTCCGAGACGCTGTCGCGCCAGATCCCGGCCATCCAGGAACTGCAGCAGAAGCTGATCGACCTGCAGGCCCGCGTGGTGCTGCCGCTGAAGGACCTCAAGGACGTCAACAAGCAGATGGCCACCGGCGAGGCCAAGGCCCGCAAGGCCAAGCGCGAGATGACCGAGGCCAACCTGCGCCTGGTGATCTCGATCGCCAAGAAGTACACGAACCGCGGCCTGCAGTTCCTGGACCTGATCCAGGAAGGCAACATCGGCCTGATGAAGGCGGTGGACAAGTTCGAATACCGTCGCGGCTACAAGTTCTCGACCTACGCCACGTGGTGGATCCGGCAGGCCATCACCCGTTCGATCGCCGATCAGGCGCGCACCATCCGCATTCCGGTGCACATGATCGAGACGATCAACAAGATGAACCGGATCAGCCGCCAGATCCTGCAGGAAACGGGCGCCGAGCCCGATCCCGCCACCCTGGCGCAGAAGATGGACATGCCGGAGGACAAGATCCGCAAGATCCTGAAGATCGCCAAGGAGCCGATCTCGATGGAGACCCCCATCGGCGACGACGACGATTCGCACCTGGGCGACTTCATCGAGGACACCGCCACGCTGGCGCCCTCGGACGCGGCCTTGCACGGTTCGATGCGCAACGTCGTCAAGGAAGTGCTGGATTCGCTGACGCCGCGCGAGGCCAAGGTGCTGCGCATGCGTTTCGGTATCGAGATGAGCACCGACCAGACCCTGGAAGAGGTGGGCAAGCAGTTCGACGTGACGCGCGAGCGCATCCGCCAGATAGAAGCCAAGGCGCTGCGCAAGCTGCGCCATCCGAGCCGGGCCGACAAGCTCAAGAGCTTCCTGGAAGGGCAGTAGAGGGGTCCCCCCCCTACGCCCTTACGGGCGCCCCCCAGGGGGCGATGCGGGTGGACCGGCGGAGCCGGATCCACCGCATCCTGTGCCTAGTTCCTTTATCTCGGGTTGTGGCGCCGGTGCTTCGCTGGCTGCCCAGTGATATCAACGGTGCGGAGCACCGCATGGCTGCTTTGATCCAGGGCGCCGCGGATCCGGCTTTGCCGGTCCGCCAGCGCCGCCCCCTTGAGGGGGCGCCCGAAGGGCGTAGGGGGTGGGGTTTTTTATAGCCCATGCTGCGCCCGGTACTGGGCCGCCTGGGCGGCCAGCCACTGCGTGAACAGGTGCAGGGGTTCGTGGTCGGCCTTCCACTCGGGCAGGACCAGGTAGTAGTTCTTGTCCCGCACCGATTCGCGTTCGCAGGCGACGATCAGCCGGCCCGATGCGAGTTCTTCTTCCACGATCAGCCGTGGCACGAGGGCGATGCCCTGGCCGTGCACGGCAGCTTCCACCAGCATCGAGAACAGTTCGTAGCGCGGCCCGCCCAGGTCGTGCGGATGGCTGACGTTTTGCGCGGCGAACCATTGCCGCCAGGCGTAGGGGCGGGTGCTTTGCTGCAGCAGCCGGTAGGCCGAGAACTGCCCGGGCATGATGCGCTTGCGCACGCCCAGCAGCTTGGGCGAGCACACGGGGACCAGCTTCTCCGGCATCAGGAAGACCGCCTCGGTGCCCGGCCAGGGGCCGTCGCCGGCGTAGATGGCGGCGTCGAAGGGGGTGCCCTCGAACAGGAAGGGCCGGCTTTGCGGAGTGATGTTCAGGACGATGTTGGGGGCGTGGCGTTCGAAGTCGGCCAGGCGCGGCAGCAGCCAGCGGGTGGCGAAGGTGGGCACGGACGCCAGTTCCAGCACGCCGCCTTCGCCGCGCCGGGCCATCAGGTCCAGGGTGTCGCGCTCGACCTCGTCCAGGCGGCGCGCCACGGTCTCGCCGTAGGTCTGGCCGGCCTGGGTCAGGGTGACGCCGCGCCGGGTGCGGCGGAACAGCTTCAGGCCCAGGAAGGATTCCAGGCCGGCGATCTGGCGGCAGACGGCGCTCTGGGTCAGGGCCAGTTCGGCCGCGGCCTTGGTGAAGCTCTGGTGGCGCGCGGCTGCCTCGAAGGCGGCCAGGGCGGCGGTGCTGGGCAACTTGCGGCGCATGAGGGGGGGCCCGGAATCGTCAGTCTCTACTTTACCAAGTGCGGAAAACGCACAGATAAGTGAAAAGAACTCGTTTGGCGTGGTGCTCGAATCCGTATATCTTGCAGGAAATTCGCCGGGAGGACACGGTGTCTCCTGTTTCCCCAACTACTTGCGAGACATGAATCTTATGCACAAGCCTGCACAATTCAACTGGGCCGACCCCTTGCTGCTCGATCAGCAGCTGACCGACGACGAGCGCATGGTGCGGGAAGCGGCGGCGGCATACTGCCAGGACAAGCTGATGCCGCGCGTGCTGGAGTCGTTCCGCAACGAGCGCACCGATGCCGCCATCTTCCGCGAGATGGGCGAGCTGGGCCTGTTGGGGCCCACCATTCCCGAACAATACGGCGGCCCCGGCCTGAACTACGTCAGCTACGGCCTGATCGCGCGCGAGGTCGAGCGCGTCGATTCCGGCTACCGGTCGATGATGAGCGTGCAGTCCTCGCTGGTCATGGTCCCCATCCATGAGTTCGGTACCGAGGCGCAAAAGCAGAAATACCTGCCCAAGCTGGCCACCGGCGAGCTGATCGGCTGCTTCGGCCTGACCGAGCCCAACCACGGTTCGGATCCCGGCTCCATGGTCACCCGCGCCACCAAGGTGGACGGCGGCTACCGCCTGAGCGGCGCCAAGATGTGGATCACCAACTCGCCGATTGCCGACGTGTTCGTGGTCTGGGCCAAACTCAAGGACGAGGACGGTAAGGACAACATCCGCGGCTTCATCCTGGAGAAGGGCTGGAAGGGTCTGTCGGCCCCCGCCATCCACGGCAAGGTCGGCCTGCGCACGTCCATTACCGGCGAGATCGTCATGGACGAGGTCTTCGTGCCGGAAGAGAACTACATGCCCAACGTGGCCGGCCTGAAGGGGCCGTTCACCTGCCTGAACTCCGCACGCTACGGCATCGCCTGGGGCGCGCTGGGGGCCGCCGAGTACTGCTGGCACACCGCCCGCCAGTATGTGCTGGACCGCAAGCAGTTCGGCCGTCCGCTGGCCGCCAACCAACTGGTGCAGAAGAAACTGGCCGACATGCAGACCGAGATCACGCTGGGCCTGCAAGGCTGCCTGCGCCTGGGACGGATGAAAGACGAAGGGACGGCTGCGGTGGAGATCACCTCCATCATGAAGCGCAACTCCTGCGGCAAGTCGCTGGACATCGCCCGCGTCGCGCGCGACATGCTGGGTGGCAACGGGATTTCCGACGAGTTCGGCGTGATCCGCCACGTCGTCAACCTCGAGGTGGTCAACACCTACGAAGGCACGCACGACATCCATGCGCTGATCCTGGGCCGCGCCCAGACGGGCATCCAGGCCTTCTGCTAGGCCTTACGAGGCGCCGGGCGGCGCCTCTTTCAGCTTGCGCCACAGCGTGGCGGGGCTGATGCCCAGTATCCGGCACGCCGCCGCGCGGTCGCCATGGCAGGCGTCCAGCACCCGGCGTGCGTGGGCGGCCTGGCTGGTCCGGGCGATCTCGTCCAGCGGCGCGAAGGCGGCCTCGCCTCCGGCGGCGGGCGCCTCGTCCGCGCCGCCGTACAGCTCGGGCACGGTGATCTCCAGTTCCAGCTCCAGTTCTTTGCGGCCGATCTTGCGGCCCGCATGCGATACCGCCACCCGTTCCAGCACGTTTTCCATCTCCCGCAGGTTGCCGGGCCAGGCGTATTGCGCGCACCGTGATCGGACGAAGGCCGGCAGGCGCACGGGCCGGGCCATGCCCAGCCGCCGCTGCGCGCGGGCGTAGAGTTCCTCGGCCAGTTCGTCGATGTCGCCTTCGCGCTCGCGCAGCGGCGGCATGGCGATGCGCAGGATGTTCAAGCGGTAGAACAGGTCCTGCCGGAAGTCGCCGGCGCGCACCATGGCTTGCAGGTCGCGGTGGGTGGCCGCGATCACCCGTACGTTGACCGCCACCGGTTCCAGCGCGCCTACCGGCAGCACCTGCCGCTCTTGCAGCACGCGCAGCAGGCGCACCTGCAGCGCCAGGGGCATGTCGCCGATCTCGTCCAGGAACAGCGTGCCGTTGTGGGCGGCCTCGAACAGTCCGGTCTTGCCGCCCTTGCGCGCGCCGGTGAAGGCGCCTTCCTCGTAGCCGAACAGTTCGCTTTCCAGCAGGGGTTCGGGGAAGGCCGCGCAGTTGATGGCGACGAAGGGAAAGTCGCGGCGGGGGCTGGCGCGGTGCATGCCCTGCGCCAGCACCTCCTTGCCGGTACCGCTCTCGCCCTCGATCAGTACCGTGGAGCTGACGCCGGCGTACAGCCGGGCCAGCTCGCGCACCCGCTGCATGGGTCCGGAGCTGCCGAGCAGGTCGTCCAGGTCGTAGCGCGTGCCCGACGGCCGCGCCGGCGCGCCGGTACGCAGGTTGCGGTCCACCCGCTGGATGGCCTGGGCATCCTGGGCCGTGACCACCGCGCCCAGCAGTTCGCCGCCGCTCAGGATGGGGATGCGGTTGAGGATCAGCACCTTGTCGCGCACCTTCTGGATGGTCTCCAGTTCTTTCTGCCCGTGGCGCAGGGGGCCGTCGAGCGAGATGGCCGGCGCGGCTTCCTCCAGCGGCTGGCCGATGGCCTGTTCGCGCCGCAGGCCCAGCAGCCGCTCCATGGGCGGATTGAGCGACTGGATGCGGCCTTCGGCGTCCACCGCGGCCACGCCTTCGTTCAGGTGGGACAGCACCGTGTTCAGGTATTCGCGGCGGCGCTGTTCGATGCGCGCGAGCCGGGCCGCCTCGATGGCGTCTTCCATTGCGACGCGGATCGAATTGCTGGAGTAAAGGAAGACGCCGGCCAGGCCCTGTTGCTCGGCCAGGTCCGAAACCAGCCCGGGGCCGACGATGACCTCCAGTCCGGCGCGCTTGAGCGCCTTGACCTGCGCGGCGGCGTCCTCGGTCGTGACGTAGCTGTGGCTGGGGAAGTCCAGCCCGAAGGCCTGCTTGAAGGCTTCGGTCTCGGGAAAGGTGGAGGCGTGCGTGACCAGGGCCAGGCGGCTGGACAACTGCCTGGCGGTGGTCAGGGCGTGCATGACGTCGAAGCCCGTGACCTTGATCAGGATGACCGGCACGTCCACGTGCTGGCGCAGGTAGGCGCCGTTCGAGCCGCCCGCGACCACCGCATCGACCAGGCCCTGGCGCGCCGCCTCGTTGATCGAGCGGGCCGCCGTCTCGAAGCCTTCGTCGACGATGCGGAAATCGGCTTGTCCGGCATATGCCGGAGCCAGTTCGGCGAAGGCGCGGGAGACGCGGCTGATGCCCATGGTCCAGATGACGGGCCGGGATTGCGAGCGGGGGGGAAGCGCGGCAGGGAGGTCCATGGCAAGATCCGTATTGCAGATTTGATTATATAGATTTCAAATGTGAAATGAATCTGCCGTCAAAGGCGGGCGGGCGAGTCCGTCGACGCCTGGGACGCCGCGGGCAAAGCCTGTGGCCATGCGGCCTGGCGCGGGGAAGGGGCGGCCCTGGCCCACGCATGGCACGGTCTTTGCAGTAAGCTGAGTTTTCCCTAGTCCGAGTCATCGCCATGACCTCCTCACGACCTGCCTCGCCCGGCGCCCGCTTCCGCCAGGCGCTGCGCGAAGAACATCCCCTGCAGATCATCGGCGCCATCAACGCCAACCACGCCTTGCTGGCCAAGCGCGCGGGCTTTCGCGCCGTCTACGTATCGGGCGGCGGCGTGGCAGCCGGCTCGCTGGGCATGCCCGACCTGGGCATCAACACGCTGGACGACGTGCTGATCGATGTGCGCCGCATCACCGACGTGTGCGACCTGCCCCTGATGGTGGACATCGATACCGGCTTCGGCCCCTCGGCCTTCAACATCGCGCGTTCGGTCAAGAGCCTGATCAAGGCCGGCGCCGCTGCCTGCCACATCGAGGACCAGGTCGGCGCCAAGCGCTGTGGCCACCGTCCGGGCAAGGAAATCGTCTCGGCCGCGGAAATGGTGGACCGCGTCAAGGCGGCGGCCGATGCCAAGACCGATCCCGACTTCTTCCTGGTGGCGCGCACCGACGCGATCGCGGTGGAGGGGCTGGACGCCGCCATCGAGCGCGGCCAGGCCTGCGTGGAAGCGGGCGCCGACGGCATCTTCGCCGAGGCCGCCTACGACCTGCCCACCTACCGCAAGTTCGTCGACGCCGTGAAGGTGCCGGTGCTGGCCAACATCACCGAGTTCGGGCAGACGCCGCTGTTCACGGTGGAGGAACTGCGCAGCGCCGACGTGTCCATGGTGCTCTACCCGCTGTCCGCCTTCCGCGCCATGAACAAGGCCGCGGAAACCGTCTACACGGCCATCCGCCGCGACGGGCACCAGAAGAACGTGATCGACATGATGCAGACGCGCGAGGAGTTGTACGATCGCATTGGCTATCACGCGTTCGAACAGCATTTGGATGCTTTGTTCAAAAAGAGGTAGACCCCCCCTACGCGCTGACGCGCGCCCCCCAGGGGGCCGACGGCGGGGGACCGGCAGAGCCGGATCCCCCGTGTCGTGGTCTAGGGCCGAAGGCTGCCAGGGGGTGGATCTCAACAGTAGCAACTGCCAAATGGAGCGAGTGAGACGATGAGCGCAACGGTATCGAATCAGAAGGACCAGCCGGCCGCGGGGCCGAAGCCGAAGAAGTCGGTGGCCCTGTCGGGCGTGATGGCGGGCAATACCGCCTTGTGCACGGTGGGCCGCAGCGGCAACGACCTGCACTATCGCGGCTATGACATCCTGGACATCGCCGATGAGTGCGAGTTCGAGGAGATCGCCTATCTGCTGGTGCACGGCAAGCTGCCCAACCGCAACGAACTGGCGGCCTACAAGACCAAGCTGAAGGCGTTGCGCGGCCTGCCCGCGAACGTGAAGGCGGCGCTGGAATGGCTGCCCGCGGCCAGCCACCCCATGGACGTGATGCGCACCGGCGTGTCGGCCCTGGGCTGCGTGCTGCCCGAGAAGGACGACCACAACCTGCCCGGCGCGCGCGACATCGCCGATCGGCTCATGGCCTCGCTGGGATCGATGCTGCTGTACTGGTACCACTACAGCCATCGCGGCGAGCGCATCGACGTCGATACCGACGACGACAGCATAGGCGGGCACTTCCTGCACCTGCTGCACGGCAAGCCGGCGCCCGCCTCGTGGGTGCGGGCCATGCACACCTCGCTGAACCTGTACGCCGAGCACGAATTCAACGCCTCCACCTTCACCGCCCGCGTCATCGCCGGCACGGGCTCGGACATGTACTCGGCCCTGACCGGCGCCATCGGCGCGCTGCGCGGACCCAAGCACGGCGGCGCCAACGAAGTCGCCTTCGAGGTCCAGAGCCGCTACGAGACGGCCGACGAGGCCGAGGCCGACATCCGCCGCCGCGTCGAGAACAAGGAAGTGGTGATCGGCTTCGGCCACCCCGTCTACACCGTATCCGACCCGCGCAACCAGGTCATCAAGGGCGTGGCCCACCGCCTGTCCAAGGAGTCCGGCAACATGCGGCTGTACGAGATCGCCGAGCGCCTGGAATCGGTGATGTGGAGCGTCAAGAAGATGTTCCCCAACCTCGACTGGTTCAGCGCCGTCAGCTACCACGAGATGGGCGTTCCCACCGCCATGTTCACCCCGCTGTTCGTGATCGCCCGCACCGCCGGCTGGTCGGCCCACATCATCGAACAGCGCATCGACAACAAGATCATCCGCCCCAGCGCCAACTACACCGGCCCCGAAGACCGCAAGTTCGTGCCGCTGGCCAAGCGCAAGTAAAGAAAAGACCGCTTCATTCCTGCAATAACCAACATCCTTCAACCCATCAAACCCGCAAAGCGCAAACCGCCCATCCAGGGCACCGCGGATCCGGCTCCGCCGGCCCGCTGGTGCCGCCCCCTGGGGGGCGCGCGAAGCGCGTAGGGGGGAGCCCCATGTCTTCTATTTCCACTGTCCGTCCCAAACCCGACCAGGTCCTGGTCGACATCGTCGACTACGTCCTGAAAAAGCGCATCACCAGCAAGCTGGCCTACGAGACCGCGCGCAACTGCCTGATCGACACCCTGGGCTGCGGCCTGGAGGCGCTGGAATATCCGGCCTGCACCAAGCTGCTCGGACCCATCGTTCCCGGCACCGTCGTGCCCAACGGCGCCAAGGTGCCCGGCACCCAGTTCCAACTCGATCCCGTGCAGGCCGCCTTCAACATCGGCGCCATGATCCGCTGGCTGGACTTCAACGACACCTGGCTGGCCGCCGAATGGGGCCATCCCTCGGACAACCTGGGCGGCATCCTGGCCACGGCCGACTGGCTGTCGCGCCAGGCCGTCGCCGCAGGCAAGAAACCGCTGACCATGCGCGACGTCCTGACCGCCATGATCAAGGCCCACGAAATCCAGGGCTGCATCGCGCTGGAGAACTCCTTCAACCGCGTCGGCCTGGACCACGTGGTGCTGGTCAAGGTCGCCTCGACCGCCGTGGTCGGCCAGATGCTGGGGCTGACCCGCGATGAACTGATCAACGCCGTGTCCCTGGCCTGGGTCGACGGCCAGAGCCTGCGCACCTATCGCCACGCGCCCAACACCGGCTCGAGGAAGAGCTGGGCCGCCGGCGACGCCACCAGCCGCGCCGTGCGCCTGGCGCTGATCGCGCGTACCGGCGAAATGGGCTATCCCTCGGTGCTGAGCGCCAAGACCTGGGGCTTCTACGACGTCCTGTTCAAGGGCCAGCCCTTCAAGTTCCAGCGCCCCTACGGCAGCTACGTGATGGAGAACGTGCTGTTCAAGATCTCCTACCCGGCCGAGTTCCACTCGCAGACCGCCGTCGAATGCGCGATGGACATCCACAAGCAGTTGCAGAAGCAGGGCCGCAGCGCGGACGACATCAAGAAGATCACCATCCGCACCCACGAGGCCTGCATCCGCATCATCGACAAGAAGGGCCCGCTGGACAACCCGGCCGACCGCGACCACTGCATCCAGTACATGGTGGCCGTGCCCATCCTGTTCGGCCGCCTGACCGCCGGCGACTACGAGGACGAGGTGGCGAAGGACCCGCGCATCGACCAGTTGCGCGACAAGATCGTCTGCGTCGAGGACCCGGCCTTCACCAAGGACTACCACGACCCCGAGAAGCGCTCCATCGCCAACGCGCTGACCGTGGAATTCAAGGACGGCAAGAAGCTCAAGGAAATCGTCTGCGAATACCCCATCGGCCACAAGCGTCGCCGCAAGGACGGCATCCCGCTGCTGGAAGCCAAGTTCCGGACCAACCTGGCCCGCCGCTTCCCGGCCAAGCAGCAGGACACCATCCTGGGCGTGTCGCTGGACCAGCAGGCGCTGGAGGCCATGCCGGTGCATGAGTACGTGGATCTGTACGTGATCTGAGCGGTCCTCCGGCCGAGAGCGCAACTCGGTGTAGAATTGCGCCCTCGGGCCTCTAGCTCATGCCTGGTTAGAGCAGCGGACTCATAATCCGTTGGTGCTCGGTTCGACTCCGAGGAGGCCCACCAAAGAATCACTTATGTATCAAGCACTTAGCGCCACCCTCGCCGGTGGCGTTTCTTTTTGCGCGATGCCGTTTGACCAAAATTTGACATTTTCTGCGTGCGCGGCGAGGTGCGAGGTGGCCAGGTGCGCGTACTTCTGCACCATCTCGATCCGCTCCCTGCCGCCAAGCTCCTTGAGCACCATGAGCGGCGTGCCGCGCTGAACGTGCCAGCTCGCCCAGGTGTGCCGCAGGTCGTGAAAGTGGAAATCTTCGATCTTGGCCGCCTTGCATGCTCGGGCGAACATGCGCGCGTCGATCTGGCTGATCTTGGTCACCTCCCGCCCCTTGGCTGCCTGCCGGGTGAACACGAGGTTGTCGTGCTTGCCCAGCCGGCGGCGCAAGACCGCCACCGCGTCATCGTTGAGCGGCACGGCCCGCGCCCGTTTGGATTTCGCTCCGCTGTGCGTAACCCACGCGGTGCGGCGGACGATATCAACCTGGGACCACGTGAGGGACAGGATTTCGTCCGCCCGCATGCCGGTGCTGACCGCGAACAGCGCAACCTCCTTGAGCCAGTCTTGTGAAATGGCCTGGATGAGGTGCGTGATGACGGACGGCGGCTCCCAGCGGACACGCACGTCCGGTTCCTCGAACGCCTTGAGCTTCGGTACCCGGTCGATCCATTCCCACTCCATGGCGAGGTTCAGGATGCGGCGGATGGTCGCCAGATAGCGGTTCTTGGCCGCCGGCGCCAACGGTGTCGGCTTTCGGTCTTGTGCGTCGTGTGCGTCGGGAGCTTCGCATGAATGCCCCCTGCGGTTATCGCCCTTCGCGGGCAAAGAAAAAATGATCATCGTGATACCTCTGTGGATTGCCGGCGCTGGGCGCGGTCGCGGTCGTAGGCGATCAGGCAGGCTTTGCACCAGCTCTTGAACGCACCGCCCGCGCGCACGCGGCTGTAGAACTCGTCATCGGCGGGCCAGAACGCGCGGCAGCGCGTGCGTTCCAGCTCTTCGCCCAGCTCGGTATGGATGGTCTCGCGCGCCACTATCGCTTCACCGGATGCGGCCCGCGTCCCGCGCGGTATTCGGCCCAGGCGTCATCCTCGGCGCGCTGCGCGGCCGAGTAGCTGTGGGGGCCTACCGGCACCCCAGCGGTGGCCAGGGCGCGGGAGACGGCCGCAAGCGCGTCGCGGCGCCCGTCCTGGTAGCATGCGTCGCCGAACTCGGCCACCTGCGTTTCGGTGTAGGCCATGACCTCGCCGTCAACGTCGTAGCTGGTGCCGAAAATCTTGCGCTGGCGCGGCAGGACCCGCATGCGCTTCGGTGTGTCCGCCTTCATCTGACCTCCGTCCTGCTTGCAGGGGTGCTACGATCGAACATGCTGGCAGTCGGCCGGCTTACCCCAAGACCGAGTCTTCGTAGAGCTCGCCATTGACCAACGAATCCCAGAGCCCGCTTCCTAGCCTTCGCATTTGTCCTGATACCGGCGCCATATGGTTCCCTGGCCTGGGGGTGAAACTCGGGGCAGGTGCACGTGCCGCTGATGTACCCTCGACGTTGTTGCCGATGCGTGCAGGTCACAGGGACATGGGCACCGGATACGAATGGCACCACTATCACGGCGCGAGCTTCGGTGGTTTGCCATGCTCCTTCGCGCTTTGCTATCACCTTGGATCGTTGCAGCAGTTGAACTTTGGTGTAAGCATTACCGATGCAGAGATAGTCGGGGGCTGGCCAACTCGTGCTTCCAGCGAACGTGAGATCGCCTTTGTTCGGATGGAGTTGGCGCAGCAGCTTGGTCGATCGTTCAGCTTGGGGGGCGAGCACTTTCCCTGGGGTGAAGTCTGGTCTAGCTTCGACGCGAAAGGCGCTTGTGCAAGTTCCGGACTGCGGTACTCCAGTGCTGCGTCCACCCTCAAGTCTGGCTAAGCCGTCTACGGCGCTCATCGGGGCGCTGGCGAGCGCATCCAGTAGCGCCGCAACCTGCTCGTCGGCCTTCATCGGGTCACCTCGTGCAGCCACGGCTTGATCAGATCCCACGCCCAGGGCCCGCCGTAGACCACGGCCAGCACCGCGATGGCGCCGACGGTGACCAGCGAAAGGAACAGTCCGTCCAGATTGATGTAGCCGCCTTGCTTGCGCAGGTCAGCCCCCTGGCGCCCTACCCCCAGCGCGCCGCCATGGAACGCAATCGTGTCCCTCAATCGCTGGCGCATGTAGTCCGACATCACGATGCAGTAACCGACGGCGCCGTGATAGCCCATCGCCGCGCTCAGCTCCTTCAGCACGTCGAGCGGGTTGTAATTGACGAACGCCCGGCTGATACCGGCCTGGTAGTGGCGCCCATTCGTCGTCACGCCGCCGCGCATCGCGCCAAGCGCGGCGGTGTCGGCCCTGTCGTCCTCGGGCCGGGCGTCGTCCGTGTCGCGGGCCGCGACGCAGATGCAGGCGGCGGCCACGCCGACCGTGCCGCCGAACAGCATGCCCACGATCATTCCCACGATGAAGCTGACGGTCGAAGTCATGCTGACACTCCACTGGGGCTGGAATACGATTTGACCGAGAAATGAGATGGGGAAAAAATATGGTCCAGCTGACAAAGGGAGACTGGCTCCGCCTTGGGGCGCTTGCATTGTGGTTGGTATCGTGGACCCCGTACTGGGATGCTGCGGCTGACAATCTGCTTCGAGAGCCCTGGCAAGCTCTTGGAGCCAGTGCGACTCTTGTCGCCAGCGCAGTAGCCTTGTACATAGCAGGCACTGAACGTAGAGAACGTGAACGTCGTCAAGCAGCCTTCGCTGATGAGATTGGACAACTTGCTTTCTTCGAATGCACTATTGCCTATCAAGCCGCCAGAAGTTTGGGAGTGCTGTTGCACCGAGGAGCGAATTTCGAGAATGGAGTCGGAGTTACGTCGGATGATCCATGGGGGGGGCAGGTCAGTCGCCAACTTGGGAAAATGCATCTTCCATTGACCCGACAAATGCTCGGGCAACTGAACCAATTGCCGCATGAGAACGGCATTCGCCTCGCCGCCGCGATCGCCATGCTTGAACGGCATCGTCGGGATGTGGAGGGCTTGCTGGAAAAATACGTACTCGCCAACCAAGCCTTCCGAGACCATTGCAAACTGACTCTTTTTCTTTCGGAAAAATTGATCGCATTGCTCGGCAGCTATGTAGTAACGGCAGGCGACCTTACGGCGCCCTTGGCTCAGCACATCGGGACGTGAAGCGACTGTGGCACGAGTAGTTTTGGAAGGCGTCATTACTCTGTTCCTTTCTGCGCGCTGATGCCGTGAGCCACAAGCAACTGTCTCAACCGGTGGATTTCTTCGTTGGCAGCAAGGTAGGCGATCGATCGCTGGTGCAATGCCAACGTCTGACCGTCATACAAACGCTGGGCTGCATCGCGCGCCGCGCATGCCCTCTCGTAAATGTGCCGCGGCACGGTCAGGGTAGACAGACGCATGGGGTGCGTTGCCATGGTGGTGGGTTGGTGGTGCATGCAGGCTCCTACGGATGCTGTACAAGCAGCTCTTGGGCGCGGTCATAGCCGGCCTGATATTCATCGAACTCGGGCGTATTGGTGCCGGGCCGGCCGTACCGCCCCACGGGGTCGGACATGTGGCCCGCAGCGTGGGCGACCACGAGGCCTTGGCGAAACGCCGCGGTGCGCGTCTGGCCGTCGAGCTTGATCATCCGATCGGCCCAGGCCGTGCTGGTCTCGCGGCGATTGATGCGGCCAGCGCGGTAGTGGCTGATGTAGCCGCGGCGGCGGGGATAGCGAATGGTCCTCACTATCGTCTTCTCCTGGAATGTGGCCCCGACAACCGGGGCGGGTTGTCGGGGTTAGGACGGATCGCGCCCGCTATCCTTACGGTCGGGCACGTAGCCGACCACCAGGACCAGGGCATAGAAAACTGTGAGCACTTGCGCGACCAAGACCAGAAAGCCGATGTGGCGCTCAATGGCGAAGACCATTTCGAAAAGCTCGACGGCCAGAACAATCAACACGTTGGCGGCGCATATGCTCCAGACCAACCGGCTGGTGCGCCTGGTCGTGCTACGCACGTCGCCCCTGCTGGTGGGCTTGCTCATTGCGCTTGGCCTTGTGCTTGCATCGAATCGAACGGGCGCCTCCAGGATTGAGGCCTGGGTGCGCTGAGCGGTATCAGCCGCTGGGTATGCTGGAGCGGTGTATTTCGACTTGCAGCGTCTACGGCGTCGGCATCGACGCTATGCCCTCTTATGGAAGCTACGCCGCGCACGCCAGCAGCGGGCCCGCCAGCTTCGGGCGGAAACCACTGCACGGTCGAATAGCTGCGAGACGCCAGCCCCATAAACGCGGTTGTGTGTTCGAGCTGGACCCGCGAGCCCTGCCCGATGACCCGGGCCAGGTCCCACGCCGCATCGGCGTGGCGCCCGCCGTTGACGATCAGCAGGAAGTCCGCATTGCCGAGGGCCGGCGCGCGGGCAACCATGACGCTGATGCCAGCGCCATGAAGGCGGCGCACGGCGGCGATGGATCACGCTGCCACCCAATTACCACATGCGCGACATCCCCGGCCCGTCGTACGGGACGTTGTGGCAGTACGCGGACGCCTCGAAAAACGTGTGCGAGTACTACGCCATCCCTGTGCTGGACATCCTACGCATGTCGCAGCTGCGTCCCTACAACCTCACCAATGGCGCGGCGTTCTTCCGGGATGCATCGCCCACGTTCCTGCATCCGAACGCGGCCGGTCACGCCATGCTCGGCGTCAACATCGAGCCCTGGTTGCTCGCTCTCCGAGGGAAATTCCATGCGCTTCGATGAGGAACTTGAACAGGAAGTGAACGACCTGACGGCACTGCGCGCTGGCGCGCCTGAAGGCCTCGCAGGACGCGTTGATGCCGCCATCGCGGTGCTGGAGCACCGCATGGATGCCGGCGCCGTCAGCGGGTATTGCAGCCTGCCCGAGACTGACCCGTTCGAGCAGGCGGTCGCCTGGGAGACCCTGAGCTGGATGAACGGCTCGCTCGCGGTGCCGCGGCCATCGCTATCGCCGCGACTGGTTGCCACAGAAGCGGAGTGACGATGAACGACGACACCAAGATTTCGTGGTCGGTGGCCACGCCGTCAGCCTGTGGGCGTCTGACCTGCTCCCCGAGATTAGTACGGTAATGATGTAGAGTCTGCCTCCGTGGAGGTAGCATGAAGAAGCGTTTCACAGAAGAACAAATCATTGGCAT